>JAHZIT010000072.1 GCA_022601275.1 Actinomycetes bacterium
AGCCGGTTCCATGACAGTTCTACCGGGCATCCGGCCGGGTCTTGCGCATAGTCCAGGTATCGGTACGCCGCGGCGTCATCCAGTTCCGCGACGTTGCGTTCCAGGTGGGTCATCAGCGTCACGCCTGGCGGAAGAATGATGTGGCCGTCTTCGTCGAGATAGTCATCGATCGTCAACGTGGCCCCCCGGCCATCGGCGACACTTGATTCCCGACTCACACGTACAGACTAAGGCCAAATAAGCGAATTTCTTATACATGCCGGTCGATGGGGTTGATTCGTACCCTCGACGCGGCGCCGCAGATCGAAAATCCCCGCGTTGCCACCCCAGGTTGCCCACCTTCGACGAATCGTAGACCAGGAGGCCGGCCCGAGGCGATAGCTGCTGGTCGCTGATTAGCTGGTGGATACCGGCGGACCACTTCATTGGGCAGTGCCCAATGGGTGACCGAGCTGCGCAGGCCCCGTACTGGAGTGGTCTCCGTCACAATCGGCAGCGGTTGTTTTCTTTGCCACGGACCTTTTCAGATAGTCGGATCGTCGTGTCCAGTATTTTCCGCGCCCGACAGATGTGCGATCTCAGCCGCGCCGGCACCGATTCAGAACTAGCATTCCGGGGTGGACATTCTGATAATGATCCTTCTGTTCAGCATCGCGCTGCTGATATGGCGGGGCGCGTCGCGCGGCCTGATCATCAGTCTCTGGCTGGTCGGAGTGGTGGCGATGCTAGGCCTCTTCCGTTACCACGCCGACTCCGTTCTGGACCTGAGCTTCTAGTGGCTGTCGATACGGAGCGGGACACGGTCGGTGCGGGTGGCCCGCCGAGTTCGGAAGATTCTTCGATGCCCGGACGTGGCGTCTGGGGGTTCATCGCATTCTGGGGCCTGCACGTCTGGCTGCTGGGCTACAGCGTGGTCTTCCTCAGCGCGTTCTTCGTTCAATTCAGTTTGGGTGAATTTCCCTGCCCGTTGTGCATGCTGCAGCGCTACGGAATGTTCCTCTGTTCGCTGGGTGCGATGTTCGTCATCATGCAGGCCCGCCGTGGCGCGCTGACCGCCTCGCGGTACGCCCAGGGACTGGGCATGGGCCTGGTCGGGGCTCTTGCCGGCTCCACCGTCTCGCTGCGCCAAATCGCGCTGCACATCATGCCGGGCGACCCCGGCTATGGTGACCCGGTCCTCGGACTCCACCTCTACACCTGGGCCCTGATCACTTTCGCGATCGTGATGATCTATTGCGGCGCGATGTTGATGCTGATGCCGAAAGGGATCCCGGCGGCCCCGGCACCGAAGAGCAAGCCGCGACTGATCTCGACGATCGTCGTGTGGATCTTCATCGCCCTCGTCGCAGCCAACGTCGTGGCCATCATCGTTCTGCAGGGTTTCGCATGGACGTTGCCCGGTGACCCAACCGGGTACAACCTGATCGACTTAATCTTCGACAGATAGCTCACGGCAGCAGCGGGTTCACCGCGAATTGGATCACCCGGTAGGGAGCGCCGCCGCGGAGCCCGGTGTTCCACTGGCTGACGAACACCCTTACTGCTTCGGGTGTGGAGCCCGGTGAGATGTAGCCGCCGTAGGGCTGCGCGAGCCGATTGATCTCAGGTGGCGGCAGATGCTCAACTGGATCGGGCCAGTCTGAGGCGTAAACGACCGTCGTCACGGGCGCGGTGCCGAGCCCCGTCGGAGCGTTGGCGACACGAATCTCCATATTTCCGGTGCTCGCGTTGAAGTACGAAAGCACCGTCCTGCCATCGATCTGGCGCACGCTCATCTCTCCCACCCAGTCACCCCACAACGGCGTCGGCTCATGCCCCCAGCCCCGGGTGTTGGACCAGCCCTGCCAGGCGGCCCGGTCGACAAACGACTGCGGTGCGACTCGGTACAGCACTACCGGCGCGCTGCGATCGAAGTTGTTCGCCACCAGGTAGACCCAGCCGGTCTCGGACTCGGGGGTTGGGATCGGGTCGTAGTAGCCGCTGATCTGCGACTGCCGACCTCCCGCGTAGTCGGCGTCGCGCTCTGACCCCGGCACTGTGGCCCAGTTGCCTCTCCCCGGAACAGCTTTGACCAGGCGTGAAGCCTGAGGACGGAGATCCTTGGTGGTCGTGACCAGTAGATAATTCTCGCGGTTGATCTCAACGACACCCGCGGGCAATTGTGACGCCCCTGGCGGGGCTGGGTCTGCCAGCAACGGCGTGTTGATGCCGGTGACACCGTCATAGCGGACACCGGCCGGGTCGTCGAGCGAGTCGCCCTCGACATGAAGCGCGATCGGCGAGAACCAACCGCCGAAGCCCACGCCCTGGCCGCGAAAACTGTCTCCACACACCTGCAGGATCTGCTCGGGGAACTCCATGAACTCGCACAAATCCGTCGCCCCGATGCCGTACTCGCCAGTCGGCGTGCCCGTACCCGCCGCCGGACCGACGCGCACGACCTGACCAGGCTGTAGCGGCGGCAGCTCGAAAGGCGTCGCCATGGCGGTGGGCGCAGCGTGCAGAATTACTGTCGAAACCGTGCTCCAGCAGAGAAACCTCGAATAAAGGCCAGTTCGAATCCAGTTTCGACGCAACTCCGTGCGCAGAGCTCGGGGCAAGGTCAGAGCTCGGCTGCCAACAGCTCTGCAATCTGAATGGTGTTCAGCGCAGCGCCTTTTCGCAGATTGTCTCCAGAAACGAACAGCGCGAGCCCGCGACCATCCTTCACACCGGGGTCTTGACGAATTCTGCCGACCAGCGAGTCGTCGGCGCCCGCAGCTGCCAGCGGCGTCGGCACGTCCACCAGCTTCACCCCGGGAGCGCGGGCGAGAAGCTGCACCGCCTGCGACACCGACAGCGGTCGGGCGAACTCCACATTCAGCGACAGCGAATGCCCCGTGTAGACCGGAACCCGCACGCACGTGCCCGACACCGCGAGTTCGGGAATGTCGAGGATCTTGCGGCTTTCATTTCGCAGCTTCTGATCCTCATCCGTCTCACCGGACCCGTCGTCGACGAGTGCACCGGCCACCGGAACGACGTTGAACGCGATCGGCGCGACGTACTTCCTGGGCGCCGGGAATTCCACCGCGCCGCCGTCGTGCACCAGCGATTGACTGCCCTGGACCACCGCCGTCGCCTGCCCGAAAAGCTCCTCTACACCCGCCAGCCCACTGCCCGAAACCGCTTGATAGGTAGTGGCGATCATCCGAACGAGTCCGGCTGCATCATGCAACGACTTGAGCACCGGCATCGCGACCATAGTCGTGCAGTTCGGGTTCGCGATAATGCCCTTCGGCAAGGACCGGGCGCGGTTGCCGACATCCCTCGCGAAGTTCACTTCCGACACCACCAACGGGACGCCTGGATCCTTACGCCACGCCGACGAATTGTCGATCACTACCGCACCGGCGGCCGCGAACCGCGGCGCCTGAACCCGCGACATCGTCGCACCGGCGGAAAACAGCGCGATGTCCAGGCCGGTGGGGTCAGCAGTCTCGGAGTCCTCGACCTCGATTTCCTGGCCGCGGAACTCCAGCTTCTTGCCTGCAGACCGCGCGGAGGCGAAGAACCTCACCTCGGTCGCCGGAAAGTCGCGCTCTGCCAACAATGTTCGCATCACCTGGCCGACCTGGCCGGTTGCTCCGATAACTCCGATACGGGTCATGCAATTTCTCCCCGTCGCTTCGCTCGCCCTGTAATTTCTCCCCGTCGCTTCGCTCGCCCTGTAATTACTCCCCGTCGCTTCGCTCGCCCTGTCATCGTCCGGTTCCCGCGTACACGACGGCTTCCTCATCACCACCAAGCCCGAAAGCCTCGTGCAGCGCGACAACCGCGCCGTCGAGCTCAGTGTCCTTGATCAGTACCGAAATCCTGATCTCGGACGTTGAGATCAGGTCGATATTGATACCCGCGTTTGCCAACGCCTCGCAGAATGTGGCGGTCACGCCTGGATGGCTGCGCATCCCGGCCCCGATCAGGGACACCTTGCCGATGCGGTCGTCGTAGAGCACCCGGGTGAATCCGATCTCGTCCTGCAGTGAGGTCAGTTTTTCCACGGCTCCCGGACCACTGTCCCGAGTACAGGTGAACGTGATGTCGGTCTTGCCGTCCTCGACCTTCGAGATGTTCTGCAGCACCATGTCGATATTCACGTCGGCGTCGGCGCACGCGCGGAACACCTGGGCGGCGTAGCCCGGAACGTCGGGCACCCCGACGACCGTCACCTTGGCTTCGCCACGGTCGTGTGCAACACCGGTGAGGATGGCGTCTTCCATGGGAATGTCCTCCATCGATCCTTTGACGAGTGTGCCGCGGTTGTCGCTGTAGGACGACCGGACGTGGATGGGCAGGTCGAAGCGGCGGGCGTACTCCACGCAGCGCAGCATGAGCACCTTGGCCCCTGCGGCCGCCATCTCCAGCATCTCCTCAAAAGACACGGTGTCCAGCCGGCGCGCATTGGCGACGATGCGCGGATCGGCGGTGAAGACGCCGTCGACGTCGGTGTAGATCTCACATACGTCGGCCTTCAACGCGGCGGCGACGGCCACTGCAGTGGTGTCGGAACCGCCGCGACCGAGAGTGGTGACGTCCTTGGTGTCTTGGCTGACACCCTGGAATCCCGCGACCAGCACGATCTGGCCGTCATCGAGTGCCTGACGCAGCCGACCCGGGGTGACGTCGATGATCTTGGCGTTGCCGTGGGTTCCAGTGGTGATGACCCCCGCTTGCGAACCCGTGAACGACCGAGCCTGGGCGCCGAGCGATTCGATCGCCATCGCGACGAGCGCGTTGGAGATGCGTTCGCCGGCGGTCAACAGCATGTCGAGTTCGCGGGCCGGCGGGGCCGGGCAGACTTTCTTGGCGAGGTCGAGCAGTTCGTCGGTCGTGTCGCCCATCGCAGAGACCACGACGACGACGTCGTTGCCCGCATTCTTGGTCTCGACGATGCGCCCGGCCACGCGGCGGATGTGCTCGGCACCGGACACCGAGGATCCGCCGTACTTCTGCACGACGAGCGCCACTACTCAGCCTTTCAATACCGTTTCGCAACCGTTGGGAACCAGATCCGAACTCGTGGGGCACAAGATCGGAACTCTGGGAGAGATCTCACCAAGGATAAAGGCTGGATGCACCTGGATAATCCCGCCGGTACTGTCCCTGGGCATGCCCGCTGTGCCTGCTGACGACTCCGCGAGCCACGTCGCCGTGCCCACCGACCGGACCGCCGACACCTGCGTCCCGATTCTCGGCCCTATCGCGGCCCGCTGGAGTCCACGCGCTTTCGACCCCACCGCCGAGCTGGCCGAACGCGACCTGAAAGCACTTCTCGAGGCCGCGCGGTGGGCTGCCACCTGGGGTCGTCGTCAACCGGTGCGATTCATCGTCAGCCGCCGCAGCGACGAAGCCTTCGGCACCCTGTCCGGCCTGCTCAACCGGGGTAACTACTACGCACACGCCGCGGCGGCGCTGATTCTGCTGTGCGCCGACGAGGGTCCCGACGAGAACACCGCGCGGTACTCCGCGGTCGACGCCGGCGCCGCGATGGCCAACCTCTCGATCGAGGCGGTGTCGCGCGGTCTGATCGTCCATCCGATGGCTGGATTCGATGCCCCGGGCGCCAGCGAGGCATTCGATCTGCCCGACAGCCTTCGGCCACTGATGGTCATCGCAGTCGGCACATTGGGCGACTACGGCGAGGCAGCGCCGGAGATCGCCGACCGCGACCGGCAGCCCCGCGAACACCTGCCGCTCAGCGAGGTCGTGCTCAACTGGTGAGGCTCTGGAGTTTTGGCTCAGGCACCGGCGGGAGTACAGTGCAGATGTGCATCGCGTGCTCCTACTCCTACGCCGCGACGGGGTCTGATCCAGACCGGCTTCCCGTCGCGGGTGTTCGGGACGCGCCGGTCTGAAATCCTCTAGACCTCCGGAGCACCGAAATGACTTCCTTCTCCTCCCCCAGATTCAATGCTGCTGACGCCTACTCGTCGGTACGCGCCATCCGCACCCCCTCGGGTAGCCCCCACCCCGGCCAGCCCGCCTGGAACACCCAGCGCGGGTCATCGATGCCCGTCGATCGCTACCGCAGCTTCACCAGCGAGGTTCCCGGGGGACAGCCGGTCGGTCTCTTCGACCGCACCTGGCCCGACAAAGTCGTCAACACCGCGCCCATGTGGTGTGCGGTGGACCTGCGCGACGGCAACCAGGCGCTGATCGACCCGATGAGCCCGGCGCGCAAGCGCCGCATGTTCGATCTGCTGGTGCGGATGGGCTACAAAGAGATCGAGGTCGGCTTCCCGTCGGCCAGCCAAACCGACTTCGACTTCGTCCGCGAGATCATCGTCGAGGGTGCGATCCCCGACGACGTCACGATTCAGGTGCTGACCCAGTGCCGGCCCGAGCTGATCGAGCGCACCTTCGAGGCCTGCGAGGGTGCGCCACGGGCGATCGTGCACTTCTACAACTCGACCTCGATCCTGCAGCGCCGCGTGGTATTCCGCGCCGACCGCGAAGAAGTCAAGAAGATCGCCACCGACGGCGCCCGGCTGTGCGTCGAACAGGCCGAGATGTACCCCGGCACACGCTGGCGCTTCGAGTACTCCCCCGAGTCCTACACCGGCACCGAGCTCGAGTATGCGGTCGAGGTGTGCGACGCCGTATCCGCGGTGATCCAGCCGACATTCGAGTCGCCGCTGATCATCAACCTGCCGGCCACCGTCGAGATGGCCACCCCGAACGTCTACGCCGATTCGATCGAGTGGATGAGCCGCAATCTTGAACGCAGGGAGTCGATCATCCTGTCGTTGCATCCGCACAACGACCGCGGAACCGCCGTCGCTGCAGCGGAATTGGGCTATGCGGCGGGTGCAGATCGCATCGAGGGCTGCCTGTTCGGCAATGGCGAGCGCACCGGCAATGTGTGCTTGGTGACCCTGGCTCTGAACCTGTTCTCGCGTGGGGTGGATCCGCAGATCGACTTCTCCAACATCGACGAGATCCGCCGGACCGTCGAGTACTGCAACCAGCTGCCGGTACCCGAGCGCCATCCCTACGGGGGCGATCTGGTGTACACCGCTTTCTCGGGCAGCCACCAGGACGCCATCAACAAGGGCCTGGATGCGATGAAGATCTCCGCCGACGAGCAGGACGCCGACGCGGATGACATCCTCTGGCAGGTCCCCTATCTGCCCATCGATCCCAGGGATGTCGGTCGCACTTATGAGGCCGTCATCCGGGTGAATTCCCAGTCCGGCAAGGGTGGCGTCGCCTACATCATGAAGGCCGATCACGGCCTGGCCCTGCCGCGGCGGCTGCAGATCGAGTTTTCCCAGGCTATCCAATCGATCGCGGAGGGCTCAGACGGACAGGGTGGGGAGGTGTCGCCCAAAGAGATGTGGGATGCGTTCTACGAGGAGTACCTGGCTCCGGTCACCCCGCTGGAGCGGATCCGCCAGAGAGTCGATGCCGCCGAGGTGGATGGCGGCACCGACACCATCGCCGCGATCGTCAAGATCGACGGTGTCGAGACGGAGATCGTCGGCGCCGGCAACGGACCGCTGGCCGCTTTCTGCGACGCTCTGGGCGCCGCCGGCTACCACATCTGCGTGCTGGACTACTCCGAGCACGCGATGTCGTCAGGCGAGGAGGCGCAGGCCGCGGCCTACGTGGAAGCCTCGATCGGCGGCAGGACCGTCTGGGGTGTCGGGATCGCAACCTCGATCACGACTGCATCGCTGCGTGCCGTCGTCTCCGCCGTGAACCGGGCGGCACGTGGTTAGCCGCCACGTGATTAACTGGCCGTCGCGCAAACGCGCCTTCCTCGGTTAAGGAGCAGTCGTGATGTGGGATTCATTCTGGGACTATTTCTGGTCGGCCCTGGTCATCTTTGCGTTCATCGCCTACCTGTTGATTCTGTTCAATATCTTGGTGGATCTCTTCTGGCGTGATCACAAGACCTCAGGTTGGGTGAAGGCGATCTGGGTCGTTTTCCTGATCGCGGTGCCCTACCTGACTGCGCTGGTCTACCTGATCGCCCGCGGCCAGGGGATGGCCGAGCGTGCCCGCGAAGAGGCACTGCAGGCCAAAGAGCAGACCGACGACTACATCAAGCAGGCTGCCGGACGCTCACCCGCGCAGGAGATCGCCGACGCGAAAACGCTGCTGGAAACAGGCGCGATCACCCCTGCGGAGTTCGACGCGTTGAAAGCCAAGGCGCTGAGCTAGTTTCAGGCACGCTCAGAAGAGCGCGAACTGGTCCTCGGCGGGCGGCCTGTCGACGAAATCGTCGATGACGGGCCCGTCGATCGCCGAGTCCAGGCTTCGCATGAACTCGGCGTCACAGAGCAGCGGCACGCCGAGTTCATTCGCCTGATAGCCCTTGCCCTGCTTGGGCACCGGGTCATCGCAGACGACCAAGGAGGTATGTGCGTCTACCGCATCGGTGTAGGCCAACCCCGCATCCAGGATGCGCTCGATGAGCTCCTCGTGGGTGTGGCTCACCTCAGCCGCCAGCGCGACGCGCATACCCTTCACCAACGGTCGTCCCGCCACGAACCGGCCGGGATTGGCGTACTCGCAGGGCATCCGGGCAGCCACCACCTTGAGCGGCCGCAGTTCGTCGTGCGTGACGCGACCATTGGGCCAGGTGCGGCGCGTCACCGAGCGCACCGGTAGCCACGCCCTGCGCTCACGAGCACCCACCAGCACGGGTTTGAGGATCTCGGCAAGCACCAGCGCGTCGTCGAGTGCGTCGTGGGGCTTCATCTGGCTGATGCCCCAGTGGCGCGCGAGCGTCTCCAGCCGCAGATTCTCGGTGCCGAGGTTTAGGCGCCGAGTCAACTCGACGGTGCACATCACGGTCTCCACTGGGAGTTCGGCCTCGACCAATTCGGCTTCTGCAGCCAGGAACGCGTAATCGAAGCCGACGTTGTGGGCTACCAGGGTGCGACCCCGCAGCAGCTCGATCAGGTCGCCGACTATGTCGCTGAAGGTCGGCTGGCCCTCCAGCATCTCGGCAGTGAGCCCGTGCACATGGGTGGGTCCAGGGTCGACGCCGGGGTTCAGCAGACTGTAGAGGCTCTTCTCGACGTTCCCGTCGTCGCTGAGGGCTAACGCCGCGATACTGACGACGCGCGCCTGCCCGGGATGGAATCCCGTCGTCTCGACGTCGACGACGGCCCAGCCGGCACCGGCCTGTTCGGCTGGCCTGCCCCAGTGACGTCCGGCGAATGGGCTCATCCATCGAGAATGGCACGCACCGCTGACAACCCCGGCCCATCGAGCGCGTGTCGGTCGCTGCAGTTCGGTCTCTTTTAGACTGCCGGGATGGTCACCACACGCGGTCGGCTGGCGCTCGCGGCAGGTTCCTGCGCCCGGTGGGCATCCCGGGTCACCGGCCGGGGTGCCGGCGCCATGATCGGCGGATTGGTCTCGATGACGCTGGACCGCTCGATCCTTGGCCAGCTGGGCCGTGGTCGCCGCACCGTCGTCGTGACGGGCACCAACGGAAAGTCGACGACAACCCGAATGACCGCCGCGGCGCTGGCCACCATCGGGGAGGTGGCGACCAACGCCGAGGGGGCGAACATGGACGCCGGACTGGTGGCCGCGCTCGCCGCCGCGCCCGACGCTGACCTGGCCGCACTCGAGGTCGACGAAATGCACGTCCCGCATGTCTTGGATGCGGTGGAAGCCGCCCTCGTCGTCCTACTGAACCTGTCGCGCGATCAACTCGACCGGGTCGGTGAGATCAACAACATAGAGCGCACCCTGCGCAGCGGGCTCGCGCGTCACCCCGCGGCAGTCGTCGTCGCCAACTGCGACGACGTGCTGATGACCTCGGCCGCCTACGACAGCGCCAACGTGGTGTGGGTGGCTGCGGGCGGCGGCTGGGCCGGCGACTCGGTGAGCTGTCCGCGGTCAGGCGAAATCATCGTCCGCGAAAAGACACACTGGTATTCGACCGGCAAACTACCCGACGTCTCGCCCGGAGGCCCGTTCGATTTCAAGCGGCCAGAACCCGACTGGTGGTTCGACAGCACCCACCTCTACGGCCCCGACGGACTGAAGCTGCCCATGACCCTCGCGCTGCCCGGCGAAGTCAACCGCGGTAACGCGGCGCAGGCGGTGGCCGCGGCAGTGACGATGGGCGCCGACCCCGCCGCCGCCGTTGCCGCGGTGTCCCAGGTCGACGAGGTGGCCGGCAGGTACCGGACCGTGCAGGTCGGGACGCACACCGCGCGGGTGCTGCTCGCAAAGAACCCGGCCGGCTGGCAGGAAGCGCTGTCGATGGTGGACCGCGAAGCGGTAGGCGTGGTGATCGCGGTCAACGGCCAGGTCCCCGACGGCGAAGATCTGTCCTGGCTGTGGGATGTCCGCTTCGAGCACTTCGAAACCGTGAAGGTGGTGGCCGCCGGCGAACGCGGCACCGATCTCGCGGTCCGATTGGGCTACGCAGGGGTCGATCACACGCTGGTGCACGACACCGTTCACGCCATCGGATCATGCCCACCTGGCCACGTCGAAGTACTCGCGAACTACACCGCTTTCCTACAGCTCAACCGTGTCCTGGAGCGCCTGAAATGACCCCGGGGGGCGCGAAGTCGTCGGAATCAGTGGTGCGGATCGGACTGGTGTTGCCTGATGTGATGGGCACCTACGGCGACGGCGGCAACGCGGTCGTGCTGCGACAGCGGCTGCGGCTGCGGGGGATCGGCGCGGAGATCGTGGAGATCACCCTGGATGACCCGGTGCCCGCAGGGCTCGATCTCTACGCCCTCGGCGGCGCCGAGGACTACGCGCAGCGGCTGGCGACCAAGCACCTGGTCCGATAC
The DNA here is from genome assembly GCA_022601275.1 of Actinomycetes bacterium. Lineage (GTDB taxonomy): Bacteria > Actinomycetota > Actinomycetes > Mycobacteriales > Mycobacteriaceae > Mycobacterium. Next base: position 10,815 of record JAHZIT010000072.1, read on the forward strand.
CCCGGTCTGCAGCAGGCGATTTCACGAGGGGCCCCGGTACTGGCGATCTGCGCGGCCATCCAGGTATTGGGAAACTGGTACCAGACCTCGGCCGGAGAGCGAGTCGATGGCGTGGGCGTGCTGGACCTGACAACTTCGCCGCAGCCGGAGCGCACCATCGGCGAGGTCGCGGCGACTCCCCTGCTCGACGGGCTGAGCCATACGTTGACTGGATTCGAAAACCACCGTGGCGGAACGGTTCTGGGTGCTGATGCGCGACCCTTGGCCGCGGTGACGAAGGGGGCGGGAAACCGGGCCGGGGACGGCATCGACGGCGCGGTGCAGGGCAGCGTCATCGCCACCTATCTGCACGGCTGCTGCCTGGCCCGCAATCCGGAACTCGCTGACCACTTGCTCGCCGCGGTGGTCGGCCCGCTGGCCCCGCTGGAGCTGCCCGAGGTCACCCTGTTGCGCCGGGAACGGCTGGCGGCCCCACGCCGCGTCTGAGGTCCGCCGGCGGACACCTTGTTGACCGACGAGTTGACGCTGGGTCGCGAGGGTGTCGAGTGCGCCGGCCCCTGGCGGATCAGCGCCTGTGATCGAGGTGTCCAACGCTTCGGCGGTGGCGGTCGAGTCAGGCCATCGCCCGGCGCCCCACCAACGCACGACCCAGCGTCAACTCGTCGGCGAACTCGAGGTCGCCGCCCATCGGCAGGCCTGAGGCGATGCGCGTCACCGTGAGCCCGGGGATATCGCGCAACATCCGCACCAGATACGTCGCGGTGGCCTCACCCTCGGTGTTCGGGTCGGTCGCGATGATCACCTCGGCGACGTCGATTCCGTCGACACGCTCGCCGATCCTGTTCAGCAGCTCGCGGATGCGCAGTTGGTCGGGTCCAACACCTGACAATGGATCGAGCGCGCCCCCCAGCACGTGGTAGCGACCACGGAACTCCCGGGTGCGTTCGACGGCCTGAACATCCTTGGGTTCCTCGACCACGCAGACCAACGAGGCGTCGCGACGCGAGTCGCCGCAGATGCGACAGCGGTCCTCGTCGCTCACGTTTCCGCACACGTTGCAGAACTTCACCCCGTCGCGGACCCTGCCGAGAACCGCGGTGAGCCTGTCGATGTCTGTCGGCTCGACCGAGAGCAGGTGAAATGCGATCCGCTGGGCACTCTTCGGTCCGATACCCGGCAGTTTGCCGAGCTCGTCGATCAGATCCTGAACGGGTCCTTCGAACAAGTCAGAGTCCCGGCAGGCCCGGAAGTCCCTGCCCACCCATGCCGCCGGCCAACGGACCCAGCCGCTCATGGGCCAGAACGGCGACCTGCTGGGCGGCATCGGCGATCGCTCCGACGATCAGATCCTGCAGGGTGTCGGGGTCGGCTGGGTCTATCACCTTCGGGTCGATCGCCACGGCCGACACCTCGCCGCTGCCTCGCATGGTGACCTTGACCAGCCCCCCACCGGCTTGACCGTGCACCTCGGCGTTGGCGAGGGCCTCCTGAGCCTCCATCAACTGCTGCTGCACCTGTTGAGCCTGCGCGAGCAGTGCTGACATATCGGGTTGGCCACCGGGCTGCATTGCTGATCCTCTTCAGGTGTTGGTCGGTACGGGTAGATCTGCGGATAATCGCGTATCGGTCTCGACTTGGTTGCGCTCGCCAGGATCCGGCACTTTGGTCTTTAAGAGTAGTCGGCACCCGGGCTACCGTGACGCCGTGCCCGTACTAGCCAGCCTGCGTGTCGGCCTGCGAAAAGGTGCAGCCATCGCCGCCGGAACGCTCGTCGCCGCGTCGGCGCTCGCCGGCCCAGCCCATGCGGCCCCCACCAGCGTCGCGGGAAAGATCGTCTTCCTCGACCCCGGCCACAACGGCTCCAACGATGCCTCGATCAGCAGGCAGGTCCCCAACGGGCGCGGCGGCACCAAGGACTGCCAGACCAGCGGCACAGCCACCGCCGACGGCGCACTAGCCGAGCACACCTTCAACTGGGACACCACACTGCGGGTCCGCCAAGCGCTGACCGCCCTGGGGGTGCGGACGGCGATGTCCCGCGGCGATGACACCGGCCTGGGTCCGTGTATCGACGAGCGGGCGGCGATGGCCAACTCGATCAGGCCCGATGCAGTGGTGTCGATACACGGCGACGGCGGTCCGGCCACCGGGCGCGGCTTCCACATTCTGTACGCTTCGCCCCCGCTCAACGCAGCGCAGGCCGGCCCGTCGGTGCAGTTGGCCAGGGCGATGCGTGACCAGCTCGCCGGTTCGGGCATTCCGCCCGCCACCTACATCGGCACACAGGGACTCGATCCGCGCTCCGACATCGCCGGGCTCAACCTCGCGCAGTATCCGTCGATACTCGTCGAACTGGGAAACATGAAGAATCCGGCCGACTCGGCGCTGATGACGACGGCAGCCGGACGCCAGAAGTACGCCGACGCGGTCGTCCGCGGCATCGTGGCCTTTCTGAGCTCACAGCGTTAGGCCGCCTCGCGGGTTCACCGAGCGAGCATCCACGGGTTCACCGAGCGAGCATCCACGGTTGTGAATGCCGGTCTCGTTACAACCCTGGGAACACGCTCGCCGAGGGCTGTTGGCCAATTACCGGCCTTCGACTTCCCGCTTGAGGTTGCTCAGTACCTCTGCCTGGATCTTGCGTAGCCCGATCGGGGCAAACGTCCTCTCGAAGAAGCCCCCGACCCCGCCTGCGCCCTGCCAGGAGGTCTTGACGGTGACCGAGGAGCCCGGACCTGCCGGAGCTACAGTCCAGTTCGTCACCATCGATGAGTTCGCGTCCTTTTCGATGACCGTGTGACCAGCGATATCGACCATGGCCTTGACATCACGGGAGCGCGACTTGGTCGCCTGCAACTTCCAGACGGCCACCGTGCCGGCACCCTGACCCCCTTCGAGCACCTCGTAGCCGCTGTAGTGCCCGGAAAGGATCTTGGGGCGCATGGCCCGGTAGTCCGCAACGGCACCCAACACCACCGCAGGCTCCGCATCGATCAAGATCGTGCTGGCGGCGCTGACCTGTCCCATCAGTGCAAACTCCTTGTCAACTTCTGATACGGAGGTCGCATCGGCTGCGACCGCGGACTAGCGTATATGTGTGTCTGTTGCCTCGACCGATGCACGGGCGGCTCACACCGACGGCGTGCAGCGGCTACTTGCCAGTTACCGGGCTATTCCCGCCGACGCCGCGGTCCGGCTGGCCAAGCCGACGTCCAACCTTTTTCGTGCTCGCGCCAAGAACGCCGGGCCCGGCCTGGACACCTCGGGACTGACCGGTGTCGTGGCGGTCGATCCGGATGCGCGCACAGCCGATGTGGCAGGTATGTGCACCTATGAGGACCTCGTGGCCGTGACGCTGCGATACGGTCTGTCACCCCTGGTGGTGCCGCAGCTCAAGACCATCACGCTCGGCGGTGCGGTGACTGGGCTGGGCATCGAGTCGGCGTCGTTCCGCAACGGCTTGCCGCACGAGTCCGTGCTTGAGATGGACATTCTCACCGGCACCGGCGACCTAGTGCGGGCCGCGCCCGACGAACATTCAGATTTGTTCAGGGCATTTCCGAATTCTTATGGCACGCTTGGATACTCGGTTCGATTGAAGATCGAGCTGGAGCCGGTGAAGCCATTCGTCGCACTTCGGCACCTCAGGTTCAGATCCCTAACTGACCTGATCGATGTGATGGACAGGATCGTCGAGACAGGCGGACTCAACGGCGACCGGGTCGACTACCTCGACGGTGTGGTGTTCAGCGCCGATGAGAGCTACCTGTGTATCGGTATCCAGTCGGCGACGCCCGGGCCGGTCAGCGATTACACCGGCAACGACATTTACTACCGGTCGATCCAGCACGAGGACGGCGAGAAGCACGACCGTCTCACGATCCACGACTACCTGTGGCGATGGGATACCGACTGGTTCTGGTGCTCACGCGCATTCGGCGCACAGAATCCGCGCATCCGCCGCTGGTGGCCGCGCAGGTACCGTCGTAGTAGCTTCTACTGGAAGCTCATCGGCTACGACCAGAGATTCCATATCGCCGACCGCATCGAGAAGCGCAGCATTCGTTCGCCCGGTCCCCCCCTGCAAGAACGGGTGGTTCAAGACGTCGAGGTGCCGATCGAACAAACGGCTGAATTCCTGCGGTGGTTCCTGGACAACGTTCCTATCGAACCGATCTGGTTGTGCCCGTTGCGGCTCCGGGATGATGGGCCCTCGGCCGGTAGCTGGCCGCTGTACCCGCTGCGCCCGCACCACAGCTACGTGAACGTCGGATTCTGGTCCTCGGTGCCAGCCGGCCCCGAGGAGGGCTTCACAAACAAGAAGATCGAGCGCAAGGTCGGCGAACTCCACGGGCACAAGTCGCTGTACTCCGACGCCTACTACTCACCCGAGGAGTTCGACGAACTCTACGGCGGGGAGATCTACAAGACGGTGAAGAAGAACTACGACCCTGACTCGCGGTTCCTCGACCTGTATGCCAAGACGGTGCAGCGGCGATGAGCGCCTGCGCGAAGAGCAGAACAGCAGCGATGAGCGCCTGCGCGAAGAGTAGAACAGCAGCGATGAGCGCCTGCGCGAAGAGCAGAACAGCAGCGATGAGCGCTTGCGCG
>JAHZIT010000073.1 GCA_022601275.1 Actinomycetes bacterium
CCCGCAGCAATTGGTACAAGCAGCAGTGTCAGAAGTGCGCGTGGCGATTTCACGTCGTCGACGTTACCGTTCGCGGTGCTCATAATGACTCAAAATGAATGGGCAAGAACTTCTCGACTTCACCACAACTCACCAAACTTGGTTCAACTAACCGAAATTCACATTTTCAAATCCGCGAACCCGATCTCACGGGTACTAGATTCACTCCCGTGAAGGAATTGCGCGGCAAACGTTACGGCGAGGTTCTACTGGTGACTGCCGGGATCGGCTCCGGGAATGGACCGCAAGCCATCGTCTACAACACGTTCGGACTCAACGAATGCCCGGCTGATCTTTGGTCCAAACTCGACCCGGAGGCACTGGCCAAGGACCACGGCGCGGCCGCGGCGCTGCTCAACGGCCCGCGCTACTGGCTGATGGACAGTATCGAAAAGGACACCTCGGGCCGGCCCGAGGTCGCGACGTTCGGCGGCATCGACATGATCCGACAGGCCACTGTGGGGTTGGCCTCGATGGATGCCGCCCCGTACCGGCCCAACACCGTCGCGCGCAAAGCCGTGTTCGTGTTCGACTCGGGGGAACCGATCTTCGAGCTCCTCGATCCAGACGGCCGACATTGGGTGATGCAGTCGTGGAGTCGGCTCATCGACCCCACCCTGGCCTACGAAGACCTCGCACACCTCGCCAATCGAATCAGCCTGCCCGAGGGCTGGAGCTACCGCACACGCGTTCTCGATGAAAATCTCCGGATCGACACCAGCACTCGTGCCGCCCAGGTCCTCCAGGACGACCTGGCCAACAGCTACTCGCTGGCGCCCGAGCTTTTCTAGAGCACCGCGAGTTCTCTAAAGGTACTGCCCGAGGTTCGACTCGGTATCTATGGCTCGGCTCGCACTGCCGCTCTTGCCGGTGACCAGTGTGCGGATGTAGACGATCCGCTCGCCCTTCTTACCTGAAATCCGCGCCCAGTCATCGGGATTGGTGGTGTTGGGCAGGTCCTCGTTCTCGGCGAACTCGTCAACGATCGAGTCGAGCAGATGCTGGATGCGCAGCCCTCGCTGGCCAGTCTCAAGCACCGCCTTGATGGCATTCTTCTTCGCGCGGTCCACGACGTTCTGGATCATGGCGCCGGAGTTGAAGTCCTTGAAGTACATCACTTCCTTGTCGCCGTTGGCGTAGGTGACCTCCAAGAACCGGTTGTCATCGATCTCGGCGTACATGCGGTCGACGACCTTCTCGATCATCGCTTTGACCGTCAACATGTGGTCGCCGGAGAACTCCGCAAGATCTTCTGCGTTGATCGGAAGACTTTCGGTCAGGTACTTACTGAAGATGTCCTGCGCCGACTCGGCGTCCGGCCGTTCGATTTTGATCTTCACATCCAGGCGCCCGGGCCGAAGGATCGCCGGGTCGATCATGTCCTCACGGTTCGACGCACCGATCACGATGACATTCTCCAAGCCCTCTACACCATCGATCTCGCTGAGAAGCTGTGGGACGACCGTAGTTTCGACATCAGAACTGACACCGGTGCCACGGGTGCGGAAGATAGAGTCCATTTCGTCGAAGAACACGATGACCGGTGTACCCTCCGACGCCTTCTCCCGTGCCCGCTGGAAGATGAGACGGATGTGACGTTCGGTCTCGCCGACGAACTTGTTCAGCAGCTCGGGTCCCTTGATGTTGAGGAAGTACGACTTCGCCTCGCGCGCGTCGTCGCCGCGCACTTCGGCCATCTTCTTGGCCAGCGAATTGGCCACGGCCTTGGCGATGAGCGTTTTCCCGCATCCGGGCGGGCCATAGAGCAGCACACCCTTGGGTGGCCGCAGCGAGTACTCCCGGTAGAGCTCCTTGTGCAGGAACGGCAGTTCCACCGCATCGCGAATCTGCTCGATTTGACGCCCCAGGCCACCGATGTCGTTGTAACTGACATCGGGGACCTCTTCGAGAACGAGATCTTCGACCTCAGCCTTCGGGATGCGCTCGAACGCGTAACCGGCCTTCGAATCCACCAGCAGTGAGTCGCCGGGGCGCAGTTTGCGGGGCCGATCGTCGCCGGGTTCGTCGTCGTAGCTATCGGGCAGATGCTCAGCGGCGACCAGCGGATCGGCGAGCCAGACGATCCGCTCCTCATCGGCATGCCCGACCACCAATGCCCGATGGCCGTCGGAGAGAATCTCCCGCAGTGTGCTGATCTCCCCGACGGATTCGAAGTAGCCCGCTTCCACGACGGTCAGCGCCTCGTTGAGACGAACCGTCTGGCCCTGCTTGAGTTCCTTGGTATCGATGTTCGGTGAACATGTCAGCCGCATCTTGCGGCCGGAGGTGAACACGTCGACCGTGTCGTCCTCATGCACGGAGAGCAGGACGCCGTAGCCGCTGGGCGGCTGACCGAGCCGGTCCACTTCTTCGCGCAGGGCCAACAACTGCTGGCGGGCTTCCTTGAGGGTGTCCATGAGTTTGGCGTTGCGAGCGGCCAGCGAATCGATCCGGGACTCCAACTGGTGTAGGTCGCGTGCGCTGCGTAACCCACTCTGCGGGCCTACCGCACTTTCGAGCTGCTCCCGCAGGATGGCGGCCTCGCGGCGCAGTTGTTCCAGTTCTGCAGCGTCCTCCCGGGACCGGCGGTTATCATCGGGGGTACCCGAGACGTCAGCGGTCTCAGAACGGTCGGACTCACTCATGCTGAGCTCCTTTCCCACACCTGATTGTGGTGCGGTAACAACTTCAACGCTACCGGCGATTCACTCTTTGTGTGTGGTGTAAGAATTCGAGACACACCAGCAACACTGTTAGCCTCTGATAATCAGTTGGCCGAACGAAAGGACAGCCGTGACCTTGAAAACCCTCTATACCAGCCTTACTGCTGGTATGGCAGCAGCCGCTGTGGTGGGCGCGGCGGCGGGCGTGACGTCGATTGCAGCCGGTTCTGGCACCGTGGCGCAGCCCGCGGTTCAACCGGTCGTTTTTGACGTTCCACTTCCGGCCGCACCTGCCCCCGATCTACAGGGGCCGTTGTTGTCGACGCTCAATGCACTGTCCGGGCCGGGTTCGTTCGCCGGCGGCAAAGCCAGCTTTGTCCAGGGTGGCCTCGGCGGCCTCGAGGCCCGTATGGCCGATACCGGCTTCAGCAACGCCGCAGCCAAGGGGTACTTCCCGGTGAACTTCTCGATCGCCGACATCGACCAGAACGGGGGCGTCGCCACGGCAAACGTCACCGCGTCGGCGGCCTCCGGCGCAGTGGCCACCCAGCCGCTGACGTTCATCGCGGGACCCAGTCCCACCGGCTGGCAGATCTCCAGGCAGTCGGCCATGGCCCTGATCTCATCGGTGGGCTGACCCTCTCTGAAGTCCTTGTTCCGAGGCCTTACCGAATAATGACGCTTGTGCGTCGCACCGTCTTGATTCGCAGTGCCGCCACGATCGTGGCGGCACTGGGATCGGGTGCCTGTAGCCATCAGGAACATCCGGCTGCCGCCCCGTCGGTCGAGACTTCGGCCGCCCCGACGGCCGACATGCCCGCGCCGGTCGGGCCTACGCCCGGCGCACTTCCGTTGCCCCCAGAATCGGCGCTGATCGATGTGATGAGCAGGCTTTCCGATCCGGCTCTCCCGGGCGACCAGAAGGTCGCCCTGATCGAAGACGGCACGGCCGATGAAGCCGCCGGACTGGACCGCTTCGGTATCGCTCTGCGTGATAACGGTTCACTGCCCCTGACCTTCGAGGCGCGCGACCTCGCCTGGTCGCAATCCGAACCCGGCAACGTCGTCGCGACGGTGGTGGTCAGGACCGCCAACCCGTTGGACGGCGAATTCACCTACCCCATGGAGTTCTCTCCAGCTGACGGCCCGTGGCAATTGACCAGGCAGAGCGCCGATCAGCTGCTTCAGCTGAGCAGCGGGGACAGCACAGCCCCGCCCGCCCCGCCGGCCATCGAGCCACCGCCCGTCCCGCCGGCCATCCAGCCACCGTCCGCCCCGCCGGCCATCGAGCCACCGCCCGCCCCGCCGGCCATCGAGCCACCGCCCGACCCGCCGCGCTGAGCACGGGCGGATCGGCTGGCTGGGGGCCGGTATCGCCCTGGCCAGCGGGCGCGATGAACCGGCGACGACCCTTGAGTGTGACCGAGACGCTCACACTGCTCCTGGCTCGGCGCGTCCGCGGTTCTTCTTGCGTAGCGGAACCGGCGCGACCGCACCGGGGGCCAGTTTGCGCGCACTGATCAGAAATGCGGTGTGCCCCCGCATCGAGTGCTCCGGACGCACCGCCAGGCCCACTACATGCCAGCCCCGCTGCATGCTCTCCCACGCTCTCGGTTCGGTCCAGCACTGCTGCTCACGCAATGCCTCCACGGTTTTGGACAGTTGGGTCACGGTGGCGACGTAAACCACCAGCACTCCCCCGGCGACCAGCGCGTCCCCGACCGCGCCCAGCACGTCCCAGGGCGCAAGCATGTCCAGCACGACGCGATCCACCTCGGGCCCGGAGTACTCAGCGACGTCGCCGATTACCAGCTGCCAGCTCGGCGGGTGCTCGCCAAAAAACATGGTCACGTTGCGCACCGCATGCTCAGCGTGATCCTCGCGCACGTCGTAGGAGGTCACCTGGCCCTGCGGCCCGACGGCCCGCAGCAGCGAGCAGGTCAGCGCACCGGATCCGGCACCGGCCTCCAGCACCCGTGCACCCGGGAAGATGTCGCCTTCGTGCACGATCTGCGCGGCGTCCTTGGGATAAACGACCTGAGCACCACGGGGCATCGACATCACGTAATCGACCAGCAGGGGTCGCAACACCAGAAATTGATCACCGTTGGTCGAACGCACGACGCTGCCTTCGGGCAGCCCCACAACGTCGTCGAGGGCGATGCTGCCGCGGTGCGTATGGAACTCCCCGCCCGCCTTGAGCAGCATCGTGTAGCGCCTGCCCTTGGCGTCGGTGAGCTGCACACGATCACCGACGGCGAACGGACCGGTACTGGGCACAGCTGTTCAGCCTGCCAGGATCTCGGCGACTTCCAACGCCCGGGTTACCCAGACGTGTCCGACCGCCGTCATAGGCTTGGCCCATGACCGAACAGACGGAGCGCCCGGCGCATCGCCCGGCCCTTTCTCCGTCGCGGGCCAGTGACTTCAAGCAATGTCCGCTGCTGTACCGATTCCGGGCCATCGACCGGTTGCCGGAGCCTTCTTCCATCGCGCAGGTGCGCGGGACAGTGGTGCATGTCGCGCTCGAGCAGCTGTACGCCCTTCCCGCTGCCGAGCGTGGCCCCGAGACGGCGGCGGCGCTGGTGGCGCCCGCATGGGAGCAGGTGCTCGCAGCGCAGCCCTCGGTGGGGACGGAAATCGATCCGAAACTGCATACCGAGCTGCTCGAGCAGGCGCGCAAACTGCTGTCGGGCTATTACCGGCTGGAGGACCCCACCCGCTTCGACCCGCAAAGCTGCGAGGAGCGAATTGAGGTGCAACTCGAGGACGGCACGCTACTGCGCGGGTTCGTCGACCGCATCGACCTCGCGCCGACCGGCGAGCTGCGGGTGGTCGACTACAAGACGGGCAGGGCGCCACCGCAGGCGCGGGCGCTCGCCGAGTTCAAGGCCATGTTCCAGATGAAGTTCTATGCGGTCGCGTTGCTGCGTGCGCGCGGCGTGATGCCTGCGCGGTTGCGGCTGCTGTACCTGGCCGATCCCCAGGTGCTGGAGTACACACCCGACTTCGACGAGCTGTTGCGATTCGAGAAGACGTTGATGGCGATCTGGCGGGCCATCCGATCAGCCGGTGCGACGGGGGATTTTCGGCCGAGTCCGTCGCGACTGTGCGATTGGTGCGCACACCGCGCCCACTGCCCGGTCTTCGGCGGTAACCCTCCGCCCTATCCGGGCTGGCCAGAAGTGTTCGACAAGGGCGATCCGGACCCGGCGCGGCAGGCGGCGGAGCCCGCCGCGTGATCGATTGTTTGTTTCGCCGGCAGCCTGTTGCCGATGGCGAGGACCCGGTCTTCACGGCGACCGACGGCACCCGCAGCAACTGGGACCCCGAGATCCAGCACGGTTCTCCCCCGCTGGCGCTGTTGACCAAGGCAATCGAGGATCTCCGCGACCGCACGGCCGGCAGTGGGTTGCGGATCGCGCGGCTCTCGCTGGACATCATCGGCGCCATACCCGTGACCACCGTGCGTGTTCAGGCCCGGGTGGACCGGCCGGGCCGTCGAATCTCGCTGATGACCGCCGAGATGCTCACTGACTGCGCCGACGGCAGCCGACGGGTCGTCGCACGCCTCACCGCATGGCTGCTGCTCCCCAGCGACACCCGCGACGCCGCCACCGACCGCTACCCGCCGCTCACCGAGGGCCCCGCGACCGAGGTGGCACATGCCTGGGAAGGAGCATCTGGATACCTGGATACGGTCAGCTGGCGCCGCCAGGCCACCGCCGGGAGCGAAGCCCGGGAGGCGTGGCTGAGCCCGCTGGTACCGCTGGTGGATTCGGAGCCCACAACACCGCTGCAGCGTCTGGCGATGGTGGTCGACTCGGCCAACGGGATCAGCGCCACGCTGGACCCGCAGCAGTTCGTCTTCATGAACACCGACACCGTCGTCCATCTACACCGGCTGCCCACGGGCGCAGATTTCGGGCTACGGGGCCGGGCTTCCATCGGCCCGGATGGCATCGGCGCCACCACCGCGGAGATCTTCGACCGCCAGGGATTCATCGGCACCTGCGCGCAGACCCTGCTGGTTCAGCGCCGCTCATGATCATCAACCAGGTCAGCGAATAGGCTTCTCCCAGAGCTCACTTCACGCTGAGGCCACCAAGGATCGCCGGTCCTCATCGGCGAAAGCGTCCTCCAGCTTGAGAGGTGAGTAGTCGACATCGATCTCGGCCAGGGGTCGCCCACGCGCGCTGCTGATGGTCCCGAAACGACGCATTCCCTTGTCCGCTGCGTACTGCTGAAACTCATCCATCTCCAATCCGAATGGGACTTCGTCGTATAGGGCGAACGCATCTTCGGTGTTGCGCAGTGCCAACGGAATGAGCTCGTTCATCCGCTCTTCGAACACGGTCCAGTTGGCGTCGTCGGCCGCGACATGGCGTCGGCAGGTGAACGTACCCCACGCCATGTGGCGTCGTTCGTCGTCGCCGATTCGGCGCACCAGCTCCCGCATCCCGGGCAGGATGTCACGGTCAACGCAGATCCGGTGCCACGCATAGTAACCCGTCAATGCCATCATGCCTTCGATGACGTGGTTGTAGGTCACCGAAGCCCGTACCTGCGCCATCGGCGAGTGATCTCGGGTCAAGGCTTCCAGCGACGCCGGAAGCTCCTCGTAGAACATCCGCCCGTACGAGGGAAGGTCGTCGAGGTAGCTTTGCAGATCCCCGGTCATCCCGACTGCGTCGAGCCACATTCGAAACACTTGTGTGTGCTTGGCCTCTTCGAAGGCGAACTGCGTCAGATACATCTCGTCACCGAGCCGGCCTTCGGCACGCATGGCAGACATGAACGGCTGAATATCCTGTGTTACCGCTTCTTCGCCGGCGATGAACTGCGCACACAGCCGGGTAGCCCAGTCGCGCTCAAGATCAGTGAGCGACTCCCAGTCGGCGCGCTCTCTGGAGAAGTCGATGTCGGCCGGGTTCCAGAACTTCGCGTTACCGCTGGCAAAAAGCCTGAGCGGCAAACTCTCCCAGTTCAGGCCCCCCGCGGCCAGCGATTCCGAACGTGTCCTAGCCATGTGATTGTTCTCCTCCGGTGGTGGTTGTGGTCGTGAGAGGTCCTGGGTTGGAATAGGATTGGACGTCGATCGGTGCGAAAGCCGCTGCAAGCACGGCGATGTAGCGTCGGATGACCAAACCCGGCTGCTCGGGCGAGAGCTCATCGAGTCCGAGGACCGGGTCCATGCCGCGTACGTATGGCGCCAACGCCAGGTGCGGCATGATCATCAACAGCAGCGATAGCAACGCGTCGGTGTCGGCATCACGACGCAGATCGCCGCGACGACAGGCATCGCGCACCAGCGGCCGCAACACCTCCAGGTAGTGGCGGTGTATGACCGCCCGCACGCTGACCCGTGCATCGGTGTCGACTTCAAAACTGGCCGCCGCGTGTAACGCCCGGTCGCGCGGGTGCTCAGCGAAGTAAGCGACCCACACATCGAGAAGGTCGGTGAGAAACTCGAAAAAGGGCCTGTCTGCGTCGAGGGCACGGATCTGGTCCTCGGTATAAGACCGCACCCGCTGGCTGCCGACCTCGGTGATGTAAGCGTAGAGATCACGCTTGTCCGCGAAATACTGGAACAGGCTGCCCTTGGCCACGCCAGCGCGTCGCGCGATGACGTTGAGGCTGCCGCCGGAGAATCCGTGTGCGGCGAACTCCGCCTCTGCGGCGGCGACCACCGCAGAGCGGCGGCGCCCACCGAGACGAGACCACGTCACCGTCGGCATCACGCCTCCAAACTCCGATATGACCACTGGTCATATTACTGTGATTCAGGACACAGTCAATGGGCTGAAGTGCGTTCGTCGCTGAAGTGCGTTCGTCGCAGGAATTGAGCCGCAGCAATTGAGCCGCAGCAATTGAGCCGCAGCAATCAGGCGGTCCGGGCGCCCTCGATGCAAGCGCGGTGTGGATGCGGGCGGCGCCTGGCTGCCGCTATTGCAAAGGCTTGAGGTCCTGCAACAGCGTGGGCACCAACTCGCTGACGGTCGGATGGATGTGCATCGTGCGTGAGATCGCGGTGTAGGGCAGCTTGGCGGTCATCACGTCGAGGATGCTGTGCACAACCTCGTCGCCTCCTACCCCGAGAATCGAGGCTCCCAGGATCTGCCCGGTTTCGGCATCAACGACCACCTTCATGAAGCCCTCGGTCTCGCCCTTCTCTACCGCGCGGCCGACCCGGGTCATCGGCCGCTTGCCCACCAGTGCTTTGCGGCCCGACCGACGGACTTCGGCAACGGTCTGCCCGACCCGGCCCAGTGGCGGATCGATGTACAGCGCGTAGGTAGTGACGCGATCGCTGACCTTGCGGGGGTCGTCGTCGAGGAGATTGGCCGCGACAATCTCGAAGTCGTTGTAGGACGTGTGGGTGAACGCACCGCGTCCGTTGCAGTCACCCATCGCCCAGATGTGCCCGACGCTGGTGCGGAGTTGATCGTCGACCACTACGTAGCCCCGACCGTCGGTCTCGACGCCCGCCACGTCGAGCCCGAGGTCGTCGGTGTTGGGCTGGCGGCCCACCGCGACGAGCAGGTGACTACCGGCGATGGGTTGCGCTCCCTCGCGGGGTGTGACGGTAAATCCGCTGTCCTGTTTGGTGAAGCTGATCGCGTCGGCGTTGAGCACGACGTCGATCCCTTCTGCTTCAAGGATCTCCTTGATGGCCGCTGAGACATCCTCGTCCTCCCGCGCGGTCAGACGCGGACCGCGCTCGACCACAGTCACCCGCGCACCGAACCGGCGGTACATTTGGGCGAACTCCAGCGCGATGTAGCTGCCGCCGATCACCACGAGATGCTCCGGGATGGAGTCTAATTCGAGGATCCCGACGTTGGTCAGATAGTCCAACTCGGCTAGGCCCGGAATCTCCGGCACCACGGCGCGGCCGCCGACGTTGAGGAAGATCCGGTCGGCCTCCAGCAGTTGATCACCGACCCGGATCGCGTGCGCGCCCTCGAACCGAGCATGACCTCGAATCACGGTGCAGCCCTGCATGCCGTCCAACCAGGACTCGACACCCTCGCGGTCGGCAATGCTGATGCGATCCTTGCGCGCCTTTACCGCGGCCATATCCACGGTCACCGGGCCCTCGGTGCCGGTATTCACCCCGAACTCCGGGCCGCGGCGCGCCACGTGGGCCGCGTGCGCGCTGGCTACCAGCGTCTTGGTAGGGATACAGCCGTAGTTCACGCAGGTTCCACCGAACAGCTTGCGCTCGATCATCGCAACCGTCTGCCCTGCGGCGGTCAGCCGGCCGGCCAGCGACGGTCCGGCCTGACCGGCGCCGACGATGATTGCGTCGAATCTCTGTGTCATCGCGCTCTGGGACATCTCTGCTCTCCTAGACCAGGCTCACGAGGAACGCGATCAACAATCCTGCACCTACGGCGAGAAGGTCCTCACCGAACGCTCCCGGTCGGTCGTTTCCGTTGTTGGCTGCGGCTAACCGGCTTCGCAGTGCGGCGCCCCCCAGCGTGCCGAGAACGGCCCCGACCATGCCCGCGCCCATGGCGCTGAAGGTGTGAAAGAAGGCACTTCCGATCACCGCGCCCGCGAAGGCCCCGGTGATCACTCGGGTCACGAACTGCGGGGCGACCCTGCGACTCGGCGTCTTCGGCAGTTGATCGATGACCAGTTCGCCGAGCAGGAGGATTGTCAGAACGACGACGGTGATGGG
This sequence comes from Actinomycetes bacterium, assembly GCA_022601275.1. Lineage (GTDB taxonomy): Bacteria > Actinomycetota > Actinomycetes > Mycobacteriales > Mycobacteriaceae > Mycobacterium. The sequence goes on from JAHZIT010000073.1 coordinate 10,390, forward strand.
GTGCGCCATCCAGTCCGACCACTTGTCGCCGACGTCGATCCAGCCCGCCATCGCCCCCCAGGCCACCACGGCCGGCGCGGTCATTGCGCGCAAGCCAGCGACCGCACCGATCAGCAGGGCCAGAAACAGAACAAGAACCTGGGTCATCGGACCTCCGAGCGGTGGCTGGACATCCGGACGCTAACACGGGCAGCCGCGCCGGGAGTCATATCAGAAGCGGCAGAACCTGATGTCCGAGGCCAGTATCGCCTTGGCGCCGATGGCGGCGATCTGGTCCATGATGGCGTTGACATCCCGCCGTGGCACCAAAGCGCGCACCGCCACCCACGCCGGATCGGCCAGCGGTGCGATGGTCGGAGACTCCAGCCCGGGGGTGACCGCGGTAGCTTCCTCGAGCACCGACCGAGGGCAGTCGTAGTCCAGCATCAGGTACTGCTGGCCGAACACCACTCCTTGCACGCGGGCAGTCAACTGGTTTCTGGCAGTGATCTTTTCGCCATCACCGGCCTGAGCAGCCGCGCCTCCCGCGCCCTCGCGCTCGATCAGCACCGCCTCGGAATCACACAACGGCTCGCCGAAGGCCGCAAGGTTGTGCAGCCCCAGAGTTCGACCCGAGCCAACGACGTCGGCGATGGCGTCGGCGACACCGAGCTGCACCGAGATTTCCACCGCACCATCGAGCCGGATCACCGTCGCGTCGATTCCTCGGCTGGCAAGATCCTTGCGCACAAGGTTGGGAAACGCTGTGGCGATACGTTTTCCGGCCAGGTCTTCCACCCGCCACGATCCGCCCGCCGGGGCTGCGTAACGGAACGTCGAGGACCCGAAACCGAGCGCCAGCCGCTCACGCACCGGCGCAACAGATTCCTGAGCCAGATCCCGTCCGGTGATTCCCAGGTCGAGTTGGCCCGAACCGACATAGATCGCGATGTCCTTGGGGCGCAGAAAAAAGAACTCGACCTGATTGGCGGGATCGACGACGGTCAGATCCTTGGTGTCCGTGCGCCGACGATATCCGGCCTCAGACAGGATCTCGGCCGCGGGCTCACTGAGCGTGCCCTTGTTGGGAACGGCGACTTTGAGCATGCCCTACAGCTTCCGGTACACATCATCGAGCGACAGACCGCGAGACACCATCAGCACCTGTGTCCAGTACAGCAATTGGCTGATCTCGTCGGCCAGCGCGCTGTCACTCTCGTGCTCGGCAGCCAACCACACCTCGCCGGCCTCTTCGAGAATCTTCTTTCCGATGCCGTGCACACCGGAATCGAGCGCTGCGACGGTGCCGCTTCCTGCGGGGCGGGTGCGCGCACGCTCGCCAAGTTCGGCGAACAGCTCATCGAAGGTCTTCACGGCTTGCGATTGTGTCACGCTCGGGTCCACAACCCCGCGAGCCCCGTCCGATCTCGCGGTGGATCCTGCGTAGATCTGCGGCCTCGAGTTCGGCGAGCGAGCCGGTGTGGCGCCGCCGCCGACCGCCGGGCACCGCGACGTCGTTGGGAACCACCAGCACCGCACAGCCAGCACCCTCGGCGGCTGCCGCGCCGGTCACCGAGTCCTCGACCGCCAGGCAGTCCGAGGGAGGTATCCCGAGAAGTTCCGCCGCGCGCAGGTATGGATCAGGGGCGGGCTTGCCATTCCGCACCTCGTCTCCACACACCGAGACTGAGAAATATTGACGGCCAATGCTATTCAGGGCACGCTCAGTCAGCGAGCGTTGGGTATTGGTAACCAGCGCCATCGGCGTGCGTTCGGCTGCAAGGGCTTCCAGCATCTCGCGGGCCCCGTCACACCACGGCAACCCGCCATCGAACAGCTCGGCGGTGTGCTCATGTATCCAACGGGTCGACTTCGCCATCGCTTGCGGCTCTGGTTCCAGGTCCAGATCCCGGTACACCGTCAAGATGGTCTTTTCGGCCGAGGCCCCTACCAGCGCCGCCCTGGTCTCGCGACTCATCACGCCACCGAGCGACGCGTAGAGCGCGGAAAGGGACACGTCCCACAACTTCTCGGAGTCGACGAGCGTGCCGTCCATATCCCACAACACCGCCCGCACACAACTATTCTGGCACGCGATCGCGCCGAGCTGGCGGGCGCTGTCGGCTGGATCGCAATCCAGTTGCCGCCGGCTCGCCGTATGTGAAGTTGTGTTCACCTACACGCGCGAACGTGAAGATGGCTTCACTCCGGGCGGGGCGCAGGTGGGCCTCAGATGGTCACCCGCTGCAGTCTTGGGCTTCCGGGTTCCCCGTGGGGGTCAGTCCTCCGGGTTGTAGCCGAGGTTGGGGCCGAGCCAGCGCTCAGCTTCGGCCAGGGTCCAGCCCTTTCGCCTCGCATAGTCGGCGACCTGGTCCTGGGCCATCCGGCCGACCACGAAGTACTGCGACTGCGGGTGCGAGAAGTACCAGCCGCTGACGGCGGCACCGGGCCACATCGCCATCGACTCGGTCAGCTCGATGCCGGTCCGCTCATCGACGTCCATCAACTCCCAGAGCGTCGCCTTCTCGGTGTGCTCCGGACAGGCTGGATAGCCGGGCGCAGGGCGGATTCCAACGTACTTCTCCCGGATGAGTGCCTCGTTGTCCAGCTGCTCGTCGCGCTGGAATCCCCAGAACTCCTTGCGCACCCGTTGGTGCATCCGTTCGGCGAACGCCTCTGCCAGCCGGTCGGCGATCGACTCCAGCAGAATCCCGCTGTAGTCATCGTTGTCCGCCTTGAACTCGGCTACCTTCTCCTGGCTGCCGAGGCCCGCAGTGACGGCGAAGGCGCCCACGTAGTCAGCCAGACCCGTATCCCTGGGCGCGATGTAGTCACCCAGCGACCGGTTCGGGATGCCCTCCCGGTGCTTGCCCTGCTGGCGTAGGTTGCGCAACGTGACCATCACCTCGGTCCGGGTCTCGTCGGTGTAGACCTCGATGTCGTCGCCGCCGGGTTCGGCGTTGGCCGGGAAAAAGCCGATTACCCCATTGGCGGTCAGCCACTTCTCCTTGATCAGGGTGTCGAGCATCTCCTGAGCGTCGTCGTACAGCTTGCGGGCAGTCTCGCCCGAGGCGGGGTTGTTGAGGATGTCGGGGAACCTGCCCTTCAGCTCCCAGGCGTTGAAGAACGGCTGCCAGTCGATGTATTCACGCAGTTCGGCGAGGTCGTAGTCAAGGAACTCCCGCACGCCGAGACCCTGGGCGGGCACCGGCGGCGTATAGCCGTCCCACTGGATCGGCGTCCGGTTCGCGCGGGCCTTCTCCAGCGTGAGCATCGGCCGCTCGCTCTTTTGGGCGTGCCGTTCGCGCAGGGCTGCGTAGTCGGTCTCGGTGGCCTCCAGCAGGGCTGGACGCTGCTTGTCGTCGAGAAGCGCAGCAGCGACCGGCACCGAGCGGGAAGCGTCTTTGACCCAGACCACCGGACCGCTACGACGCGGCGACACCTTCACCGCCGTGTGTGCGCGCGAGGTCGTCGCCCCGCCGATCAATAACGGGATCTGCAGCCCCTGACGCTCCATCTCCACGGCGAAGTTGACCATTTCATCCAGCGAGGGGGTGATCAGGCCGGACAACCCGATGATGTCGGCGTTGTGCTCCTTTGCCGCGTCCAGGATCTTGCTCGCGGGCACCATCACACCGAGGTCGATCACCGTGTAGTTGTTGCACTGCAGGACAACCCCGACGATGTTCTTGCCGATGTCGTGGACATCGCCCTTCACCGTCGCCATCACGATCGTGCCGTTGGTGGATTCACCCGCCTCGGCACCCAGCTCTTCCTTCTCCGCCTCGATGTAGGGCAGCAGGTAGGCAACCGCCTTCTTCATCACCCGGGCCGACTTGACCACCTGTGGCAGGAACATCTTGCCCGCGCCGAAGAGATCCCCGACGACGTTCATGCCGTCCATCAGCGGGCCTTCGATCACCTCGATCGGCCGCCCACCGGCGGCAGCGATCTCGGTGCGCAATTCCTCGGTGTCGGCATCGACGTCGGCGTCGATGCCCTTGACCAGAGCGTGGGTGATGCGTTCGCGGACCGGGAGAGATCGCCACTCCGCTGCGGCGGGGTCCTCCGACTTCGTGGCGCTGTTGAACCGTTCAGCGATCTCCAGGAGCCTCTCGGCAGCGTCCGGGCGACGGTTCAGGACCACGTCCTCGATCCGGTCCCTCAGCTCGGCGTCGATCGAATCGTAGGGCACCAGCGCACCGGCGTTGACGATGCCCATGTCCAAGCCGGCCTTGATGGCGTGGAACAGGAACACCGCGTGGATCGCCTCGCGGACCGGGTTGTTTCCCCGAAACGAGAACGACACGTTGGAAATGCCGCCGGAGATGTGCACCCCGGGAAGGTTCTCCTTGATCCAGGCGCAGGCCTCGATGAAATCGATCCCGTAGGTCGCGTGCTCCTCGATACCGGTCGCCAACGCGAAGCAGTTCGGGTCGAAGATGATGTCCTCGGCCGGAAAGCCGACCTTTTCGGTAAGGATCCGGTAGGCGCGCCCGCAGATCTCGATGCGGCGCTCCAAGTTGTCGGCCTGGCCCTGCTCGTCGAAGGCCATCACGACGACCGCGGCGCCGTACTTACGACACAGCCGTGCCTCGCGGATGAACTTCTCCTCACCCTCCTTCATGGAGATCGAGTTGACGATCGGCTTGCCCTGCACGTTCTTCAGGCCGGCCTCGATGACCTCCCATTTGGAGGAGTCGATCATCACCGGGACGCGGCTGATGTCGGGTTCGGCCGCGACCAGCTTGGTAAACCGGTCCATCGCGGCGACGCCGTCGATCATGCCCTCGTCCATGTTGATGTCGATGACCTGCGCACCGACCTCGACCTGCTGCAAGGCGACCGACAGGGCGGTGTCGTAGTCCTCGGCCTTGATCAGGTTGCGGAACCGGGCGGAGCCGGTGATGTTGGTGCGCTCGCCGATGTTCACGAACAGGGAATCATCGGTGATGTTGAGCGGTTCCAGGCCCGAGAGCCGGGTGGCGACGGAAATGTGCGGCACATCCCTCGGCCTCACACCCTCGACGACCCTGGCGATCTCGGCGATGTGCGGCGGTGCCGTTCCACAGCAGCCACCGACCAGGTTGACCAGACCGGCCTCGGCGAAGTCAGCGATGTAGCCGGCCTGATGCTCGGGAGACTCGTCGTACTCGCCGAACGCGTTGGGCAGGCCGGCGTTCGGGTAGCAGGAGACGAAGGTGTCCGCGATCCGCGCCATCTCGGCGATGTAGGGCCTCATCTCCGGCGCGCCCAGGGCGCAGTTGAGGCCGACAGCGATCGGCTTCGCGTGCCTGATCGAGTTCCAGAAGGCTTCGGTGACCTGACCGGACAACGTCCGCCCGGAGGCGTCGGTGATGGTGCCCGAGATGATCACCGGCCAGCGGCGCCCGCGGTCCTCGAACAGCGTCTCGACGGCGAACACGGCTGCCTTGGCGTTCAGCGAGTCGAAGATCGTCTCGATGATGATGAGGTCGCAACCGCCGTCGACCAGACCGTTGGCGGCTTCCAGATAGGCGGTGACCAGCTGGTCGTAGGAGACATTGCGGGCTCCGGGGTCGTTGACGTCGGGCGAGATCGACGCGGTCCGCGTTGTCGGCCCCAGCGCCCCGGCGACGTAGCGGGGCCTCTCCGGGGTGCTGAACTCGTTGCAGGCCGCCCGAGCCAGGGCGGCACCGGCGTAATTCAGTTCGTAGCTGAGCTCCGCCATGTCATAGTCGGAGAGCGAGACCGCGTTGGCATTGAACGTGTTGGTCTCCAGAATGTCGGCGCCCGCCTCGAGGTACTCGCGGTGGATTCCCTCGATGATCTGCGGCTGGGTGAGGGTGAGCAGATCGTTGTTGCCTTGAAGATCGCTTGACCAGTCCTTGAACCGCTCGCCGCGGTAGCCGACCTCGTCCGGCCGGTCCCGCTGGATCGCCGTGCCCATCGCGCCGTCGATCACCATGATCCGCTGGCGCAGAGCTGCGGTCAGTTCGTCGGTGCAGTCGGGGCGGATGTTCGGCTCAAAGTTATTCGACGCAAATTCATTCGACGCAATGTCATTCGACGCAACAGCGTCCACGTCTGTTCCTTCCGTAGCGGAAGGCGTCCTTGGCTCTGCCGAGCGTGGCGGATACCAGACGGGAACCCTGCCCCCTGCAATAACCGTTGCAACGCCTCTCGACCAGAAAAGTCTACGTCCTCGCTCGATCGGGGTCAGCGACGCCCAACCCGTCGCGATGATTCACCCCGACCCGCCCCGCGACCGCCAGGGCAATCAACGAGTCGCGAACTCGGCCGCGGGTCGGTGCCCGTCATCGGGCCCATGCAGGGCTTACGCTGATCATGTGCCCCCCTCGGATTTCTGCGGTCCGAAGCGATCCGACCTGCCCGCTCTGCGCGACACCACCATCGTCGCAGCTTTCGAGGGGTGGAATGACGCCGGCGACGCGGCCAGCGATGCGCTCCAGCACCTGGACGCCATCTGGGAGGCCGACGCACTCATCGAGATCGACGACGAGGCCTACTACGACTACCAGGTCAACAGGCCGGTGATTCGCCAGGTGGACGGCGTAACCCGCGAACTGGTCTGGCCGTCGATGCGGATCTCGCACTGCCGCCCGCCGGGCAGCGATCGCGACATCGTGCTGATGCACGGCGTGGAACCGAACATGCGGTGGCGGACGTTCTGCGCGGAATTGCTCGCCATCGCCGACAAACTCAACGTGCACACGGTCGTGATTTTGGGCGCACTGCTCGCCGATACACCCCACACCCGGCCCGTGCCGGTGACCGGGGCCGCCTACTCCTCGGACTCGGCGAAGACATTCGGACTGGAAGAGACCAGGTACGAGGGTCCGACTGGCATCGCCGGCGTGTTCCAGGACGCTTGCGTGCAGGCTGGGATACCGGCCGTGACGTTCTGGGCGGCAGTTCCGCACTACGTGTCGCAGCCGCCGAACCCCAAGGCTACGGTCGCGCTGCTGCGACGGGTCGAGGATGTCCTCGACATCGAGGTGCCCCTTGCCGACCTGCCCGCCCAGGCCGAGGAGTGGGAAGAGGCGGTCACCGAGATGACATCCGAGGACGACGAGATCTCCGAGTATGTCCAATCGCTGGAGGAACGCGGCGATGCCGAGGTTGAAATGAACGAGGCGATCGGCAAAATTGATGGTGACGCGCTGGCCGCCGAGTTCGAACGCTATCTGCGGCGCCGAGGGCGGTAGCGCCCGACAGAGGAATCCGAGGGCGGTAGCGCCCGACAGAGGAATCCGAGGGCGGTAGCTACTCTTCCAACTCCTGGATCCGGGCGCTCATGGACCGGCCGAGCGCAGCCACCTCGGCATCCATCCGCGGAAGCAGCTCGGGCACGAACTTGGCCACCTGCCCCTCGCCGACCCGCGTGGACAGCAGCGGTTTGAGCCATCGGAGGGCACCCACCCACCCCGGACAGTTCACGTGTCGCCTGCGTCGCTCGATGCCGGAGACGAAGGCCTGCGCACAGTCCTCGACAGACGTCGTCTTGTTCAGCGGGAACGGCAGCTTGAGCACCAAATCGGCGAATGCCGGCAGGTCGGCTCGCGTGTCGCGAACCAGCGGCGTGTCAATCCAGGACATGTGTGCCGAGCCGACGTCGACTCCCCGGTACCCCACCTCCAGCCGTACCGCGTTGGCGAAATGCTCGACAGCGGCTTTGGCGGCGTTGTAGGGAGCCAGACCCGGTGCGGCGGCATAGGCCGCCAACGATGAGACGATCAGCACATATCCGCGTCGGTCGATGACCGAGGGCAGTGTTGCCCGCACGGTGTGAAACACGCCCATGACATTGACATCCAGGAGGGTCTGGAAGGCTCGGGGGTCGACCTGTAGCACCGAACCGTAGGTCGCGATTCCGGCGTTGGCCATGACGATGTCGATGCCGCCGAACCGGTCGACCGCGCTCGCCACGGCGCTTTCCATGGCCCCCAGATCGCGCACATCCGCCAGGACGGTGTGCACCCGATCGGCGCCCAACGTTCCGGCGAGCTCGGCCAAGGGGGCCGCATCGAGGTCGGTCAGGACCAGCCTGGCTCCTTTGGCGTGCAGTTGGCGGGCGACTTCCGCGCCGACACCGCGTGCGCCACCGGTGATGAAGACTGTCTTGCCGGTCACAGATCCCATGGCCGCAACCTACTCCACGCCAGATGGGTTACAACTGGATGCCCAGCAGCGCGTCGACTGCAGTGGCCACCGTGCGCCCGGCCGTGCCGTCGTGGCCTCCATAGGCGAGTGCATCGGCAGCCCAACCATCAAGTGCTGCAATCGCTTTCGGCGTGTCAAGGTCGTCGGCCAGGTAGCGGCGGACCCGGGCCACCACATCGGCGGGGTCCGGTGCGCCCGCCAGGGCGGTCGCGTTTCGCCATCGCTGCAGCCGATCCTGCGCGGCCTCGAGTACCGCCTGACTCCAGAACCGGTCGTCGCGGTAATGCCCGGCGAACAGTCCGAGCCGGATTACCGACGGGTCGACACCCGCGCGGCGCAGGCCCGAAACCAGCACCAGGTTTCCCCGGCTCTTGGACATTTTGTGCCCGTCCCAGCCGATCATGCCGGCGTGGACATAGTGGCGCGCGAAACGCCTTTCGCCGGTGACGGATTCGGCGTGCGCTGCGGAGAATTCATGGTGCGGAAAGATGAGATCGCTACCGCCGCCCTGTATGTCCAAGTCGGTGCCGATGCGGCTGAGCGCGATCGCCGCACACTCGACGTGCCAGCCTGGCCTGCCCGGCCCGAACGGCGACGGCCAGCTGGGCTCCCCGGGCCGTTCGGCCCGCCACAGCAGAGCATCGAGCGGATCGCCCTTGCCGGCCCGCTCGGGGTCTCCCCCACGCTCGCCGAACAGAGCGGTCATGGTGTCGCGGTCGTAGCCCGACTCGTAGCCGAACTGCACGGTCGCGTCGGCACGGAAGTACACGTCGGGGTACTGGGAATCGTCGACGATGTAGGCGGCCCCGGAAGCCAGCATTTTTTCGACGACCTCGACGACCTCGGCCACAGCTTCGGTGGCGGCGACGTAGTCCTGCGGCGGCAGCACCCGCATGACCGCCATATCCTCGCGAAACAGCTCAGTTTCGCGGTCGGCGAGCTCGCGCCAGCCGATGCCGTCGCGCTGAGCTCGCTCGAACAGCGGGTCGTCGACGTCGGTGATGTTCTGCACATAGTGCACATCGTGACCGGCGTCCAGCCATAGTCGGTGCACCAGATCGAAGGTCAGGTAGGTGGCGGCGTGCCCCAGGTGGGTGGCATCGTAGGGGGTGATCCCGCACACGTACATGCTGGCTGTGGCGCCGGGAGCAACAGGACGCACCTGCCGGTCTGCGCTGTCGTAGAGCCTTAGCTGCGGCCCACGCCCAGCGAGCACCGGAACACTCGGCGCCGACCATGATTGCATGGCATCGACCTTAGACATCGCCATCTGAGACACCGCCGACGGCTGATTCATTACCGAGAAGATCGGCGACGCGGTCCGGCGCTAGCGATCACGCCGCGCCGACCACATCGCCTCCAGGAGCACTTCGGCCACCTCTGGCCGGCACATCAGTAGGTCCGGAAGATAGGGATCGCGACAGTTGTACACCAACGGGGCGCCGTTGAGTCGCGACGCATGCATCCCGGCGGCCCACAGAACTCCGGCCGGGGCTGCCGAATCCCATTCCCACTGACCTCCGGCGTGAACGTAGGCGTCGACGTCGCCGCGAACCACCGCCATCGCCTTGGCCCCCGCCGACCCGATCCGGACCAGTTGGATGTCGAGTTGCTCGCGGAGCCGCCAAAGCACCGCGGGCGGCCGGTTGGAGCTGGCGGTAATGCGGATCGGACCCGCGGTGCGGGCAGGCGGAGCGGTGACGGTGTCGGTGCGGTAAACCTCGCCGTGCGCAGGAAGGGCTACCGCGGCATCGGTGATCGTGCCGTTTCCGGTCGGCCCCGCGGAAGCAGCGAAACGTTGCCACAACGCGATGTGCACCGCCCAGTCAGCGCGTCCGGGCATCGAGTACTCATGGGTGCCATCGACGGGGTCGACGATCCACACGCGGTCGGCGTCGACCCGAGCCAGGTCATCGACTGCTTCCTCGGACAACACCCGATCGCCCGGCCGCTCCCGTCGCAGCCGGTCCAGGATCAAGGTATTGGCGTGTTTGTCGCCGGCGCCGCCGAGGTAGTAGGGGTCATAGGAATCCAGGTGTCCAACCTGCTCGCGCATTGCGAGCAGCAACTCACCGGCCTCGGCCGCCACGCTGGCGGCCAGCGCCGAATCGGTGAGGGTCACCGCGCCAGTACACCACGTCAGAACGCCGGCCACGGTATCGGCCGCCGCCGATCGGGCATCGGCATCACCGGATCTCTCAGCAGCGCAACGACTCTGGCTCGCAGAGCAGCCACCTCCCGGGGGGTGATGTGGCTGCCCAGCTGCGCGCCGAGGTCGTCGCCCAGTGCCTGATCCAGGCGGCCGACCGCCGCGAGGGTGTCATCATCGACGGGCTCGCCCGCCCAGCCCCACAGCACGGTTCGCAGCTTGTCCTCGACGTGCAGGGAAACGCCATGGTCGACGCCGTAAACCTGCCCGTCAACGCCGGAGAGGAGATGTCCGCCCTTGCGGTCGGCATTGTTGATCAAGATATCGAATACCGCCACCCGACGCAGGCGGTCATCGTCGGCGTGCACCAGTGTGACCTCGTCACCGGCATAGTCGTAGGCCTGCAGAACTGGCAGGTAGCCTGCCGGAATACCGCCCGAGGGCACCAGATCGATGAGGTCGGGCCCCGCATCGTCGGCGGCAGCGCTGCCATTCTCGCCGGATTCGTCGTCGGCGGGCTGGTCAACCCAGCACTGCAACATTCCCGGGCCCGCCGGCCCGTCGCCAATGATGGTGTAGGGCACGATGTTCCAGCCCAGCGTCGCTGAAACCAGATAGCTGCAGAGTTCGCGCCCGGCCAGCGTGCCCTCCGGGAAGTCCCACAGCGGCGCCTCACCCCGTATCGGTTTGTACACGCAATGCTGAACACGATCGTCGAGTTTCGCCTCACACAGGAATGTCGCGTTGCTCGCAGAACGGATCCGGCCAATAACGGTCAGCTCACCGCGCTGAAGCGCCTGCTCAGGTGTCGTCGACATCGTCGGACCCGGCCAGCGCGCCGCGCCGGTAGCCGTTGGTTCGGACGCAGATGTGTCCTTCGGGATCCAGCGGCTCATCGCAGAGCGGGCAGGGCGGGCGTCCCGCCGAGATGACCCGATTGGAGCGGGCAGCGAACTCCCGGGCCGACTCAGGGGTCAGGAATACCCGCACCGCGTCGGGACCCTCTTCTGCGTCGTCGAGGACCACCGACGCATCGAACTCGACGTCGGAGACCGCCAGGAGTTCGACTACGACGGTTTCAGCCTCCGAGTCCCAACCCAGGCCCATGGTGCCGACCCGGAACTCGGCATCCACCGGGGTGACCAATGGGCTCAGATCCTCGACATCACCGGTGTCGGGCGGGATCGGTGTCCCGAATCGACGATTGATCTCTAACAACAGTGCGGCGATCCGCTCGGCAAGCACCTCCACCTGCTGTTTCTCCAGGATCACCGAGATCACCCGGGTGTCGTGGACCGCCTGCAGATAGAAGGTTCGATTCCCCGGTTGGCCGACAGTCCCGGCCACGAATCGGTCGGGTGTGCGGAAGACGTGGATTTCGCGAGCCATGGCAGCGTCCAAAATACCGGCAATGCCACCTCAGCCGTAATTGTGCGGCGTCGCAGTTACCCGGTCGATCCGCCCACCACACCGTCACCGGCGGGTATGTCACTGTCTTGTGAGGGTTCCTGGGACTTCTCGACGGCGACTGGGGCAGACAGCGCGGCGTTCAGCGCGGAGCCCGTGTGATTGACATGGATCACGAACGGCCGCACGGTCGTGTATCGGATGACGCTCACCGAGGCCGGGTCGGCATTGATGCGCTGAAAACTGTCCAGATGCGAGCCGAGCGCATCGGCCAGCACCGCCTTGATCACGTCGCCGTGGGTACAGGCCACCCACAGCACGTCACCGCTGTGCTCATCGGCCAACCTGCGGTCGTGCTCGCGTACCGCCGCCACCGCGCGGGCCTGGACGCCCGCCAGCCCCTCCCCGTCGGGAAACACTGCGGCGCTGGGATGTTGCTGGACTACCCCCCATAGCGGTTCCTTCACCAGTTCACCGATTTTGCGGCCGGTCCAAGACCCGTAGTCGACCTCGGAGATTCGCTCATCGATGAGGGGGTCCAAGCTCAGCGCCGCGGCAAGCGGTGCCACCGTTCGCTCACAGCGCAGCAGCGGTGAGCGAACGATCGCACGGATCGGCAGCACTCCGATCCGCTCGACGAGCGCCCCGGCCTGCTCGCGGCCTCGATCGTCGAGGTCGACACCCTCAGAGCGACCGGCCAAAGTGTGGGCCGTGTTCGATGTCGAACGGCCGTGGCGCAATAGCAGAACGGTCATGTCGCGGCCACCACTCCAGTTCCCAGCAGAATCAGCACGATGACGCCCAGCACGATGCGGTAGGCGACGAACCAGTACATGCTGTGCCGGACCAGGAAACGCAGGAACCAGGACACCGCGGCGAACCCCACGACGAACGCGATCACGGTGGCAACCAGCAACTGGGCACCGCTGGCGCTCATGCCTTCCCCCGCCGGGTTGAATGCGTCGGGCAATGAGAACAGGCCCGAGGCGAACACCGCCGGGATCGCCAGCAGGAAGCCGAACCGTGCTGCAAGCTCGCGATCGAGGCCCCGGAAGAGCCCCGCGCTGATCGTCGCGCCGGACCGCGAAACCCCCGGCACCAGCGCCAGGCACTGCGCGAGTCCGACGATGATGCTGTCCTTCCAGTTGAGCTGCTCAACCTGGCGCGTTCGCCGGCCGAAGTACTCGGCCGCCGCGATGACCAGCGAAAAGACGACGAGCGCGGTCGCCACCAGCCACAGATTTCGCGCGCCGGTGCGAATCTCGTCCTTGAACAGCAGCCCGACCACGCCGATCGGGATCGAGCCGATGATCACCCACCAGCCCAGCCAGTAATCGACGCTGCGGTGGGCGGCTACAAACAGGCCGCTGAACCACGCCTTGACGATCCGCACGATATCGCGGGCGAAGTAGACCAGCACGGCGGCCTCGGTGCCGAGCTGACTGACGGCCGTGAACGAGGCGCCGGCGTCGTCATCGAAGAACACCCGCGAAGCAATGGCCAGGTGCCCCGATGAGGACACCGGCAGAAACTCGGTGAGACCCTGCAGTACCGAGAGGACGGCGACCTGCAGCCACGACATCGCCGGCACGTCTGTCACGACGACGACCGTACCGTGACGTGGGGTTAGCGACCTTCAGCGGCTATGGCGAGGCACCGGCTGAGCTTCGGCCACCGCATCGCGGACCGCGGCAGCGAGGCTGCGCTCGTCAGACAAGTCGATTTCGGTCAGTTTGCGGCTGGCCACCGCGACGATGTCTTCGGACTGCGGGACCAGATCACGCAGCCGCGGTCGATAAATCTCCACGACCAGCTCGTGGTGCTCGATGTGGAACGAGAAAGCTCGCCCGTCCCCCACCTGGCCAAACCCGCTCGCATGCACCCCGGTGGTGATGTCCTCAACTGCGAATTCTCGATCGGTCACGTCCCTGTCCGCCGCGAGATTCATGGCCTGTACCATACCGTCGCCGGCGCCAGTTGACGCTGAGATGCCGGCGATTCGGGCCCTTGAATTTGAATACACTGATCCGATCAGCTTCCGCCCACCATCGAGAGCTTCCCGTTGCCGCGTCGCATTGACCCACCAGTTGAGCTGGTCCGCCTCACCGTTGCGATGCTGACGATGGCTCTGACGGCGACGCTTTTCACCGGGTGCTCCTCCAAACTTGCGGACACGACCCCGCCCACCATCGATGCCGCGTCTGCAGCCTCGTCGCCGCCTGTCACTGCCACTCCTGCGGGAGTGGTGCGCCCGCTGCCCGGCCCCGCGCAGGGGGCGACATTCGATACCGGGACAGACTCGCTGGTGGTGCTGGGGGGCGGCGCCGATGAGGGGTCGCTGCTCACGGTCTTCTCTGCGACGGGTGCGGCCACTGCGACCCGGCTCGAGGGCACCGCAACGGCGCTGGCCGGCGATGACGAGGGCCGGCTGTTCCTGTCGACGAAGGGCGGTTACTTCCGGTTCGACATCGCGTCCGGCACCGCGACGAGAATCGGCGTGCAGGGTCTCGACGGGATTGACTTCACCGCTATCGCCAGGCGTGCCGACGGCCGGCTCGTCCTGGGCAGCGCCGACGGTGCGGTGTACACGCTTTCTTCAGACACCACTGTCGGCGCACGACTGAAGATGTTCGCGCGGGTGGACGGCATTGTCGCGCAGGGCGATACCGCCGTCGTGTTGGACCGCGGCCAGACCTCGATCACCAGCCTGAACTCCGAGGGCACGAAAGCCGAACAGGCGCTGCGGGCCGGCGAGGGCGCCACCACGATGGCCACGGACTCCGCGGGACTGGTACTGGTCGCCGACACTCGCGGGGGCGAGCTGCTGGTGTACGGCGTCGATCCGCTCATCCTGCGCCAGCGCTTCCCGGTGCCGGACTCGCCCTACGGCCTGGCAGTGTCGGAGAACCCGACACGGCTTGCCTGGGTCGCCCAGACGGCGACCAACACCGTTGTTGGCTACGATCTGGCAACCGGGATCCCCGTCGAGAAGGTGCGATATCAAACCGTGCAGCAACCGAACTCGCTGGCCTTCGACAATGCCTCCGCCACACTCTATGTGGTGTCCGGCGCGAGAGCCGGCGTCCAGGTGATCACCTCCGCCGGAGCACAGAAGTGAACCACCCCGCACGCGGCCCGATGCCCGCGGCCTGGAACAAGGTGGTCTCCGATGACCAGTCGGGCGATTACGAGTGGATTCCGTTGCGGCTGCCACCCGAGGTGACACGTGTCAGCGCATCCATCCGGCTGTCGATCGAGGCTGAGTACCGAGGTTGGGAGTTGACCCGGGTTCGGCTCTACACCGACGGCAGTAGACGGGTACTCCTGAAGCGCAGAAAACGCACCGACGCGGCACGCCACCCCGACCAGCCCGCGCTGTAATTGGACCGGCTTTGACATACCCAATGCTGCGGCGGGCGCTGTTTCTGGCCCCACCAGAATCGATCCACACCTGGGTCTTCGCGGGCCTACGCGCCGCCACCCGGCCCGCCGCGCTGCGCCGCCGGCTGGCGCGCCGCCTGGCTCCGTCGGACCCGGCGCTGGCCAGCACGGTGTTCGGCTTCGACTTTCGGGGCCCAATGGGGCTGGCGGCCGGGTTCGACAAAGACGGGCTCGGTGTGGCCACCTGGGGCGCGCTGGGCTTCGGGCACGCCGAGGTGGGCACCGTCACGGCGCGACCGCAGCCGGGCAATCCGCGGCCGAGGATGTTCCGGCTGCCCGCCGACCGCGCACTGCTGAACCGGATGGGATTCAACAACCATGGCGCCGGAGCGTTGGCGGCGCAGCTCGCGCGGCGCAGCCCCGATTTTCCGATCGGGGTCAACATCGGCAAGACCAAGCTCACCCCACCCGAACGGGCAGCCCAGGACTACGCCGAGAGCGCCCGGCTGCTGGGACCGCTGGCGGCCTACCTGGTCGTCAACGTCAGCTCACCGAACACCCCCGGCCTGCGTGACCTGCAGTCGGTCGATGCGCTGCGGCCCATTCTGTCGGCGGTGCTCGCCGAGACGTCGACGCCGGTACTGGTCAAGATCGCACCCGACCTCGCCGACGGTGACATCGACGACATCGCTGATCTGGCAGTCGAACTCGGCCTCGCCGGGATCGTCGCCACCAACACGACAGTGTCCCGCGACGGGCTCAGGACACCCCGGGTCGGTGAACTGGGCCCCGGCGGCATCTCCGGCCCGCCAGTGGCCCGGCGCTCCGCGCAGGTGCTCTGCCGGCTGTACCGCAGAGTGGGCGACCGGCTGGTGCTGATCAGCGTCGGCGGTATCGAGACCCCTGAGGACGCATGGGAGCGGATCGTATCGGGCGCTTCGCTGCTGCAGGGTTATACCGGGTTCGTCTACGGCGGCGGGCTATGGGCGAAGACGATCCATGACGGGGTCGCCCGCCGCCTGCACGAGAACGGCTTCCGCAGCCTTGCCGACGCTGTCGGATCCGCAACCCGGTGATTTCGGCGTGTTTGTCGACGGCTGGCGATGACAACCACGCCGAAATCACTACTTCTGTTCGTAGGTGCCGTGGATGAGCGCGCGGGCGATAGCGTGGCCGAACAGGTTGAAGCCCAAATAGGCCGGGGTTCCCTCAGCGGGAACGTCGAGCTTCTCCACGCCGACGGCGTGCACGGCGACGATGTAGCGGTGCGGCCCGTGACCGGCCGGCGGAGCTGCCCCGATAAATCGTTTCAGCCCAGCGTCATTGGCCAAAGTGACTGCGTCACCGGGAAATCCGCTGTCACTGCCGTCACCGACACCGGCGGGCAGTTCGGTAACCGTAGCCGGCAGGTTGAATACCGCCCAGTGCCAGAACCCCGAAGCTGTGGGCGCGTCGGGGTCATAGACGGTGACGGCGAAACTGCGGGTGGTTTCGGGAAAGCCCGACCAGCTCAGCTGCGGCGATATATCTGACCCGCCAGCTCCCATGATGCCGCTGACCTGGTCATTGGCCAGCGATTGTCCATCGGTGAAGGATTCCGAGGTCACCGTGAACGTGGGTAGCTCGGGCAGGAAATCGTAAGGGTTGTACGGAAAAGACACTGTCGGCCAATCCTCTCGTCATCGGTTGGGTGTTTCAGCAGTGCAAGAGAAAGTTTTCGAGCACCTGCGCCCCAAAGGTCAATGCGTCAACCGGCACCCGCTCGTCGACGCCGTGGAATAACGCGGCAAAATCCAGATCAGCCGGCAGCCGCAATGGGGCGAAACCGAAGCACCGAATTCCCAAGCGGGCAAAGTGTTTTGCATCAGTTCCACCGGAGAGCATATAGGGCACAGTGCGCGCTTCGCTATCCGCGGCCAAAATCGCAGCGTTCATCGCTTCGAGCAGATCGCCGTCGAACGAGGTCTCGTAGGAGGGCAGTTCGGTGATCCACTCACGGATTACGTCGGGCCCGATGACCTCGTCGACCTCACGCTCGAACTCGGCCAGTCGGCCCGGCAGGACGCGACAGTCGACAACGGCCTCGGCGGTGGCGGGGATGACGTTGGCCTTGTACCCGGCCTTGAGCATCGTCGGGTTGGCGGTGTCGCGCAGTGTGGCACCGACGATCTTGGCGATGGGCCCGAGCTTGGCCACCGCGCCGTCAAGGTCGGCCGAGTCGGCATCGAAGCTGTATCCCGTTTCTTCGCTCACTGCTGCCAAGAACTGCTGCACCGATTCGGTGAGCACGATCGGGAACTGATGGCGGCCCAATTTTGTGACGGCCTCGGCGACCGCGGTGACGGCGTTGTCGTCGTGCACCATCGACCCGTGGCCCGCCCGGCCCCGCGCCGACAACCGCATCCACATCATCGCCTTTTCGGCGGTCTCGATGAGGTAAAGCCGACGGTCACCGCCTTCCCTACGCGGTACGGTCAGCGAGAATCCGCCGACCTCGCCGACCGCCTCGCTGACACCCTCGAAGAGGTCAGGGCGATTCTCCACCAGCCATTTGCACCCGTAGTTGCCGCCGGCCTCCTCGTCGGAGACGAAGGCGAACAGCAGGTCGCGAGGCGGAACGATGCCCGACCGCTTGAAGTGCCGGGCGACTGCGATCATCATCCCGACCATGTCCTTCATATCGACCGCGCCGCGGCCCCACACGTATCCGTTCTCGACGGCCCCGGAGAACGGGTGCACGCTCCAGTCGGACGCCTCGGCGGGCACCACGTCAAGATGGCCGTGCAGCATCAGTGCGCCGCGGGACGGGTCTGCACCTTTGAGCCGCGCGAACACGTTGGCCCGGCCTGGCGCGCCCGCCTCGACGAACTCAGTGGTGAATCCGACGTCCTCGAGCTGGTCGACCACCCAGCGTGCGCAGTCGGCCTCCCCCTTGGTGGTGGCCGACTCACCAGTGTTGGAGGTGTCGAAACGGATCAGCGCGCTCACAAGATCGACGACCTCGTCGCTGGGCGTCGGTGCGGAACTCACAGTCACTTTCCTACCATCCTTCTCCGAGCCTGTTGCCAGAGTTGCCTGCCCGCGCGGTTTTGGCCCGGACACGCCGATCCGATAACCTAAGTTGCTTTTCGAACTGGTCCGAGTGGCGGAATGGCAGACGCGCTAGCTTGAGGTGCTAGTGCCCTATTAACGGGCGTGGGGGTTCAAGTCCCCCCTCGGACACCGCAACCAAAAGGCAACCGATGGACGATTCGAGAGCCTCGACACCGCCGCGGGCGATCGCGCTGGACCTTTACCGCGCAATGGCGGTGATGCTCGTCGTCGTCGGGCACTGGCTGCTTTCTGTGATGACGTACCGCAACGGCGAGTTCGGCCGGGACAATCCGCTGGTCCTGATGCCCTGGACCCAATGGCTGACGTGGTTCTTCCAAGTTGTTCCGGTGTTCTTCGCAGTCGCCGGGTACGCCAGCGCCGTGTCGTGGGCGCGACTGCAGGCCGATGACGCCACGTCGCGGCAGGACTGGATACGCCGCCGGGTGGCCCGCACGCTCGGACCCACCGCAATCTACGCCGCATTCGTCCTCACCGTGATCACGGTGTTGATGCTGGCCGGTATCGACGGAACGGTGTTGGAGTTGGGCGGCTGGGCGGTCGCCATGCATTTGTGGTTTCTGGCTGTCTATCTGATGGTGGTCGCACTGACCCCGGTCGCCGTGGCCGCACACCGGCGCTGGGGACTCGCGGTGCCGGCGGCACTCGCGGCCTGTGTGATCGTGGTCGACGCGGCGGGAATCGGCACCGGGCATCCCGAGATCCGAATGGTGAACTACTTCTTCTGCTGGGCGGCGATCTATCAACTCGGGATCGCCTGGCACGGTGGACGTCTGGGTAGGCGCCTGCTGGTAGGGATGGCCGTCGCCGCCGCGGTGGCTCTGCCACTGCTGGTGACCTGGGGGGCCTACCCCATCGCGATGATCGGCGTCCCGGGTGTCCGGGTGGAGAACAGCGCACCCCCTTCCGTTGCCCTGTTGGCATTGGCGACCGTGCAGATCGGGCTGCTGTTCGCGGTAGTGCCGGCGTTGAATCGCGTGCTGGCGCGCGGCAGGTGGCCGCGCGTGATCTCGACAGCCAACAACAACGTCATGGCGCTGTACCTGTGGCACATGTTGCCCGTCATCGTGGTCACACTGGTCGGATACCCGACAGGGCTGCTTCCGCAACCCACACTCGGCACGGGCGCATGGTGGCTGGCCCGCCTGGAATGGGAACTGGTGCTGGCGATTGTCACCGTGGTCTTGCTGAGCTTCTTGTGGTGGCAACGACGACTGTTCGCTGCGCCGATACCGACTTTCGCAACGCCGTTGCGCGGCACCATCGCAATGGTCACGCTCTATGTCGGAACGGCCGCCTGCGCACTGTCCCTCGGTCTCATCTCTGCGGGCGGCTTTGCTCCCGATGGCCGACCGCCGCTGGCGGCGGTAGCGCTTCTCTTCGGAGGTGCGCTGCTGGTCGCCATCCGTCCGCGCCACCGGGCTCCCGAGAGTTCGCCGGGTTCATCCGCACCGGTTGACCCCGGACGAAAAGCAGCCTGACCGTGATCGTCAGTAGACGTCGCGTAGATAGCGTTTCTCGGCAACCAACTCGCGCTTGTAATCTCGGGCTGACTCCATGTTCATTCCGCCGTGGGACCGAATGATTTCGGTCAGGGCTTCGTCGACTTCCCTGGCCATCCGGCCGGCGTCGCCACACACGTAGAAATACGCGCCGGCCTCGAGCCAGCGCCACACATCGGCGCCGTAGTCGAGCATCTTGTGCTGAACGTACACCCGCTGGGCCTGGTCGCGGGAGAAGGCGAGATCCAAGCGGTTGAGGAAGCCGTCATCGACCATGTCGGCCAGATCGTCGCGATAGTAAAAGTTGTGGGCGCGGTGTCGCTCGCCGAAGAACAACCAGTTGGGCCCGGTATGACCGAGTGCGCGGCGTTCCTGGAGAAACCCGCGAAACGGGGCGACCCCGGTACCGGGCCCGACCATGATCATCGGGGTCTGCGCGTCCTGTGGGGGACGAAAGTGCGGCGAGCGCTGCAGGAACACTGGCACCGGGGTGCCCTCGGCCAGCTCGGCCAGATAGGTTGAGGCGACGCCGCCGCGCGGCCCCCCGCCGGTACTGCGGTAGCGCACCACAGACACGGTCAGCTGGATTTCGTGTGGGCTGACAAGCGGACTGGATGAGATCGAGTACTGCCGAGGTGTCAACCGCACCAACACCTCTTGCCATAGTTGGGGGCTGGCGCGCACAGCGAATTCGGTGACAAGGTCGAGTCCGTTGCGATTCACCAACCACTTGTCGAGGCGGCTGCGATCCTTGCGCAGCCGCCTGGCAGCTCTGGCATCCGAACAATGCTCGGCGACGAAGCCGATCAGATTCGGCGTCACCTTGCAGACGTCGTAGTGCGAAGCCAGTGCGTGCCGCATCGGGATGGCTGCGCCATCGACGAC
>JAHZIT010000074.1 GCA_022601275.1 Actinomycetes bacterium
AACCTGTCCAACGCGGCCGCCGTCGCCGTCTACGAAGCCTGGCGCCAACACGGATTCCCCGGGGCGAAGTGATCGCCGGAAACCCCCTCCGCACACACCTCGTCGGGCGTTACCAAGTGTTCCAATGGCTCAGCTGCTCGGCCGGCAGCCGCTTGGCCGGGCGGAAGTCGGTGCCCTTGGTGTAGGCGATCGGGAATAACCCCGCCTGGCTGTACTCATCGAACGGAATGCCGAGCAGCTCGGCCGCCTGCTGCTCGCCGTCGCCCAGAAGGTGCAGCGTCGTCCAGGCCGACCCCAGCCCGCGGGAACGCAACGCCAGCATGAAACTCCACGCCGCAGGCAGCAACGAACCCCAATAACCCGCGCTGTGCCCGGACGGGGTGTTGTCCGGCTTGCCTTCCAGGCACGGGATCAGCATCACCGGAGCTTCGTGAAAGTGGTCGTTGAGGTACATCGCCGAGTCGTAGACACGAGGTAATTGCTCGTCGCGGATGTCACCGTGGGCAGGCCTGGGCGCCGAAAGGTAAGGCGTCGCGTTGGTCCGGTAGATGTCGGCCAGGGCTTTCTTCTTGTCCGGGTCTTCCACGAACACCCATTGCCAGCCTTGACTGTTCGACCCGGTGGGTGCCTGCAGCGCGATCTCCAGACATTCCATCAATACGTCCCGAGGGACTGGCTTGTCGAAATCCAGCCGCTTACGTACCGATCGGGTGGTGGTCAGGACTTCATCTGCGGACAGGTTCAGAGGCATCCTGCGAGACTACATTCGGCGGGATTGTCGCTATCGCGCGCGCCGAACGCGCTCAAAATGCCGCAGTTTGCGGCGCGTCGGCGTGCAAACACGCGCGCTCGCGGGGACGGCTCAGCGGAAGTCGCGGCTCCGCGAAGGCACCCGCATGCTGAGCTTGCTCATCCGGTCGGCGATCACGGTAACCGCGCCGGTGGTGTTCTGCACGATGCCGCGCACCACCAGCCCCGAGGCCGTCTGCGCCAGCCGGCGGTGGCGTGACCACAACCCCGGCGAGCACAGCACATTGACCATCCCCGTCTCATCCTCGAGATTCATGAACGTCACCCCTTGCGCTGTGGCCGGCCGTTGCCGATGCGTGACAGCCCCGGCCACCAGCACCCGGGTGCCGTCGGGCACCGACAGCAGCTGGTCGGCGGGAACCACGCCCAGTGCGTCGAGATCTTCACGCAGGAAGCGGGTCGGATAGCTGTCCGGCGAAACCCCGGTCGCCCACACGTCGGCGGCCGCCAGTTCCAGCTCGGTCATCCCCGGCAGCGACGGGATGTGCGAAGACGAACCGACCCCCGGCAGCCGATCGGGACGCTGGGTGGCAGCAGCACCTGCAGCCCACAACCCCTCCCGCCGGGAAACCCCGAAACAACCCAACGCCCCGGCGGTGGCCAGCGCCTCGGTCTGTGGCACGGAAAGTTGAAGACGACCGGTCAGATCGAGCAGAGAAGTGAAGGGACCGTTGATATTCCGCTCCTCGACCAAGCGCTCGGCCAGCTCTTTGCCCACATGACGAACGCTACCGAGCCCGAGCCGCACCTCCAGACCACGGTTCTCCAGAGTGGCGTGCGAGAGGCTGGCGTTGACATCCGGGCCTCGGACAAAGACGCCGTGCCTGCGAGCGTCGGCGACCAGCGATTGCGGAGAGTAGAAACCCATCGGCTGCGCCCGCAGCAGCGCGGCACAGAACGCCGCTGGATGATGCAGCTTGAACCACGACGAGTAGAACACCAGCGACGCGAAGCTCAGCGAATGACTTTCCGGAAAACCGAAATTGGCGAACGCCTCCAGCTTCTCGTAGATTCGTTCGGCCACCTCCCCGGTGACGCCGTGCAGTTCGGCCATCCCGGCGAAGAAGCGGCTCCGCAACCGCCGCATCTTCTCCGTCGAGCGTTTCGAGCCCATTGCGCGGCGCAACTGGTCGGCTTCGGCCGCGGAGAATCCGGCGCAGTCAACGGCCAACTGCATTAGCTGTTCCTGGAACAGCGGGACCCCCAATGTCTTTCGCAATGCTGACTCCATCGACGGATGGTCATAGGTGACACGCTCCAACCCATTGCGCCGCCTGATGTAGGGGTGCACCGAGCCGCCCTGGATCGGCCCCGGACGGATCAGCGCCACCTCGACCACCAGGTCGTAGAACACCCGCGGTTTCAGCCTGGGCAACGTGGCCATCTGCGCCCGCGACTCCACTTGGAAGACCCCGACGGAGTCCGCCCGCTGCAGCATCTCGTACACGGCGTGCTCGCCCAGATCCAGCTTGGACAGGTCCACCTCGATACCCTTGTGTTCGGCGACCAGGTCGATGGCGTAGTGCAAAGCCGAAAGCATACCCAGGCCCAGCAGGTCGAACTTCACCAAACCGATTGCCGCGCAGTCGTCTTTATCCCACTGCAGCACGCTGCGGTTTTCCATCCGGGCCCACTCGACCGGGCATACGTCGGCAATCGGACGGTCACAGATCACCATGCCGCCGGAATGAATTCCCATGTGCCTGGGCAGATCGGAGATCTGCATGGCCAGGTCGACGACCTGCTCCGGGATGCCCTCAAGGTCCGGCGAGCCGGCAACCCCGTTCCATCGGCTGACCTGCTTACTCCAGGCATCCTGCTGGCCCTGGGAAAATCCCAGTGCGCGAGCCATGTCCCGTACCGCGCTGCGACCGCGATAGGTGATCACGTTGGCCACCTGCGCAGCGTACTCACGGCCGTAGCGCTGGTAAACGTACTGGATCACGTTCTCCCGCAGGTCAGATTCGATATCGATGTCAATGTCGGGCGGTCCGTCACGGGCCGGCGACAGGAAGCGTTCGAACAACAATTCGTTGGCGACTGGGTCGACGTTGGTGATCTTCAGCGCGTAGCAGACCGCTGAGTTGGCCGCCGATCCCCTGCCCTGAGCCAGGATGTTGTTGAGCCGACAGAACCGGGCGATGTCGTGTACCACCAGGAAATAGCCGGGAAACTCCAACTGCTCGATGACCTTGAGCTCATGTTCGATCTGGGCGTACGCGGTCCGCGCGTGCTCAGGTGGGCCATAGCGGTCGTGAGCGCCCTCGGCGACCAGGTGCCTCAACCAGCTGTTCTCGGTATGCCCGTCGGGTACATCAAAGGGTGGCAATCGCGGGGCGATCAGAGCTAGCCCGAAAGCACACTGCTCACCAAGCTCGGCCGCGGCCGTCACCACTTCTGGGCAATGCGAGAACACCCGCGCCATCTCGTCTCCCGACCTCAGGTGCGAGCCGCCCAGTGGCGCAAGGTAGCCCGCTGATTCGTCCATGGATCGCCTGGCCCGGATCGCCCCCATCGCCATGGCCAGCCGCCCCCGGGCAGGTTCGGCGAAGTGCGCAGCGGTGGTGGCGATGACCCTCAAGCCGAAGCGAGGGGCCAAGTCGGCCAGCGCCGCGTTGCGTTCGTCATCGAGCGGGTGGCCGTGGTGGCTCAACTCGATGACGACTCGGTCGCGGCCGAAACGGTCGACCAAGTCGGCGAGCGCCACTGCGGCGGCATCCGGACCACCTGATGAAAGCGCTTGACGGACATGGCCTTTGCGGCATCCAGTCAATACGCTCCAGTGCCCACCTGCCGCCTCGGTCAATGTATCGAAATCGTAATGCAACTTGCCCTTCTCGCCACCGGCCAGATGCGCCGACGCCAACTGCCTAGACAGTCGCCGGTACCCCTCCGGCCCCCGCGCCAGCACCAGCAGATGCGGCCCGGGCGGGTCGGGTTCGTCGGTGCGACGTCCACCACCCAGGGACAACTCGGCGCCG
Source organism: Actinomycetes bacterium (assembly GCA_022601275.1). Taxonomy (GTDB): domain Bacteria; phylum Actinomycetota; class Actinomycetes; order Mycobacteriales; family Mycobacteriaceae; genus Mycobacterium. The sequence goes on from JAHZIT010000074.1 coordinate 3,792, forward strand.
AACACCGTGGCCACGTCCAGTTCCCTGGCCGCCTCGGCGAACCGCACAACTCCGTAGAGCCCGTCGTGATCGGTCAGCGCGATGGCCCGCAGATCGAGCCGGGCGGCCTCCTCCACGAGATCTTCGGGCGTGCTGGCTCCGTCGAGAAAGCTGTAGGCCGAATGAGTGTGCAGCTCAGCGTAAGGCGTCGCGCTGGAGTCCGAATTGGACTTCGGATGCAGGCCGGCGGAGCCCTCGCGCTCCAGCGCCCTGGGTTCGTACCCGCCTCGCTTGCGTGACCAAGCCGGACTGTCACCACCGTCGCCAACCTCGGTGGGCCGGGATAAGCGGCCACTGGCTAATCGACCGCTGGCTAATCGACCGCTGGCTAATCGACCGCTGAGGACGCGCTCCATTTCCGTCCAACTCGGCGGACCATTGTGCCAACCCACCCCGACACGGTATCGAACATTTGTTCGATAGTCGATGGGCCCTCAGTCGGTCTTGTCCTCCGCCAGCATCGGCCGCAGCACGTATCGAACCTGGTCGCCGCCGGCCATCCGCGCCTCCTCGATCGCCGCGTTGGCAATCGCGATGAGCTTGTCGACTACCTCGTCGGGAGGCTCGGTGACCAGCGGTAACAACTGCGTGGACACGACTCCGATGCTGGCCGTCAGCCGTTGCGGCGTGGTGGCGATAGCGCCGCGAATCCGTTCCACCAGCGGCGAGGCGTCGGCGCAGGTGAACGTGTCGGCAACCAGGAAATCGTCATCGGCGACGTGGGCCGCGACCGCGTTCTGTCGGACGGTATCGCGCAGCGCCTGCGACACCGCCACCCGCGCCCGGTCACCTCCCCGCGCGCCCGACATCCCGAGCCGCACCGACATGCTGTCGATTTTCACCGCGATCACGACCAGACACTGGTCCTGGCTGCGACTCCGCGAGGCCAGCAAGTTGGCAGCGCGGCGGTAGAACGCCTCGCGATTCAACAGGCCGGTGAGTTGCTCTACGTCGCCGCGATCGCTCTCCGGCTGGATCAACCTGACCATCCCCCAGCTAGCGAAGCCGGCGAAGACGTTGAGCAGCACCACTATTCCAGTGGCGCAAACCGTCAACGCCAGGTCCGTCGACGCCAAGCGCGCAAACAGCACCCCGACCACCACCGCGGCGACAGTCCAGGGCACCGCCAGCAGGCGCGGGGCGTGGAAGAACACCACGAATGAAGTCAGTACGACGAAAGTCGCGGCAACCAGGAACGCGATGATCGCGTTGGAGACGGTGAGCGCGGATACACCGATGGCCAGCGATCCACCTAGAGCGCAGATCAGCGATTGCGCTCGGGTCGGCCAGTGGTGACGCAGCCACAACACCGACATCGCCAGGCAGCAGACCAAGACGACCCATGCGGCGATCCGAAACGGCGGGCTATAGGGACCGAGTCGGCTGGAGATCAGCGCAACGGGCAGCACACCAAGGGCCGCGATGCACACTGCCACCAGACGACATGCCCGTGACTGCATACCCCGTGCAGTGAGTATCCCCGTGGCCCAGTAATAGTGGTCGGTTCGCCACAGTACTGACCCTATCGACACTGAGCCTGTCGACACTGAGCCTGTCGACGCAGCACCTGTCGACGCAGCGGGGGAACTCCGCAAACCACCAAACATCCGCCACCCCGGGTTCCCGAAAAAGATCAAACTGCCCGCATACCGAAGCTACCAGCAGCGAAAACGATTTCACAGGGTGTGCTCGGCGCCGCCTTAGTCAGCGTGTTCGGCTACGCCGTCCTGAAGCACCAGACGGGCGTCCGAACCGTCTGGATTCGCGGCCTCGGTGTGGAACACGGCCCGACCCGATCCCAGGCGCCAGATCGACGTCGTCAGAAGGTCGCCAGGGAAGACCGGCGAAGTGAATCGAGCCGAGATCGCCGTGATCTTCGCCGCGTCACCGCCGCCCAGCTCGGCGACCAGCGCCCGCCCTGCGACTCCATAGGTGCACAGGCCGTGCAGGATCGGCCTGGGGAATCCCGCCAGCTCGCGGGCGAACCACGGGTCGCTGTGCAGCGGGTTGCGATCCCCGGACAACCGGTACAGAAGTGCCTGGTCCTCGCGGGTGGGCACCGCTATCCGGGCATCGGGGTCCCGCTCGGGAATGTCCGGTGCCGCCGGGCGCTGTCCAGGCTGCCCTCCGAAACCCCCTTCGCCGCGAATCACCACGGTGGTGGATGTTTCGGCGACTCGCTGACCCGTATCTGGGTCGCTGCCGGTGGCCTTGAACATCACCACCGCGTTCTTTCCCTCGCCCTTATCCTGAATGTCGCTCACTTCGGAAACGACACTGAGCCTGCCCGCCGGCGGTAGCGGCGCAAACAGCCGGACGCCCTGGGATCCGTGCAGCAGCCGGCTGAAGTCGAAGGATCCGATTTTGGCGCCCGCGGCGAACGCCGAGCAACAGATCACCGCGTAAGTGGGTAGCACCTGCTGGTCGACGCCGTGACTGTTCTCGGTGGTGAATGCAAGATCGTTGGTGCCCGCCCCCACGCCCAGCGCATACAACAGCGTGTCGCGGTCGGTCCACTCGAAGATCTGCGGTGGTGTGGTAGCGCCAATGGCGTTCGGATCGATCGGCATAGGACCAGACAGTATCTGCTGTTGACCTTTGTCTGGCCACGCGTGACCATGAATCCCATGCGCTATGTCGTTACCGGCGGTACCGGGTTTATTGGGCAGCGTCTGATAGACCGCTTGTCAGTTCTCCCCGATACCTCTGCTGTACATGTGCTGGTTCGCCGGGAGTCACTCGCCAAGTTCGAGCAGATCGCCCAGCGCTGGGATGACCGCGTACAGCCCCTCGTCGGCGACTTGACCGCTCCCGACCTCGGCCTCACCAACGACGTCCTCGAAGCCGCCGCCGGCCCCGACTTGCGGGTCGACCACGTCGTGCACTGCGGCGCGGTCTACGACATCACCGCCTCGGCGGACCGGCAGCGCGCCGCCAACGTCGACGGCACCCGGGCTGTGATCGCACTGGCGATACGGCTGGACGCGACGTTGCACCATCTGTCCTCGATTGCGGTCGCCGGAACCTACCGTGGAGTCTTCACCGAAGAGGACTTCGACGTCGGACAGGAACTTCCGACGCCCTACCACCAGACCAAGTTCGAGGCCGAACTGCTGGTGCGGTCCGCGACCGGACTGCGGTACCGGATCTACCGACCCGCCGTGGTGGTCGGTGACTCCAAGACCGGAGCGATGGACAAAGTCGACGGCCCCTACTATTTCTTCGGCCTACTTTCCAGGCTCGCCGCGTTGCCGAGCTTCACGCCCATGGTGCTGCCAGACACCGGACGCACCAACATCGTGCCGGTGGACTTCGTCGTTGAAGCCACCGTCAAACTGATGCACGCCGACGGGCGTGACGGCCAGACATTCCACCTGACCGCACCCAAGACGATCGGGCTGCGCGGCATCTACCGCGCAATCGCCCCCGCCGCCGGGTTACCGCCCCTGATCGGATCCCTGCCTCGCGCCGCGGCAGCCCCGTTCCTGCAGGTGACCGGGCGCGCGAAGATCCTGCGCAACATGGCGGTCACCCAGCTCGGCATACCCAGCGAAATTCTCGATGTCGTCGACCTCGCCCCGACGTTCACCTGCGAGCTCACCCAACAGGCTCTACAAGGCAGCGGAATCGCGGTTCCGCAGTTCCCCTCCTACGCACCGCAGTTGTGGCGGTACTGGGCCGAGCACCTCGACCCCACCCGGGCCCGACGTGATGGTCCCGACGGACCTCTGACGGGCAGGCAGGTGATCATCACCGGCGCTTCCAGCGGCATCGGCCGGGCCTCGGCGATCGCGGTAGCCGCCCGCGGTGCAACGGTTTTCGCGTTGGCACGCAACGGCGAAGCGCTCGACGGTCTGATCACCGAGATCCGCGCGGCCGGAGGCGAAGCCCACGCATTCCCCTGCGACGTCACCGACTCGGCGGCCGTGGAGCACACCATCAAGGACATTCTCGGCACCTTCGGACACGTCGACTACCTGGTCAACAATGCCGGACGGTCGATCCGGCGGTCTGTGATCGCATCCACCGACCGCCTGCACGACTACGAACGCGTGATGGCGGTCAACTACTTCGGCCCGGTCCGCATGGTGCTGGCACTGCTTCCGCACTGGCGCGAACGGCAGTTCGGCCATGTGGTCAACGTGTCCAGCGCCGGAGTCCAGGCCAGCAGTCCGAAGTACAGCGCCTACATTCCCAGCAAGGCCGCCCTAGACGCATTCGCTGAAGTCGTTGGCGCCGAGACGCTTTCGGATCACATCACGTTCACCAATATCCACATGCCGCTGGTCGAGACGCCGATGATCGCACCCTCACGTAGGCTCAACCCGATGCCACCGATCTCGGCCGAACACGCAGCCGCCATGGTGGTGCGGGGCCTGGTGGAGAAGCCCGCACGCATCGACACACCGGTCGGAACGCTCTCCGATCTTGGCATGTACTTAACCCCGAAGCTGTCCCGCCGCGTGTTACACCAGTTGTATCTGGGCTACCCCGATTCGGCGGCGGCGCGCGGTGTCGCCGAGGACACCCCACCGGCACCGGCGCGCCCGCCCCGGCGTCCGGCCAGACCGAGGCCCGCACTTCGGGTTCCTCGCACGGTCAAGAGGGCGGTGCGGTTGGTCCCGGGCGTGCACTGGTGACAGGAGCGCGGCAGCCGATCTTCATCGACGTCGACACCGGCGTCGATGACGCTATGGCCCTGGTGTATCTGCTGGGCAGTACCGAGGTCGAACTCGTCGGCATCGCCTCAACTGCGGGAAACGTGCCGGTGCGGCAAGTGTGCCAGAACAATCTGGCTCTGCTGGAGTTGTGCGGGACGATCACGGTGCCGGTGTCGATGGGTTCGGAGAGTCCCCTCAGCGCTCCGCTGCGGACGGCGGAGGACACCCACGGGCCCCAAGGCCTCGGCTACGCCCGTCTGCATGTACCGACCACGGACCCCGCCGCCTACGACGCCGCCGAGGCGTGGGTGCGGGCCGCCCATGCTCACCCCGGTGAGCTGATCGGGGTGGTGACCGGACCGTTGACCAACTTGGCACTGGCGGTGCGCGCCGACCCGTCTCTGCCCGGCCTGTTGAATCGGCTGGTGATCATGGGCGGCGCCTTCGGCCACCAGGGCAATACCACGCCGGTTGCCGAGTGGAACGTCAGCGTCGACCCGGAGTCGGTGGCAGAGGTGTTCGCGGCGTGGGACCGTCACGGGTCTGGGAATAAGAACAATCTTCCGATCATGTTGGGGCTCAACCTCACCGAGAACATCGTGATGACTCCAGATCTGTTGAGCCGGCTGGCGCTGTCCGCCGGGTCCTCCTCAACCCCGATGACCGTGCATGACGATCGCGGCACCCTGTCGACAGCCTCCGATCCGCTGATCCGAGTGATCGAAGACGCGATGCGGTTCTACTTCGAGTTTCACCACGACCAGGGTGAGGGCTATCTGGCCCACCTGCACGACCCGTTGGCCGCCGCGGTCGCACTGGACACCGAGTTGGTGCGCTGCCGCGCGGCCCCGATCGATGTCGAGTTGACCGGCACGCTGACGCGCGGCATGACCATTGCCGACTGGAGTCGACGGTGGGGGCGAGAACCCAACGCGCTCATCGGTGTCGACGTCGACCCTGCGGCGTTCTTCGACCGGTTCATTGCCCGCGTCGGGGCATTCGCCAAACGGCTCGATCACTCGTAAACGCCCTCGAGGTACCACCGCCGCTGCCGGTAGCAGAGCAGCAGAGCCTGTACCGGACCCCGGGCCTGGTCATCACCGCCCAGCAGCACCTGCGCGCGGGCCGTGCGACCGCTCCTCGCGTCCTCCCACCAGCGTTCGTCAACGGACCAGGGGCCAGCCCACCAGGACAACCGGCCGGTGCGGCCGGGCGCGTCCAGCCGGAAAGGATCTGCGGAGAACAGCCCCCGTGCGGTGACCCGCACCGGGTTTCCCTCCGCATCGAGCAGTTCGACCAGATCGTCGAGCAGCACGGTGGGCGCGGGATTGGGGAGCCGTCCCGGCCACGGATGGTCTGGATTCTCCTGTGGCACAAGTTCATCCCCAAGCTGGGCGAGGGTGATGCATTCGGCTGGACCTCGCCCTCCGCTGAGCACCGGAACCTGCACGGCGTCTGGGCCGAGTAGCCCCTGAACCCGCACCAGCGCCCGCCGCGCGCGCAGCCTGTCCTCCTCGCCGACCCCACCCCAGAGCGGCAGTTGCAAGGCCTCGGCCGACACCACCTCCACCGGGCGCAGTCGCAGAACCGTGACCGGCGCGCCAGTCCGTCCGTTTTCTTCCCCCGCGCCCCGCCGTATCTCCATGCGGCGGTTCAGCCAGCCGTCTAGCTGCCAGCGCACCCGGTCGGCGGTGGCATCGGCAGTCAGCGGTTCGGCACATCGCCAGACGCGCTCTAGCTCTTGACCATTGGCGGTTACAGCCTGAATGGCCAGCCTGGTGCAGCCCACTCCCGCAGCCTCTAGGGTGCGATGCAGCACGCTGGCTAGTGAGCGTCCGGCGAAAGCTGCCGCGTCCACCCGATCGATGGGCGGATCACAGTTCATCACTGCGTCGAGTTCACCTTCGGGCTCCCTCCCCGACGGACCACGCGTGGGTTCACCGCGAGCAAGGCGGTGTGCAGCTATCGCATCAGCTCCGAAACGGGAGGCCACGTCGCTTCGAGGAAGGTCGGCGAACTGCCCGATTGTTCGAACCCCCATGCGCCACAGCAGATCTGTCAGGTCCTCACGGCTGACGGGCGCCAGGCTCGGTTCTGCGGCCAGCTGCCGGATCGACATATCGGAAAGAAACAGCGCATCCTCGCCGGGAATGATGATCCTGCCCACCCGCGCCGCGAAGACCGCGGTGGGTAACTGATCGGCGACGCCGACCTGGCACTCGGCACCGGCCGCGGCCACCGCGTCGACCAGTCGTTCAGCGGCGGCCTGCTCGGACCCGAAGTACCGGGCCGCACCGCGAACCGACAACACCAATAGCCCGGGACGCAGCACCTCAGCACGTGGTACCAGGTCGTCCACCGCGGCCGTGACATGCTCGAAGTGCCGGGCATCGCGGGCAAGGTCTGCGGTGACTACCCGCAATTCCGGGCATCTGGCCTGTGACTCGCGACGGCGCAGCCCTCGGCGGACACCCGCTGCACGCGCTGCCGCAGAACAGGCGATGACCCGGTTGGCCAGGGTGACCGCGATCGGCACCGTCGAGGGCAGACCTGTAGCTGCCGCCGCGGCGACGGCAGGCCAGTCCATGCACCAGAGCGCCAATACCCTGGAAGCCACCACCTCATCCGCCTAAGGCACGGGCCGGGCCAACCGAGCGTCCCCGGGCACACATGGCCAGCCGTACCCGGCCGATCCGCCCACATCCCGGTGTCGGAGCTTCGCGACCGGCGCCGACGATCTCGTATCCGCTGACGTGCGCATCCAGTCGGGCGGAGGCTCCCTGCCAGTTCCCGTCAGTGACGAGCAGCGTGCACCCCCGCTGCCGGGCACGTGCCACCACAGCCCTGGCGCGGCTCGCCGAAACCGATCGGCCCCCCAGCCCGAGGACCACCAGATCCATCCCGTCCAACAGGACCGCGGCCACCTCAACCGGGTCGGCTCCCGGTTCCGGAATGACCGCGACCCTGCTCAGGTCTGCTCCCATCTCCGCCGCGGCGAGCAATCCGATATAGGGCTGCCCGATGATCGCGACATGACCACCCTGCGCCGTCACCGCCGCGACCATGCTCAGCTCCAGCGATCGGGCGCCCGAAAGCACCGCCACAGTTCCGCGGGGTAGCGCGCCGGGCAGTAGCTCGGACAACGAATCAGGCAACGGCAGCGAAGAATCAGGACTAGTTGAGAGCCCTGGACCGGGCGCCGCCGGGGCGGCTCCACCCCCGAATCTCGCCGCCGGGGCGGCTCCACCCCCGAATGTCGCCGCCGGGGCGGCTCCGCCCCCGAATGTCGCCGCCGGGGCGGCTCCGCCCCCGAATGTCGCCGCCGGGGCGGCTCCGCCTCCTTTTTCTGCCATCTTCTCGGACACCGAGGCCATCTGCCTGCGCAGCTGCTCTACCCGTTCAGCGCGGTTCGACGCACCCCTTGGGGCACTGTGGGCACCGTGGGCACCGTCGGCACCTACCGCGTCAACTGCCAATGTCACAGCAGCACCTCCCGCACAACCCGCCTGATTCTGACCACTGTGTTCGAATGTATGTTCGATTCACAGTAAACACCCCGCCTCCGACAGCGTCAACAGAATTTCTTTCGGTCAAGCCGTGCCGGCGAGGCGAAGGCGCGAGCGTGCGCTGCCGACGCAACATGGGCCCACGTTGGCCAAAAACGTGGCATCGGCCAGATATGACGTCGGTCAATGGTGCCATTGACAAATGTCACCATTGAGTGTTGTACTTCACACGTGCCCGATGGTGAGCAGGCGTACTCCTCGCCGAATCGCGGCTCGCCGCGATCCTGCAGTCCCGTGCTGCCCAAGATCGTGGCATCCATCCCGAATGCCGTGCGCGCCCGCAGCATCAAGCACATGGGCTGACTTCATGGGCCTTTTCGGACCGAAACGCAGCCACCACGCCGACGCGGTGATCACCGGCGCCGGCAGCGGGATCGGTGCCGCCTTCGCGGTCGAACTGGCCCGCCGCGGCGGACGCGTCGTGTGCAGCGACATCGACGAAGGCGCAGCACGAAAGACCGCCGAAAAGATCGTCACCGACGGGGGCGGGCAGGCTCTGGCACTGCACTGCGATGTCACCGACGTCGACGAAGTGCGCCTGCTCGCCAAGGAAGCACAACGCTGGTTCGAGCGACCACCGACGTTGGTGATCAACAACGCGGGTGTGGGCGCCGGCGGATCCATGATCGGCGACACCGATCTCGCCGATTGGGCCTGGGTGCTGAACATCAACCTTTGGGGTCCAATCCACGGCTGCCATGTCTTCGCCCCGATCCTGCGCGACGCAGACCGACCGGCCGGCATCATCAACGTCGCCTCCGCGGCCGCGTTCGGCGCTGTCCCCGGCATGGCCGCTTACAACGCCAGCAAGGCGGGCACCCTCTCCATTTCGGAGACCCTCGCCGCCGAACTCGCCGGCACCGAAGTCAATGTGACGGTGTTGTGCCCGACCTTCGTCAAGACCAACATCGTTGACTCAGGCAGAATCTCGGCGAGATCCACCAAAATCGCCGACCATCTGATGCGCTGGACCGGCTTCTCACCTCAACGGGTGGTCCAGATGTGCCTGGACACCAACGACCGCGGCGGCCTGTACTGCATGCCGCAACCTGACGCCCGCATCGTCTGGGGCATAAAGCGTTTCACCCCGACAGTGTTCACCAAAGCTGTCGGTCTCAGCACCCGCGTGACCCGCTAGGGAGGAATCATGGCCCCGAAGTCAAAGCTCGATATGGATGCGATGCTGGCGAAGATCAAGGATCGCCAATGGGCGTTGGCCGACATCGACTGGACCGCCCCAGGCGCCGAGACCATCACTGATGAGATGCGGCCGAAGCTGAAATCGTTCATGGCCGACCTATGCTGGATCGAGAACATCGGCGCGCGGGGCTTTGCCGCACTGGCCAAGAAGGCCCCCAACCCAACGATCGCCGAGATTTATCGGTACTTCCACGCCGAGGAGCAGAGGCACGCCAATGCCGAACTGGCACTGATGAAGCGCTGGGGCATGCTCGACGACGGTGAGATGCCCGAACCCAACCTCAACATCCGGCTGGCAATCGACTGGCTCGACACCTACGCCGACGAAATGTCGCTGTCGATCCTGGGCACGGTCATCCCCATGCTCGAAGTCGCCCTGGACGGCGCGCTGCTGAAGTTCCTGCTCGAAGAGGTACACGACCCGGTCTGCCACCAGGTGTTCGAGAAGATAAACAACGACGAATCCCGCCACATTGCAGTTGATTTCGCAGTTCTCGACATGATCGGCCAGGCTGACGCGCGCCGACTTCTCGTGCAATTCGTCGGCAACGTTGCGTCTCCGGGCGTCATCATCGGCGCGATCATGTACGTACCCCTGCTCAATCGGATGCGAAACAACATTGTCGGCATGGGCCTGCAGCCTGAGAAGTTATACAACGCCATGAAACGGTTCAAAACTCTCGGCGAGCGTAGTGAAAATGCCTGGCGGGTACCGACATACCAGATCCTCAAGCTGCACTCGCGCATGGTGGTCAAACCCGACAACCCGTACCACTGGCTGGCGAACCCGATGGTATGGGCGTCCGATTACTATCCCAAGAAGCTGCTGAAGCCCATTCCCAGCTGGTTCAAGGAGATCACCCATGACCCAGCGGCCTGACATGGCGTCTGACCATGTTCACGACACCCTCATCATCGGTGCCGGGTTCACCGGCTTGGGCGCGGCGATCAAGCTGCGGAAGGCCGGCGTCGATGACATCGTGCTGGTCGAACGCGCCAAACGGGTCGGCGGCACCTGGCGCGACAATGTCTACCCCGGCGTGGCATGTGACATCCCGTCACTGTTGTATTCGTTCTCTTTCGTCAAGAACCCGTCGTGGTCGTGCGCCTACCCCACCGGCAGCGAGATCTACCAGCACATCGAGGAGATGACCGACCAGTTCGGGCTGCGCCCGCTCATCCGATTCGACACCGAGATCACCGCTTTGTCCTTCGACGAGTCCGAAGGTGTCTGGACAGCGAGAACGCAGCAGCGCAGAACATTTCGAGCGCGCACGGTGGTGCTGGCCGCCGGACCGCTGGCAGATCACGTACTGCCCGACATCCGCGGTATCGACACCTACCGGGGCCGCAAGATCCACAGCGCGGCGTGGGACGAGGACTACGACTACACCGGCAAGCGTGTCGCGGTGATCGGCACTGGGGCGAGCGCCGTGCAGATCGTGCCCGAACTGGTGAAGACCGCCCAGTTCGTCAAAGTATTCCAGCGCACCCCGGGGTGGGTACTGCCCCGCCTGGACGCGCGCGTCCCAGACGCCGTGCAAGCACTGTTCGCGGCGGTGCCTGCAACCCAGGAGCTCGCCCGGCAGGCGCTCTACTGGGGACATGAGGCCAGCGCGGCGGCACTGGTCTGGAACACACCGATGAGCCGTCTCGTCGCCCGACTGGGCCGAGCGCACCTTCGCCGTCAGGTCAAAGACCAGTGGCTGCGCCGCCAGCTCACCCCGTCGTTCACGCCGGGCTGCAAGCGGATGCTGGTGTCCAGCGACTATTACCCTGCCCTGCAGCGCGACAACTGCAAGCTGATCGACTGGCCAATCGCCACCTTGAGCCCGGTCGGCATCCGCACCAGCGACGGCATCGAGCATCACCTGGACGCGATCGTGTTCGCCACCGGCTACGACGTGCACCTGTCTGGCCCACCATTCCCCGTGACGGGTCTCGGCGGCCGATCTCTACAGCAAGAGTGGGCCGGACACGCCCAGGCGTACAAGAGCGCCAGCGCGCACGGCTACCCAAACCTGTTCTTCATGACCGGGCCCAACTCGGGCCCCGGCCACAACTCCCTGCTCGTCTATGTCGAGGGACAGCTGGATTACGCCGTCACCGGAATCACGACGATACTGAACAACAACCTGCGCTATCTCGACGTCCGTGCCGACGCGCAACGCCGCTACAACCGCGAGATCCAGAAGCGGCTGACCGCCACCACGTGGATGTCGGGCTGCAAGAGCTGGTATCTGACCGCAGATGGCTTCAATGCGTCGATGTACCCCGGATTGGCCACGCAGTATCTTCGGCAGATGCGAAAGTTTCAGATCGAGGACTACACCGCGAACGCCAGGAGCCAATCTGGTGGCGACGTGTCGCGTGCGATCGGCACCCGCGTTGACACCTCGACGGCCTGACATGCCACCGGCCAGGGATGCAGCCGCTCCGGCCCGGCCGCAGACAGGCCCGATCCCGACCATCCTGCGCCGGATCCGCCGAGGGTCGCGAGATGTGATCGAGAATGCGGTCTCGCAACTTTTCGACGCAGCCGTACAACCCCACGGTGTTGCCCAATCCGGCGAGTACCGACTCGACGAGCTGGCCAGGTTGGCGGGCACCACAACGCGCAACATCAGGGTTTACCGCGACCGTGGCCTGCTTCACCCGCCACTGCGGGTCGGCCGCATCGTTCTCTTCAATGACACTCACCTGACGCGACTGCGGCTCATCACCTCGATGCTGGATCGGGGTTACACCATCGCCCACGTGCACGAGATGCTCTCGGGATGGGAGCAGGGCAAGAACCTTGGCGACATGCTCGGCCTGGAGTCGGCAATCTCGGGGAGCTGGGCGACGGAGAAGCCGCAACAAATGTCTCTCGCCGAAGCCAAGCGGCTGGTGGACGACCAATCCGGGTTTGACCGCATGGTCGGGCTGGGCATCATCCGCCTCGAGGACGGCGCCGGCGGTGGAGAAGCCCTCGTCGTGCGCCCGAAACTGATTGCAGCGTTCAATGAGCTCCGCCAATACGGCGTTGCCACCGACAAACTCATCGATCTGCACGAACAGATCGCACCCCTGCTCGATCAGATCAGCGCGATCCTGGTGCAAGCGGGCGTCGAGGAGGTTGTCGACAAGGTCAATCCGGGTGCGGCAATGCCCGACGACGTGGAAGTGGCCGAATTGATCACCACGTTGGTACGGTTTCGCACCCAGGCAGTGCAGGCCGTGGCCGCCACCCTGGCGTTCTCGATCGAGTCGACGATCGAAACGGTAGTGGCCCAGCTGCTCGGCGACCTCGTTGAGAAGAAGGCCGACACCGCCGGCGAATAGCCTCTCACTCCCACTCGATGGTGCCCGGCGGCTTGCTCGTGACGTCTAACACCACCCGGTTAACCTGAGGCACCTCGTTGGTGATTCGCGTCGAAATCCGTTCCAGCACTTCGTAGGGCACCCGCGTCCAGTCGGCCGTCATCGCGTCTTCGCTGGAAACCGGACGCAGCACTATCGGGTGCCCGTAGGTGCGGCCGTCACCTTGCACGCCCACCGAACGCACATCGGCCAGCAACACAACCGGACATTGCCAGATTTGGTGGTCCAAACCGGCAGACGTCAGCTCTTCGCGCGTGATGGCGTCGGCCCGCCGTAGCGTGTCGAGGCGGTCAGAGGTGACCTCGCCAACGATCCGGATACCGAGCCCGGGGCCGGGGAATGGTTGGCGCGCAACGATTTCTTCCGGCAGGCCCAATTCCCTTCCGACCGCGCGCACCTCATCCTTGAACAGCAGACGCAAGGGCTCGACGAGCTTGAACTTCAGGTCACCGGGTAACCCGCCGACGTTGTGGTGGCTCTTGATATTAGCCGCGCCGGTTCCACCGCCCGACTCCACCACGTCGGGATAAAGTGTTCCCTGGACCAGGAACTCGACATCTGTGGAGGCAGTTTCCAGGTTGTTCTGCAGCGCATCTCGCACCGCGCCCTCGAATGCCCTGATGAACTCGCGCCCGATAATCTTGCGTTTTCCCTCGGGGTTGGTGACACCGGAAAGCGCCTCGAGGAAACGGTCGGACACGTCGACGGTGACCAGGTTGGCTCCGGTCGCGGCGACGAAATCGCTTTGCACCTGGGCCCGCTCACCAGCGCGCAGCAGTCCGTGGTCAACGAACACACACGTCAACCGATCGCCGATGGCCCGTTGCACCAGCGCGGCGGCTACCGCCGAGTCGACGCCCCCCGAGAGCCCGCAGATCGCGCGTCCCGCACCGATTTGCGCGTGCACCTGCTCGACGAGGGCGTCGGCGATGTTCGCCGGAGTCCAGGTGGCGTCGATACCCGCGAACTCGTGGAGGAACCGGCTCAGCACCTGCTGACCGTGCGGGGTGTGCATCACCTCGGGGTGATACTGCACCCCCGCCAACCGACGCGCCCGATCCTCGAACGCCGCCACCGGAGCGCCGGAGCTGGTCGCGACCACTTCGAAGCCGGTTGGCGCGGCAGTTACCGCGTCGCCGTGGCTCATCCACACCGGCTGCATATCGGGCAGGCCGGAATGCAGTTGTCCACCAGTAACTTTCAACTCAGTTCGGCCGTATTCCCTGGTCCCGGTGCGGGCTACGGTGCCGCCGAGCGCCTCCGCCATGGCCTGGAACCCGTAGCAGATGCCGAACACCGGAATATCCAAACCGAAAAGTGCGGGATCGAGTTTCGGAGCTCCGTCGGCGTAGACGCTGGCCGGGCCTCCGGACAACACGACGGCGCGGGGATCGCGGGCCTTGATCTCGTCGACACTGGCCGTGTGTGGGATGACCTCTGAGTACACCCTCGCCTCGCGGACCCGCCGCGCGATCAGCTGCGCGTACTGCGCGCCGAAGTCGACGACCAAGACCGGACGAGGCGCTGCAGATTCCACCCGGCCAGTCTAGTGGGGCGAGTCGCTGCGGGCGGCCGGCGGCGGGGCCTACCCGGCCGAGCTGACCGGCTCGATCGGGATTCTGCGCAGCGCGGCCGGCGCCTCGGCGGGCACGGCTGGATGCGCCGGGGCGATGGGCGAGATCCGCTGATAGGGCTCGCCCTGCGCCGGACGCAGGTCTGCCTCGCCTTTGTTCGGCCATAGCGCCGCCGCCCGCTCAGCCTGCGCGGTGATCGAAAGCGACGGGTTTACACCGAGGTTGGCCGAGACCGCCGCGCCGTCCATCACCGACAGCGTGGGATAGCCATGCACCCGCTGATAGGGATCGATGACCCCGTGCTCGGCACTGTCACCGATCGCCGCGCCACCCAGGAAGTGCGCGGTGAGCGGGATGTTGAACAATTCACCCCAGGTGCCACCGGCAACGCCGTTGATCTTCTCGGCAATCCGCCGGGTGACTTCGTTGCCTGCCGGAATCCATGTGGGGTTCGGTTCCCCGTGCCCCTGCTTGCTGTCCAACATCCGGAAGCCGAACCTGGTCTTGCGGGTGAACGTGGTGATCGAGTTGTTCAGATGCTGCATGACCAGAGCGATCACGGTGCGCTCACTCCACCGACTCGGGTTGAGCATCCGCAGCATGCCTTTCGGGTCGGACTTGGCAATTCGAAACAGTTGCTTCCAGCGCGGGACGTCGGTGCCCTGTGGTCCGGCGCCGTCGGTCATCAGCGTCTGTAACAACCCCATCGCATTGGAGCCCCTGCCGTAGCGGACCGGTTCGACGTGTGTGTCGGCGGTCGGGTGGATCGATGACGTGATGGCCACCCCGTGCGTCAAGTCCAGATCGTCGCCGACCTTGAGGCGCGCCGCCCCGACAATGGACTCTGAGTTGGTCCGGGTCAGCAGGCCGAGTCGATCGGACAACTGCGGTAGCTTGCCCTGGTCTCGCATCTTGAACAGCAGCTTCTGCGTGCCGTACGTTCCTGCCGCGAGGATGACATGGCGCGCCGTGAATGTCTTGCGCCGTCGGCGCAGCTTGCTCCCGGTGCGTGCCGTGTGCACCTCCCACAGCCCGTCGGCGCGCTGCTCGAACTCCTTGACCATGGTGAGCGGGTGAACTTGAGCTCCAGCGGATTCCGCGAGCCCGAGGTAGTTCTTCACCAGGGTGTTCTTGGCACCGTACCGGCAACCAGTCATGCATGAACCACACTCGATACAGCCGGTGCGCGCGGGGCCGGCCCCGCCGAAGTAGGGGTCCTGCACGCATTTGCCCGGCATCTTCTCACCGTCGGTGCCGAAGAACACTCCGACCGGCGTCGCGACGAAGGTGTCACCGACACCCATGTCGTCGGCGACTTCCTTCATGATCCGGTCTGCATCGGTGAAGGTCGGGTTGGTGACGACCCCCAGCATCCGCTGCGCTTGGTCGTAGTGCGGCATGAGTTCTTCGCGCCAGTCGGTGATGCTCTGCCACTGCGGGTCGTTGAAGAACTCCTCCGGCGGGACGTACAAAGTGTTGGCGTAGTTCAGCGATCCGCCGCCGACGCCCGCACCGGCGAGGATCATGACGTTGCGCAATAGGTGAATGCGCTGGATGCCGTACATGCCGAACTGGGGCGCCCACAGGAACTTGCGCAGGTTCCAGGATGTCTTGGCGAAGTCCGCGTCGGCGAACCGGCGACCTGCTTCCAGCACGCCGACCCGGTAGCCCTTCTCGGTTAGCCGCAGCGCGCTGACGCTGCCGCCGAACCCCGAACCGATGATGAGAACGTCATAGTCAGGCTGCATCAATACAGTATGAACTTACCCATTGGTAACAGCTAGATAGTCGACCCTTACTTCTACGCCTGGCTGAACGTGAAGGTGTCCTCACAGCCGCTGCCCAGCGTGAAGGTGTCCTCACAACGGCTGCCCAGCGTGAAGGTGTCTCCAGGAGTCATCATTGCGGTGTCAGAGTCCCTCGGCACACTCGCGGTATGGGGGAACCTTTCGTGGGCAGCGTGGCCGTTGCCGCAGGCATGTCGTGGGGCGAGCTGCAACGCAACTACATACGGATGTTCCGTGACATCTACGTCCACGCTGACACAAATGTCACCGCGGTCACGCGGGCTCAGGGGGGCTGGCTGTGGTCCGGGCGGAAGGCAGTCATCGCCGGGCTCTCGGCAGCCGCCGTGCACGGCAGCAAGTGGGTAGATGCTCAGTCGCCGGTCGAAATGCTCCATAACAACCGGCATCGCCTCAACGGCATTCGGGTCTGGGGTGATCGCATCAACGAGGACGAGATCGCATGGATCGACGGTATGGCGGTGACAACGCCGGCCCGGACCGCTCTGGACGTGGCCTGCTGGCACCCGCGCCTCGCAGCGGCAGCCGCCGTCGACGCGTTGATACAGGCGACGGCGCTGCAGATCGCCGACGTGGAGAAGCTTGCGGAGCGTCGCCGCGGACGACGGGGAATCGTCAGAGCCCGCGCAGTACTGAAGTCAGCCGACGGGGGCGCGCAGTCACCGCAAGAGACTTACCTGCGACTCCGTTTGGTCGATGACGGACTGCCCCCGCTGCAGACCCAGATCCCAGTGCTCGGCGACAACGGTTCGGTGGTCGCCTACCTCGACATGGGTTGGGAAGAAATCAAGGTCGCCATCGAGTACGACGGCGAGCAGCACCGCACCAGCCGGTCCCAATACAGTTGGGATGTCAAGCGACTTGAAATTGCCCAGCGTCGGGGGTGGATAGTCGTGCGGGTGCTCGCCGGTGACGAGCCGAAGGACGTTTTGCGTAGAGTGCGTGCCGCCCGGGCAAGGCGCTCGGCACTGTCCGCCGCGGCCCGCCGCCCAGCGTGAAGTTGCCGGCACGCTCGCCAACCCACGCCGCCCAGTGTGAAGGTGCCTTCACATTCGCCGCCCAGCGTGCAGGTGCCTTCACGCCCGCCGCCGCCCGCCGCCCAGCGTGAAGGTGCCTTCACGCTCGCCAACGCGGGCGACAACTCGCCAACGCGAGCGACAACGAGACGCGACGAGCCAGGCAAACCAGGGTTCAGCTACCGACCGTCAACCCGACCTTCTGGAACTCCTTGAGGTCGCAGTAGCCGGCCTTGGCCATCGACCTACTCAGACCGCCGACGAGGTTCAGTGAACCGAACGGATCGTCGGACGGACCGGTCAGAACCTGCTCCAGGGCAGGTCGCGCACCGTTGGCAACCTGCAGAAACGCACCACGTGGCAGCGACGGATGGGCTGCCGCCGAGGGCCAGAACCATCCTTCCGCAGGGGCTTCGGCGGCCGCGGCCAACGGCGTCCCTAGCACCACGGCATCCGCGCCACAGGCGATGGCCTTCGCCAAGTCCCCTGAGGTGTGGATGTCGCCATCGGCCAGCACGTGTACGTACCGCCCGCCCGTCTCGTCGAGGTATTCGCGCCGCGCCGCCGCGGCGTCGGCGATGGCCGTGGCCATAGGAACGCTGATGCCCAAGACTTCGTCGCTGGTGGTTACCCCACTGGTGGAGCCGTAGCCGACAATGACGCCCGCGGCCCCGGTGCGCATCAGGTGCAGCGCGGTGCGATGGTCGAGTACGCCACCAGCGACCACCGGCACGTCGAGCTCGGAGATGAAGGTCTTCAGATTGAGGGGTTGGGCTTCCCGGGCAACGCGTTCGGCGGAGATAATCGTGCCCTGAATGACCAGCAGGTCGATGCCCGCGGCCACCAGCGTGGGAGTCAGCGCCTGCGCCTTCTGCGGGCTGATACGCACCGCGGTGGTCACTCCCGCATCGCGAATCTGGGCGACCGCCGCACCGAGAAAATCGGGATTGATCGGCGCCGAATGCAATTGCTGAAGCAGCCGAATGGACTCCGACGGATAGAGCTCCTTGTCCGCCACCTCGATCACTTGGGCGATTTTTTCGCCCGAGTCCGCGTGCCGCCCGATCAGACCCTCGCCGTTGAGCACGCCAAGACCGCCGCGACGTCCGAGTTCGATGGCGAAATCCACCGAGACCAGTGCGTCGGTGGGATGAGCGACCACCGGAATCTCGAACCGGTAGGCGTCGAGTTGCCAGGCCGTCGACACATCCTTCGACGAGCGGGTGCGCCGCGACGGCACGATGTTGATGTCGCCGAGCTCATAGGTACGGCGGGCCGTCCGGCCCATGCCGATTTCAACCATGTCGCGCATGTGGATCAGTCCTTGACTGGGCCGAAGCCCTATTGGCCGGTGTAGTTCGGGGCTTCCACAGTCATCGTTATGTCGTGGGGATGGCTTTCCTTGAGCCCAGCGGCCGTGATCTGGACGAACTGCGCCTGCTGCAACTGCTCGATGGTGGCTGAGCCGGTGTAACCCATCGCTGCACGCAATCCGCCGGTGAGCTGATGGATGACCGTCGAAAGCGGCCCTCGGAAGGGCACCCTTCCCTCGATGCCCTCGGGCACGAGCTTGTCTTCGGCCAGCACGTCGTCCTGGAAGTAGCGGTCCTTTGAAAAAGAGCCCCGGGAACTGCCTCCGGCCGATCCCCCGGCCCCGCGGCCCTGCATCGCCCCGAGCGAACCCATGCCGCGGTAGCTCTTGAACTGCTTGCCGTTGACGAGGATCAGGTCTCCGGGCGACTCTGCGGTGCCAGCCAGCAGCGACCCCAGCATTGTGGTGGATGCACCAGCCGCGAGCGCCTTGGCGATGTCGCCGGAGTACTGGAGCCCACCGTCGCCGATCACCGGGACTCCATACGGACGACAGGCCGCCACTGCCTCCATGATCGCGGTGATCTGCGGCGCACCGACACCGGCGACCACCCTTGTGGTGCAGATCGAGCCGGGACCGACGCCCACCTTGACGGCATCCACACCGGCGTCCACCAGTGCGGCGGCCGCGGCGCGGGTGGCGACATTACCGCCGACGACATCGATGCGATCTCCGACGACGGCCTTGAGTCGGCGCACCATCTCAAGGACGCCGCGGTTGTGGGCGTGCGCGGTGTCCACCACCAACACGTCGACGCCGGCATCGGTGAGCGCCATCGCACGGACCCAGGCGTCCTCGCCCACGCCCACCGCGGCACCGACCAGCAGCCGGCCGTCACTATCCTTGGTGGCCAGCGGGAACTGCTCGGTTTTGACAAAGTCCTTGACGGTGATGAGCCCGGTGAGCTTCCCGCGGCCGTCCACGATCGGCAGCTTCTCGATCTTGTGGCGCCGCAGCAACCCCAGCGCGGCCTCGGCTGAAACCCCCTCCTGGGCGGTGATCAGCGGCGCCTTGGTCATCACCTCCGCGACCGCCTTGGACTGGTCGACCTCGAAGCGCATGTCACGGTTGGTGATGATCCCGACGAGCTGCCCACGCTCGTCGACCACAGGCAGGCCCGAGATGTGGAACCGGGCGCACATGGCGTCGACCTCGGCCAGAGTGTTGTCCGGCGCACAGGTCACCGGGTCGGTGACCATCCCGGCCTCGGATCGCTTGACGGTTTCGACCTGCCCAGCCTGTTCGGCCACCGGAAGGTTGCGGTGCAACACGCCCATACCCCCGGCGCGCGCCATCGCAATCGCCATGCGCGACTCGGTGACGGAGTCCATGGCCGAACTCACCAGAGGGACTTTCAGCCGGATGCGGCGGGTGAGCTGGCTGGAGGTGTTCGCTGTGGCGGGAATCACATCTGATGCGGCGGGCAGCAACAGAACATCGTCGAAAGTGAGCCCCAGCATCGCCACCTTGGCGGGATCGTCACCCCCGGTGGGCACCGGGACGGCGATGGGGATACTGCTTTCGGCCATCGACGTGGGTATCGACATTGGGATGAGCCTCCAGTAACAGATGCGGCCAGGCGCAGACCCGACCTGAATGCCACATCTTATCGGCCAACCTGCGTGTGGTTTCGGTTCCCCCGACGTGCCGCTCAAGCGCTGGCGCGATACCTGGGGGTCTGCGTAGTCTTGGGGTCGTGCGAGACCACCTGCCACCAGGATTGCCTCCCGACCCGTTTGCCGACGACCCGGCCGATCCGTCGGGGGCATTAGATGACCTGGAGCCTGGACAACCGCTGGACGCGCAGGAGCGCATGGCGGTCGAAGCCGACCTCGCCGATCTCGCGGTCTACGAAGCTTTGTTGGCGCACAAGGGAATTAGCGGTCTCGTGGTCTGCTGTGAGGACTGCCAGCAAGACCACTATCACGATTGGGACATGCTGCGTGCGAACCTGCTGCAACTTCTCGTGGACGGCACCGTCCGTCCGCACGAACCGGCATTCGATCCCGAACCCGATTCCTACGTGACGTGGGACTATTGCCGCGGTTACGCCGACGCCTCCCTCAACGAGGCGGCTTCGGAATCCGACGGTTATCGCTGATAGCTGAGTCGCGTATCGCTGAGAGCTGAGCGCGACCTTCGCGTCAGCACCCGCACATTCAACTCTGTTTCGCCGCGCTACGGCTGCTCGATCAGCGTCGTGGTGGTCGGGATCTGCGCAGGTGTTGATGCCGGCGCAGGTGCCGATGACGGTACCGCGGGGGCTTGGTTCGTCGTTGCCGGCGCGGGCACCGAGGTCACAGTGGGCGACGGTACGGCCGCCGCAGGCGACGACGAAGGCACCGCCGCGGACGACGGCGCTGCAGCGGGCGATGACGACACCGCCGGGGCCGACGATGGCGCCGCAGCAGACGATTCAGCCGCGACCGACGTCGAGGTGGTGGGCACGGATGACTGCGTCGTCGTCGCAGACGGCGACACAGTCGAAGACGGTGGCGCGGTGCGAGCCGAACTGGTCTGTGTCGGTGAGGCCGTCCCCGAAGGTGCTGTTGCCTCTTCAGCCGCAGCCGCCTCGGAAGGCGCGGTGGTCCCCGAGGCCCCGGTCGTCTCCGCAGCCGCAGCCGCCTCGGAAGGCGCTGTGGTCAGCGAAGGCTGGGCCGCCTCCGACGGCTGAGTCGTCCCCGGAGTCCGGGCCGCCTCAGAAGGCGCGGTGGTCAGCGAAGGCTGGGCCGCCTCAGAAGGCTGGGTCGTGCCCGAAGGCTGGACCGCCTCCGACGGCGCTGTGGTCACCGAAGGCTGGGTGGCCTCCGAGGGCGCAGTCGTCTCCAGCAGGACCGATGTATCCGACGGCGCGGTGGTGAGCGTCGCTGGATCGAAGTCCACCACTGGCACTTCTGGGAAGGTGGGTAGCGGTGAGCCGGGAACGACGGTGGCAGCCGCATCCTGAGCTTCGACCTTGACCGTCAACTCCTGCCACTGAGTGACCAGTTCTTCTTTGCGCTCAAAATCATTCACCGTAGCGACGGTGGTGGTGACGGTCTCCAGCTTGGCCTGAGCACCCTGCCAGTCACCCTCATCGATGAGCTCCTGAACCTGCGCCATCTCGGTCTGGGCAGCCAGCACCACCGCGTCGTCTCGCGTCGCCTGGTCACCGAAAAACATGGTGCGCAACCCGTACAGCGCATCTCCGGGGCCCACGCCACTGATTATCGCGCCGAAGCCGCCGATGCAAAGTACTGCGGCGGCCGCAGAACCCACCACTGCCAGTGAGAAACGGCGACGGCCCCCGCCGGATCCACGCTCCAGAATCCGGGCGGCTTCGTCGGTCGTCACGAGCGCGGCCGCTGGGGTCTCGCGGACGTCGTCGCGCCAGCCTGCCAGCAGGTTCGCCAGCTCGGCTTCGTCGTGATCGGTCGGGTAAGCCGGCTGCTGCGATGCCAGCGCGTCGAGGAACTGATCGGTGCGGTTGATCTCGTTGAGCGAGGGGTCCCCGCCGTTGGAAGTCCAGCGTCCGAAATCAGGCATGGTCACCTCCCGCCGCCGAGATCTCTGTCTTCAAGCGTGCCAGTGCGCGGTGCTGCGCGACTCGCACTGCTCCTGCGGTGCTGCCGACGGCCTCCGCGGTCTCCTCGGCGCTCATACCGACGACCACGCGCAGGACCAGAATCTCCCGCTGCTTTTCCGGAAGAATCTGCAGCAGTTCTTTCATCCGGGCCGATTGCTCGGAGTCGATCGCCAACTGCTCGGGCCCCGCCTCATTGGTGGAGCGCTCCGGAACGACGTCCATCGGATCGGACTTGTTGCGCGCGTTCGCACGGTGGGCGTCAGCGACCTTGTGTGCAGCGATGCCGTAGACGAAGGCCAGGAACGGTCGTCCCTGATCCTTGTAGCGCGGCAGCGCTGTGATGGCAGCCAAGCACACCTCCTGAGCAACGTCATCTGCTGAGAGACCGCTACGCTCCGTTGCCCCCACCCTCGCCCGGCAATACCGGACGATGATGGGGCGGATGGTCTCCAGCACCTCCCGGAGTGCGCCCCGATCGCCATTCACTGCATCAGCAACGACAGAATCGAGACGTTCTCCCGAAATTGTCATCGCGGTTGATAACTCCAGCGTTACGTCGAGGACACATCCCGGCGGGGGGGAAGTGGTTCTGCCGGCGGGCAGGTGGCCCCACTTTGCGGTGCGGCTCAGCTAAACAATAACGACCAGATCGGCCACAACCCGGTTAGCGCGGGCGCCACACGCCGCCCCTTCTTTTAACGGTTTCGGCAGACTCGTCGCGCAGGGCGGCGAGTTCGGCCTGAGAATGCTCTTCACTGCCGATGTCCGCGAGCAACGAGGCCACCGCCCATCGCAGCGGAACCAGGCCGAACGATCCGGTCTGCCGCAACGCCTCATCCGCCTCCCGGCGCGCCGCGTCGATGTCACCCCTACTGCACAGCGCCGCAGCCAGGACGACCCGGGATTTGACGGCGTGCCGCACTGAATCGAGAGTCGCAGCTAGCTGAGAAGCACGTTCGGCGTCGGCGACTGCGGACACGCCGTTCCCGGTGACCATCGCGAGTTCGGCCGACACCCACGACAACCGCACGGGCAGGCGCGCCGCCGTCGAATCGGCGACCACATCTGCCGCCCGCTGCAGTGCCCGTGCCGAGGCAGCAAACCTGCCCACACCCAGTGCGTCGGCGGCCAGTCCGATGAGGGCATCAGCCGCCGAGGTCGCAGCATCGGCCAGCGCCACCGCTTGGCCGTCCAGCGAACGGGCTCTGTCATGCCATCCGAGCTGGCGAAGGAACGACGCCCGCGTACTGAGAGCCAGCGAGGCGAGCGGGCCGGGCGTCGCACCCCGCTGGAGTCGGTCCAGGTCGGAGAGCGCGCTGGCGTAACGGCCCTGGGCACCTGCGGCGACCGCGCGCAACCACAGCTCATATGGCGTCACGGCAGGCGGTAGCGGCCACCGCCCGGGATCGCTGCCGAATGCCGCGCTGTCTATCCCGACGGTGGCGGCGCGGGCGGGGCTGGTAGTCATCGGCTGGGGACGCTATCAAGTCGGGACGCTTTGAGAACCATGTCGGTTAACAGTTCGTGATATCCGCGTTACCTTCGGGTCAACCGCCTCCAGAAAAACGCGGACATACAAAGCGGCACGCTGGGAACTCATAGGCAGAAACGGCTGCTCATTTCGCACTGCGCGGCATTCGCCAACACCAATTCGACGACCTCGCGTCGCACGGATGAACACGATGTAAATTCCTGCCCGTTGCGCTGCAGTTATCCACAGCACCCGGCAGTTGACGGCGATTCCGACGCCCTTCTACGTTGTGATCACGAGTAGTCATCGGCGACTGCACTCGGATCTGTACTACGACTCTGTACTACGACCCACAACGTCTGTCGCGTAAGCGATCTGGATGCATAGAAAAGGGGTTTCCAGTGCCACAGCCGCAAGAGCTACCCGGTCCGAACGCCGACATCTGGG
The DNA here is from genome assembly GCA_022601275.1 of Actinomycetes bacterium. Lineage (GTDB taxonomy): Bacteria > Actinomycetota > Actinomycetes > Mycobacteriales > Mycobacteriaceae > Mycobacterium. The sequence continues at coordinate 27,871 of JAHZIT010000074.1, forward strand.
ATTGGCAGATGGCCGGTCTGTGTCGCGGAGCCGAGTCCTCGATGTTCTTTCACCCTGATGGCGAGCGCGGGCGCGCCCGCGCACATCGGGAGATGCGGGCCAAGCAGATGTGCCGCAGCTGCCCGGTGATCACCCAGTGCCGCACCCACGCACTGTCCGTCGGCGAGCCCTACGGCATCTGGGGCGGCCTCAGTGAGTCCGAGCGCGAGCTGATCCTGAAGCGGGGCATTCGCCGCAGCGCCTGATACGTCACCGGCGCGCTACCGCTGTGCGCGGGCGTACCAACGGCCGGTTGCCGATCTTCAATTCACCGTGTCGGCCAGCCAGCCAGCACACAGGTCGGCAATCTGGCGCCAGTTCGGCTCAAGGGTCAGATAGTGTCCGAAACCCTTTGCCTCGTGAAACGTCGCGTTAGAACCATGCTGCTGTGCGATGACACGCGACGTCGACGGTGGGATCGCCAGATCTTCGGATCCCGACACCATGAGCACGGGACAGGTGATGTTCTGATAATCGATTCTGGTGGTTTGGTTTTCGTCGAAGATCCAGAAGAACAGTTCGAACATGACCCGGCCCGACTCGGGTCCCAGGCGGTCGAAGACGCGTCGTTGCTCGGCCGGGTCGAGCATATTGAGCCCGAATTTGGACATGGTGTCGAAATCCGGCAAGAGGGTGCCTTCCCAGAAAGCCCCGGCGGACATCAATGACTTGGCCAACGCACGCTCGTCATCGGTTGTGGGCAGAACTCCCCAATTGATGCTGCCGTTGAGCAGGACGATCGCCCGGGCGAGTCCACGGGCGGCCAACTGTTGTGCAATCACACCGCCGAGCGAATGCCCGACGATGACCGGTTCTGTCTCCAACTCAGAAACGACGGCGGCAATGTCTTCCACGTAGTCGGAAATGCTGACTCCGGTGAGCAAATCCGCGGTATCGGCGGATCCTACTTTGTCGTGATGGCGATAAGTGGGACTCAGACATCGCCAACCCAGGTCAGCGAAGTGCTGTTCGAAATTCGCCATCGTCCACGGACCAGCGTTGGTGCCATGGACCAGCACCGCCTGAGTCTCCATTATTCGTCCCCTTATCAAGTGGATTCACCCTATTCCCCCGTGAGACTCAATTCCCCTGTGAGACTCACCGTTCAGGGCAGGTTGCGTTTCTGTTCGATCCTGGGTGCTCGACATCGCGTCCAACGGTTGGAAGATGAGTGGGTGCAAGTTGGCCTGGGCTGCTCCGAGAGGTCGATGGTGCGGTCCGGGATATCCGAGGGTGCTGACGCTGTCTCGGGTGAAGTGAACCAATCCCTCACCCGGGAGCGGCTCCCGGCAATGTTCGGCGGCTTGGACGACCTCAGGGCAGCGGAGCCCGGCGGCATCGGTGGCCGTTGGCCTCATCTACCAGCGACGATCTCGCTGCCGTTTGCCGGCATCGCGGTGATCCGCGGGCGCGTCCGCCGCGACCCGGATTCCAACCAGTGAGCCGCGCCCAGGGCGGGCCGGCGCTCCCCATCGCGGGGCAGCGTCACCGAAACCGCACCCGAATGCAAAGACGCTCCGGGTCAACCCTCCCAGTGCGTCTGAGCGTTAGCTGCTCCTAGAGCGGGGAATCCGCCGCAGCGCCTGAAAGGTCACCGGCACGTTGCCCGCGCCCGGTGGGGGTGCCATCGGCCCCCCGGGGCCCGGGTTGCGCACGGCGCCCATGGCGCGGGTTGCGCACGGCGCCCACGGCGCGGGTTGCGTACGGCGCCCACGGCGCGGGTTGCGTCCGGCACCCACGGCGCGGGGTGCTATCGGCGCCCACGGCGCGGGTTGCGTACGGCGCCGACAGCCAGATCGCCCGATGGAGCAGTTGCGTAACGCTGCTGCGGTGAACTCAAGGATTCCCCGCCGCTGCGTTACCCAACCGACAGCACCCCAAGCGACGGCACCCCCCAACCGGCGGCACACCAAAGAAAACACCCCCGGCCATTAGGCCGGGGGCGTCTCATTACAGCGTGATACTAGTGCGAGTGACCATGCCCGTGGCCATGGTCATCATCCTCTTCTTCTTCCGGCTTGTCGACGACCGCGGTCTCGGTGGACAGGATCATCCGCGCCACCGACGCCGCGTTGAGCAACGCTGATCGGGTGACCTTCACCGGGTCGATGACCCCGTCGGCGATCAGGTCGCCGTAGGCCAGGGTTGCGGCGTTGAAGCCCTGCCCGGCCGGCATCCCGGAGACCTTGCTCACCACGACCGCCCCGTCCAGTCCGGCGTTCGCGGCGATCCAGTACAGCGGTGCCGACAGCGCCGCCGAGAACACGTCCACACCGAGGGCCTCGTCGCCGGAGAGTGACTCGCGCAGCTTCGCAAGGACGCCCCGGGACTGCACGAGCGCGGCGCCCCCACCAACCACGACGCCCTCCTCGACCGCTGCCTTGGCTGCGGAAACAGCGTCCTCAACGGCTTCCTTGCGCTTCTTCAGATCGGTCTCGGTGGCCGCGCCGACCTTGATCACGGCGACCCCGCCGGCCAGCTTGGCCAACCGCTCCTCGAGCTTCTCGCGATCCCAATCCGAGTCGCTGCCCTCGATCTCGGACCGCAACTGGGCGGCGCGGGCGGCAACGGCATCCTTGGTGCCACCGCCGTCCACGAGGACCGTGCTGTCCTTGTCGACGACGACGCGGCGGGCTGTGCCCAGAACCTCCAGGCCAACCTCACGCAGCACCAGACCCACGTCGGGGTTGATGACCTCACCACCGGTCACGATCGCGAGGTCATCGAGGAACGCCTTGCGGCGGTCACCGAAGAATGGCGCCTTGACCGCGACGGCCTTGAGTGTCTTGCGGATCGCGTTGACGACCAGCGTCGACAGGGCCTCACCTTCGACGTCCTCAGCGACGATGAGCATCGGCTTGCCGCTCTCGGCCACCTTCTCCAACAGCGGCAGCAGGTCGGGTAGCGAGCTGATCTTGTCGCGGTGCAGCAGCACCAGCGCGTCCTCCAGCACGGCCTGCTGGGTGTCGAAGTCGGTCACGAAGTACGCCGAGATGTAGCCCTTGTCGAAGCCGACACCGTCGGTGATCTCCAGCTCCGTGGACAGCGTCGAAGACTCCTCTACCGACACCACGCCATCGTGGCCGACTTTGGTCATCGCCTGGGCGACCAGCTCGCCCACCTCGTCGTCGCGGGACGACACCGTGGCGACCTGAGCTATCGCCTTCTGGTCGGTGACCGGGGTCGCCCCGGCCAGCAGCGCCTCGGACACCGCGTCGGCGGCCTTCGAGATACCCGCCCCGAGTGCGATGGCGTTGGCGCCGGCGGCGACATTACGCAGGCCGGCCTTGACCATCGCCTGGGCCAGCACGGTGGCGGTGGTGGTGCCGTCGCCCGCGACATCGTTGGTCTTGGTGGCCACCGACTTCACCAGTTGGGCGCCGAGGTTCTCGAAAGGATCCTCGAGATCGATTTCGCGGGCGATGGTCACGCCATCGTTGGTGACCGTCGGCCCGCCGTACGCTTTGGCGAGCACCACGTGGCGACCGCGCGGGCCTAGCGTGACCCTGACAGCGTCGGCGAGCTTGTCGACGCCGGACTCCATCGCGCGGCGCGCGGTTTCGTTGAACTCAATCTGCTTGCTCATGGATTTCTTTCCCTAGAGACGGGGTATGAGGAAAAAGGGATATGACGAGTGCCGCCCCGGACATCACCCTGTTGGGGGAACGTCCGGGGCGGAACACGATTCGCTTACTTGTTAACGACAGCCAGCACGTCACGGGCCGACAGGATCAGGTACTCCTCGTTGTTGTACTTGATCTCGGTGCCGCCGTACTTGCTGTAGATGACCACGTCGCCCTCCGACACTTCCAGAGGAATCCGCTTGTCGCCGTCCTCATCCCAGCGGCCGTGGCCAACTGCGACGACGGTGCCTTCCTGCGGCTTCTCCTTGGCGGTGTCGGGGATGACCAGACCGGAAGCGGTCG
>JAHZIT010000075.1 GCA_022601275.1 Actinomycetes bacterium
CGCCATCGGTGATTCGCCGGCCACGATGCGAGCTTCGTGATGTCCGGTGTTGGTGAGCGTGCCGAATACCGCGGCCATTTCCATGTCGGCCGAGCTGGCCCACTGGTCCTTGATCGTCACGGTGGAGGCCATCGACTCCTCTTGATGCCCTGTTGATGAGGTGCAACCGGAACTGATCAGCGTCGCAGCGGCCAGGGCAGCGCCGACGGTAGTCCGGATTCTGTTGTCAGACATGAGATTCTCTCGGCTAGTTGGGGAAAGTTGAAACATCAGTCGACATCGATTTCTCGCCGATGTGCGATGTGCTCCGGTGCGGAGTCGTGTCAAGGACTGTGCGGCGTCTGGCAACGGCCCGGTCCCGAGAAGGGCAACATTGAGGCGCCGCGGAAGTTATCCGGGCAGAAGCTACCGGGGGGGTCGAAGCTAGACGACGGCGGAACCCACTGGTGGGGCACGCATTCCCACGCCCCTACACCGCAACACCGATTGTGCGACGAAGTCTCGTGCAACTGCGCGCGTCGCCCGTGCGGCGCGTGCGCCTTCAGTCAGTGCAAACAGGCGCAGCCAGCACAGCACCGACGAGCACACCACATACAGGTATTCTGCTGCGGCGATCGCGACGGCGAGGATCACGGCCGCGCCGGTGTGAGTTGCGATCATCGAGGGGCTGAGCGCGAGTTCGCCGCCGCCATAGTGTTGGTTGCCATAGTGTTGGTGGCCGGTCGCCATCAGGGTGAGGTGCCCCAGTAACTGTGCAGCACCCAGCGCAGTCGCGGTTCCCAGCCATCTGGCGCCCCGGCCCTCCAGCCGCAGGCAGCCCACCATCGAGCCCAGGGCTGCGCAGATCAACAGCGAGATGATCAACGCGCCGCCGTTGGGAATGCCGCCGCCGGCAGTGGCGTGAGCACCCACCGTCAGTACGGCTGATGTCACGCCGACCAAAGCGCCGCGCAACCAGCGCGCACGTGACGTCGGTGTTCCCACGGTACGAACATTACCGGCTGCCCCGAATGCCCACATTCCGACCCGGTAGGGCGCTTTAGCCCCCGGTTACCCCGGGGGAGGCAGGCGTGAGCTCGCTGAACACTGCCTTCCGCGAGTCGATCAACACCGCATTGCGACCGACTGGCGGGATGTTGAGCGGTTTCGTGGCGACGCGATCCAACCTCTCGCTATTTGGCGGATTCTCGAGCGACGGCCGGTTGGCGACCGGTGAAGGCGATGAGCTGATCGAGGACACTGGCGTCGGGTGCGGTTGGCACGGCCTCGGAGAAGCCGGCGAAGCCGCGCGTATGCGGTGTGATGACCTTGGGGGCCAGACCCAGAACGTATTCGGACACCGGCTCGGAAACCACGACTTCGCGTCCGGTGGCCTGTGCGAAATCCCAGGCGTGGACCAGGAATTCAATCGACATGACCCCGGCCATGATGGCTGCCGGAATCTCCGAGGACCCCAGCGGAACGGTTCCGTCCACCCCCCGGCGCCACCAGGCCTCAAGTGCCGCCCGGGCGGCGTCGGCCACCTGGGTCTCCAGCGGTGCGCTGGTATCTCGGGTCGGCATCTGTGCGTCTGCGGCGGCGCCGATGGAGGTGATCGATCCGATCAGGTGGTCGGCCAACTGCGAAACGTCGAACTGCGTGCACGGCGTTTGGCTACCGAGTGCGGCGTGATCCAACCCGCGCAGGACATGCTGCAGGACCGCCAGCGTGGCTTCGGCGCTGGTCAGTTCGTCGATCGTGTCGGGTATCGCCGCCCATTCGTCGGGACCGGCGTCGCCCCGTCGACCGGCGGTCACCAACCGTTCGAGAAAGTGGTTCCACCCCTCGGCGTGGCGCGCTGCCTGGTCATCGGTCAGTCCTTCGTGGACCAGTCGCACTTCGGTGCCACCGTCGACGGGCGTCAGCGTCACCGTTACCGCGGAGCCGCCGGGCAACGGATCGCCGCCGTCCTCCCAGCCCCAGGTGAAGACCACCCGTCGGCCCGGGTCCACCTCGATGAACTCGCCCGCCGCGGTGTGACCCGGGGTCACCGTCCACCGGTATTCTCCGCCGGCGCGCAGTTCCACCCGCGCGGCGATTGTCATCCAGCGCCGCAGTCTGTCGGGCTCGGTGATGAGAGCGAATGTTTCGGCCGGATTCAGTTGTACTAGAACTGATTTCGTGAACGGCATGGCGTTGTCTCCTCGTGGTGATGTGGGCTGGGCGGCGTCGGTGACGAGCCGGTCGAGTTCGTCGCTCCAGAACGTCTCGAAAAGGATGCGCAGCCGCTGCACCCCGCGTTCCAGGAGCCGGTAGTGCCGTTCTCGCCCCTGCTTGCGGGCCGAGACCAGGCCGACCTCGGCAAGGATGGCAAGGTGCTGCGATATTGCCGAGCGGGTGACCGGAAATTGCGAGGCCAATTGGCTGACGGTGTGTTCGCCGGAGGCCAGTAGCTGCAACAACCGGCGCCGGGTCGGCTCGGCGGCGACTTCCAGCATGTCGGGCACCCTCAATACGTTAGCAGTTGCTAACGCATTGGTCGACGAGCCTGGTTTGCCTGATTGGATTCGGCGGACGCTCGGGCATGCGACGGTGAAGCCATGTCCGACGAGATCACCGATTCCACCGATTCCACCGATTACACAGTGGGGTCGGTTTCCCTCGATGAAGAAGGGCCGCTGCTGCTCATCGGGGTGAACCGGCCCGATGAGCACAACCTGTGGAACCTCGAGGTGATCGCGACGGTGAGTCGGGCGTTACGGCGGTTGGCCGACTCCGATCACCTTCGCGTCGGGGTGATCTATGGACATGGTCGGCTGTTCACCGCCGGGCTGGATCTGGCGTCGGTGGCGCCGATGGTGGCCACGGGCGACCCCAAAGCGGTACTTCCCGCAGACGGCTACGATCCCTGGGACTTCTTCGGCGAGCCCTGCCCGAAACCGGTCGTCGTTGCGGTCCACGGGGCCTGCAACACGCTGGGCATCGAGTTGGCCCTGGCCTCGCAAGTTGCCGTAGCCGCCGAGGGCACCCGTTTCGCTCAGCTCGAGGTGGCGCGGGGTATCTTTCCGCTGGGTGGGGCGACATTTCGGTTGCCGGCCCGACTCGGCGCCGCCGGTATGCGATTTCTGCTCACTGCTGAACGCTTCGATGTCGACAAAGCGCTGGCTGTAGGCCTCATCAGCGAGGTGGTACCCGAAGGCCGGCATCTGGAACGGGCGGTTGAGGTCGCCGGGCTGATTGCCGCGAACGCCCCGCTTGCCGTGCAGGCTGCGCTGGCATCCGCACGGGCCGCCGAGCGTGCGTCCCGGGATGCTGCCGCCGCGGCCCTGTACAGCTGGAATCAGAAAGTGCTGACCAGCCGCGACGCCGCTGAGGGCTTCGGCGCGTTCTTGGAACGCCGGCCACCGGTATTCGAGGGACGCTGAACTCGCGGGATCAGCTGCCGGTGTAGGTCTCAGGATCCGGGTGGAACCGGGTGCCGACATGCAGTCCGTTGAGGCTGGACAGCTGATCATCGGACAATTCGAACCCGAACACGTCGAGGTTGGACTTGATCCGCTCCGGCGACGAAGAGCGCGGGATGACGACATTGCCCAGCTGCAGGCTCCACCGAATAAGCACCTGAGCCGACGTTTTCCCGTGTTCCTCGGCGATCGCGGTGACCGCCGCGTTGTCCAGCAGGTTGCCGGCGCCCAGCGGGCAGTACGCCTCGGTGATGATGCTGTGCTCGGCGTTGATCGCACGAAGTTCGGCCTGGTTCAACAGCGGATGCAGTTCGAGCTGGTTCACCGCGGGGGTGAAGTACGACAGGCTGATGATGTCGTCGAGCGCCGGGGCGTGGAAGTTGCTGAGGCCGATCGAGCGGATGTCGCCGACCGATCGGGACTTCATCATGCCGCCCCAGCTGTCGACGTATTTGCCGAGCTCGGTGGCAGGCCATTCGATGAGGTAGAGGTCTACGTAATCGAGCCCAAGCCGGGTGAGGCTGGCCTTGACGGAGTCCTGCGAAGCCTGAAAGCCCTGGTCTTCGATGGACAGCTTCGTCGTGATGAACAATTCGTCGCGCGGCACCCCGGACTCGGCGATCGCGCGTCCGACCGCCTCCTCGTTGCCGTAGGCAGCCGCCGTGTCGATCAGTCGGTAGCCTGCCGCCAGCGCGGCCAGGACGGCGGCTTCGGTATCGGAATCCGACAGGCCACCCACGCCGAGACCGATCACCGGCATCGTGTTGTCGTCATTGAGCGTGACGGAGGGAATTGCTGCCGCGGAGCTCATGTCACCTACCCTGCTGAAATGGAATGCTCTTCCGGTCGGATCCCGGCGTTCAGCACTGGCGGTGCGGTTCGGACGCCGGTTCTGCCGATGACTATATTGCCGTGTGGGTAAGTCGCCTAATCACTGGGCTGCCCGGGAGTTTCGCCCCGTTTCCCGGCGGTAAGGTCCGGCCGAACGATGGAGCAGACATGACGCAGAACGCGAACGGGGTCCGCGCCAGGGACGCGGTCGTCAACAAGGTCGCCGCTGTGACACTGCGGGGGTTGCCGCACATCCCGGATCGCGTCAAGCGGTTACTGCTGGGTGGGCGTTCGATCACCTTCGACGGCAACACCCTGGATACGACGCTGCAGTTGATGCTCGCCGGTCAGCAGGCGCTCGGGCTCGACGGCCTCGTCGCCGACGAGGACGTCGCCACCGCGCGTGCTCACCTCGAACAGCTGGCAGGCAGCTTCAAGAAGCGGATACCGGTCTCCGCGGTCACCGATCTCACCGTGACCGGTGCGGTGGGCCCGATCAGGGCTCGGCACTACCGCACCGACGAACCCGCGGCACCGCTGCTGGTCTTCTACCACGGCGGGGGCCACGTGATCGGGAGCATCGACACCCACGATGACCTGTGCCGCCAGATCTGCCTGGAGGGACGCACCCACGTGCTGTCGGTGGACTACCGGCTGGCGCCCGAGCACCCGGCCCCCGCCGGCTCCGAGGACGCATATGCCGCCTACTTGTGGGCCTGCGAGCACGCCGCCGAATTGGGCGCCGATGGGCAGCGCGTGGCGGTAGGCGGTGACAGTGCGGGCGGGAACCTGGCTGCAGTGGTGTCGCTTCGGGCCCGCGCCGACAAGGCGCCGCTACCGGTGTTGCAGCTGTTGTTCTATCCGATGACCAACATCTACGGGCAGACCCGCTCGCGCACACTGTTCGCCCGCGGCTTCTTCCTCACCAGGCGTGATATCGAGTGGTTCGCCGATCGCTACCTCAATGACGCGCAGGTCGAAGGTGCCGACCCGCGGGTGTCGCCGCTACTGGCCGACGATTTGTCGGGGTTGCCGCCGGCGCTGGTCGTCACCGCCGGCTTCGATCCGCTGCGCGACGAGGGCCGAGAATACGCCGACGCCATGCGCCGGGCGGGGGTACCCGTCGACTATCGGGAGTACGGATCTCTGGTGCACGGCTTCGTCAACTTCTTCCCGTTGGGCGGTTTCAGCGCCGCCGCCACAGCCGAGGTCATCTCGGCCATGCGCGCGCATCTGACCCGCGCCCGCTAACTGCGGCAGGCCACGCCGGTACTCTGTGTGCCGTGGCTTCCAAACCCAAGAAAAACGCGCGCTACGACCTGAAGGCAGCCGATCGCAAGCGCAACATCTTCGTGCAGGTCGGTCTGACCGCCGTCGTGGTGATCTTCGCGGTCGCACTGGTGCTCTATATCGTGATGTCCGCCGACGAAAAACCCACCGCAGGTGAGGAAAGATCCGTCAGGGTGGAGTCGAGCAGCCTGATCAAGAAGGAAGGCACCGAGGAGCCCAAAGTCGTGGTGTCTATGTACGAGGACTTCCTGTGCCCGCACTGCGCCACCATGGAGGAGCAGTTCGGCCCGACCATCGGCAAGCTCATCGACTCCGGCGCGATCGCCGCCGACTACTACATGGTTGCCATCCTGGACCATCCGCAGAACCAGAACTATCCGGCGCGCGCCGGTGCCGCGGCCTACTGCGTGGCCGACGAATCGGTCGACGCATTCCGACGGTTCCATGCCGCGCTGTTCTCGCAGCAGCCCAGCGAAGTGGGCGCTAACTATCCGGACAACGATCGTCTCATCGAGATCGCACGCCAGGCCGGTGCAGGCGGAACCGTTCCCGAATGCATCGACAAGGGCACCTACATCGACATGGTCGGCGGCCTGGCCGCGGCCACCGGAATCAAGTCCACGCCGTCGATACGCATCAACGGTGAGGAGTACGAATACAGCACTCCGGATGCGCTGGTCGCCAAGGTGAGGGAGATCGTCGGTGACGTGCCCGCCCTCGATGCGGTGGCGCCCGAGCCCGCACCCGCTCCGGCATCGTGACGGTGACCGACTCGGCGCCCAACCCGATAGCGTCGGCGATCGAACCGTCGGGCGCCGACCGCCCAGGGGTCGAGGTCGGCCGAAGCAGCGCGTTGTGGGTGCTCATCGCCGGTGCCGTCGGGCTGCTGGCGGCCCTGACCCTGACGATCGAGAAGATCGAAATCCTCATCAACCCCGACTACGTGCCGACCTGCAGCATCAACCCGGTTCTGTCGTGCGGATCGGTGATGATCACACCGCAGGCGTCATTATTCGGTTTCCCCAACCCGTTGATCGGAGTCGTCGCCTTTTCCGTCGCGCTGGTGACGGGCGTGCTTGCTGTGGCGGGGGTGAGGCTGCCGCGCTGGTATTGGGCGGGTTTGGCCACCGGCGCGCTGTTGGGCACCGTATTCGTGCATTGGCTGATCTTCCAGAGCCTGTACCGGATCGGCGCGCTGTGCCCGTACTGCATGGTGGTCTGGGCCGTGACGATCCCGCTTCTGGTGGTGGCCGCGTCAATCGCGTTAGCACCCCAGAACAGCGGCTCAAGCCTGGTCAGGGCGCTCTACACCTGGCGCTGGTCGCTGGTGGCGTTGTGGTTCACCGCGGTGACTCTGCTGATTCTGGTGCGCTTCTGGAACTACTGGTCGACTCTGATCTGATTGTCGCCGAACCTCGGGGGTGGGAGGTTTCGCAACGGTTAGAGTGAACCGTGGCTGGTCGGATTTCCAAAGTTCTCGTCGCGAATCGCGGCGAGATCGCCATCCGTGCGTTTCGCGCCGCCTACGAGATGGGTATCGCGACGGTCGCGGTGTACCCGTATGAGGATCGCAACTCTCAGCACCGGTTGAAGGCTGACGAGTCCTACCAGATCGGCGAGATCGGCCATCCGGTTCGGGCCTACCTGTCGGTCGATGAGATCATCCGGGTGGCCACCCAGGCCGGCGCCGATGCGGTCTACCCGGGTTATGGCTTCCTCTCGGAGAACCCGGAACTGGCCGCGGCGTGCGCGGCCACGGGCATCACGTTCGTGGGCCCCAGCTCCGGTGTGCTGGAGCTGACCGGAAACAAGGCCAGGGCGATCGCCGCGGCGCGCACGGCCGGGCTTCCGGTTCTGGCATCGTCGGCCCCCTCGGCATCGGTCGACGAACTTCTCGCCGCCGCCCGCGACATGGAGTTCCCGCTGTTCGTCAAAGCGGTGTCGGGCGGTGGCGGTCGCGGTATGCGCCGGGTCACCGACCCCGCGGCGCTGGCCGAGGCGGTCGAAGCCGCCAGTCGTGAGGCCGAGTCCGCGTTCGGTGACCCGATCGTCTATCTCGAGCAGGCGGTTCTCAATCCGCGCCACATCGAGGTGCAGATCCTTGCCGATACCGCCGGCAACGTGATGCATCTCTTCGAACGCGACTGCAGCGTCCAGCGCCGACACCAGAAGGTGATCGAACTCGCGCCGGCGCCGAACCTGCCCGAGGAGTTGCGGAAGAAGATCTGCGGTGACGCGGTCGCGTTCGCCCGCGAGATCGATTATTCGTGCGCGGGCACGGTCGAGTTCTTGCTTGATGAGCGTGGGCATCACGTGTTCATCGAATGCAATCCTCGAATCCAGGTGGAGCACACCGTCACCGAGGAAATCACCGACGTCGACCTGGTCGGCAGTCAGCTGCGCCTTGCCTCCGGGGAGACGCTCGCCGACCTCGGCCTGGCTCAGGACATGTTCACGGCACCAAGGGGTTTCGCCTTGCAGTGCCGGATCACCACCGAGGACCCGGCCAACGGCTTCCGTCCCGACGCCGGACGTATCACCGCATACCGGTCGCCGGGCGGAGCGGGCATCCGGCTCGACGGGGGCGCGCACCTGGGCGCCGAGATCGGCGCGCACTTCGATTCGATGCTCGTCAAACTCACCTGCCGAGGCCGGGACTTCGACGCGGCAGTGGCGCGTGCGCATCGGGCGCTGGCCGAATTCCGCGTCCGGGGGGTATCGACGAATATCCCGTTCCTGCAGGCGGTCATCGACGATCCCGACTTCCGGGCCGGCCGGGTCACGACCTCGTTCATCGAGGAGCGGCCCTATCTGCTGACCGCACGTTCGCCGGCCGACCGCGGCAGCAAGATCCTCAGCTACCTGGCCGACGTGACGGTCAACCAACCACATGGTCCCCGCCCATCCACCGTCTACCCGCAGGACAAACTGCCCCAGATCGACCTCAATGCCATGCCCCCGCGCGGCAGTAAACACCTGCTCAGCGAGGTGGGGCCCGAGGCGTTCGCCCGGTGGATGCGCGAATCGAAGTCCGTCGGCGTCACCGACACGACGTTCCGCGACGCGCACCAGTCGCTGCTGGCGACCCGAATCCGGACCTCGAGCCTGGTGATGGTGGCGCCCTACATCGCGCGGATGACTCCGCAATTGCTGTCCCTGGAATGTTGGGGCGGCGCGACCTACGACGTCGCGCTCCGATTCCTCAAGGAGGATCCCTGGGAGAGACTGGCGGCGCTGCGCGAAGCTATCCCGAACATTTGTCTTCAGATGCTGCTTCGCGGACGAAACACCGTCGGCTACACGCCCTACCCGGAGTCGGTCACCCATGCCTTCGTTGACGAAGCGACCGCGGTGGGCGTTGATATTTTCCGGATCTTCGACGCGCTCAACAAGGTGGATTCGATGCGGCCCGCGATCGACGCCGTGCGCCAAACCGGCACGGCTGTGGCCGAAGTCGCGATGTCCTACACCGGGGACCTGTCCGACCCCGCCGAGAACCTCTACACGCTGGACTATTATCTGAAGCTCGCCGAGCAGATCGTGGACGCCGGCGCGCATGTGCTGGCGATCAAGGACATGGCGGGTCTGCTGCGCCCGCAGGCAGCCACCATGCTGGTCAGCGCCCTGCGGAGCAGATTCGACCTACCCGTGCACGTGCACACCCACGACACTCCCGGCGGTCAATTGGCGACCTACCTGGCGGCCTGGCAGGCGGGCGCCAACGCTGTCGACGGCGCCTCGGCGCCGTTGGCCGGCACGACGAGCCAGCCTGCGCTGAGTTCCATCGTCGCGGCGACGGCGCACACGAAGTACGACACCGGGCTGTCACTGTCGGCGGTCTGCGAACTCGAGCCCTATTGGGAAGCGCTGCGAAAGGTCTACGCACCCTTTGATGTTGCGGCCTCTGCCATTCCCGCCCCCACGGGCCGGGTATACGACCACGAGATTCCCGGTGGCCAGCTGTCCAACCTGCGTCAGCAGGCCATCGCGTTGGGGCTGGGTGACCGTTTCGAGGAAATCGAGGTCGCCTACTCCGGCGCCGATCGGATTTTGGGCCGACTCGTCAAGGTGACGCCCTCGTCGAAGGTCGTCGGCGACCTGGCCCTGGCCCTGGTCGGCGCGGGTGTCAGCGCCGATGAATTCGCCTCGGATCCAGCGCGATTCGACATTCCGGACTCGGTCATCGGTTTCCTGCGGGGCGAGCTGGGCGACCCCCCGGGCGGCTGGCCGGAGCCGCTGCGCAGCAAGGCACTGGTCGGCCGCGCCCCCGCCAAGCAGCAGGCCGTACTCAGTGCGGCCGACGAAGCGGCGCTGGCGCAAGCCGGAGCCCCGCGTCAGGGCGCGTTGAACAGGCTGCTGTTCCCTGGCCCGACAAAGGAATTCGAGGCCCATCACGAGCTCTATGGTGATACCTCCAGCCTGTCGGCCAACCAGTTCTTCTATGGGCTGCGGCACGCTGACGAGCACCGGGTCACCCTCGAACGTGGAGTCGAGCTGCTGATCGGCCTTGAGGCGATCTCCGATCCCGACGAGCGTGGGATGCGCACGGTGATGTGCATCATCAACGGTCAGCTGCGACCGGTTGTGGTCCGCGACCGCAGCGTGGCCAGCGAGGTGCCCACCGCCGAGAAGGCCGATCGCAACAATCCCGACCACGTCGCGGCCCCGTTCGCCGGTGTGGTCACCGTCGGCGTCTCCGCCGGTGATGCGGTGGAGGCCGGTCAGACGATAGCCACCATCGAGGCCATGAAGATGGAGGCGGCGATCACCGCGCCCAAGCCGGGCACCGTCGAACGAGTCGCGGTGGCGGCGACCGCGCAGGTGGAAGGCGGTGATCTGCTGGTGGTGGTCGGTTCAGTCGATAGGGGGCACCTCCCGCTTGCGGGGGATAGCGATGGGCCCACGCCCGAAGCGCAGGGGACGACTGGGGGATCACACTGACCCGGATCGTTGCCGGCGCGCTGGGGGGGCGCCGAATCACGGTGCCGCAGCACAAGTCCGGACGAGGTACCCGTCCTACCGCCAACCGGGTGCGCGAGGCGGTGTTCAACCTCTTGATGGCACGGATCGACTTCGCAGGGCTGCACGTGCTGGACCTGTACGCCGGGTCGGGCGCGCTGGGTCTGGAGGCGCTCTCCAGGGGTGCGGCATCGGCGCTGTTCGTGGAGTCCGATGCCAGGGCGGCGGCGGTGATCACCCAGAACATCGCGGCCCTGGGCGTGTCCGGCGCATCGGTGCGTCGCGGCACGGTGGGGGCGGTACTGGCCGCCGGCGCCACCCGGCCGGTGGACCTGATGCTGGCCGACCCGCCATACGAGGTCGATGACGCGCAGGTAGGCGACATGCTCGCCGCTCTTGTTTCCGGCGGCTGGACCGTGCCGGGCACCGTTGCAGTGGTGGAGCGCCCGGCGTCGGGTCCCGAGCTCGGCTGGCCGGATGGATGGTCGGCGTGGAACGCCCGGCGCTACGGGGACACTCGCATCGAGCTTGCCGAACGTGATTGACGGCGCCGGAGGTTGTTTCCTCGCCGTGCGGGTTCGCCGCTGCTAGCGTCGACCCCCATGAGTGGAGCTGTGTGCCCGGGATCCTTCGACCCGGTGACCCTGGGTCACATAGACATCTTCGAGCGGGCCGCGGCGCAGTTCGACGAGCTGATCATCGCAGTGCTGGTCAACCCGAGCAAGCAGGGCATGTTCAATCTCCAGGAGCGGATCGCCCTGATCGAGGAGTCGACGGTTCATCTGCCGAACCTGCGAGTGGAGTCGGGGCAGGGGCTCGTCGTCGACTTCGTCAAGGCGCGGGGCCTGACAGCGATCGTGAAAGGTCTGCGTACCGGCACGGACTTCGAATACGAGCTACAGATGGCCCAGATGAACAAGCACATCGCAGGTGTCGACACCTTCTTCGTCGCCACGACACCGCAATATTCCTTCGTGTCATCCTCGCTGGCCAAAGAGGTCGCGATGCTGGGCGGTGACGTGTCCGAACTGCTGCCCGAACCGGTGAACGCGCGCCTGCAAGCCAAGCTCGCCGCCCGGGTCTGACCCACACCCGCGCACGCTGCTGTGCGCTCAGATCGTCGCGGCGACCGCTCGGATACAAGGCTCGTATCGCGATCTGATTGCACACTCGATCTGGATCCGCAGGCTCCGAGAAAACAATTAGTAACGACACACCGGTGCCGATAACTGAGTCACAGACGTAACACCAGGCACACTGGTCACAGTCAACTACGCCTGGAGGGTGTCGCCGTGTACCGAGTTTTTGAAGCGCTCGATGAAATGGGTGCGATCGTCGAAGAAGCGCGCGGCGTGCCGATGACCGCAGGCTGTGTAGTGCCCCGCGGCGACGTCCTCGAGTTGATCGACGACATCAAGGACGCGATCCCCGGCGAACTCGACGATGCGCAGGACGTACTCGACGCCCGCGACTCGCTGCTTCGCGAGGCCAAGGATCACTGCGACTCCACGGTGTCGACCGCCAACGCCGAGGCCGATTCGATGGTCAACCACGCCCGCGCGGAGGCCGACCGACTGCTCGCCGACGCAAAGTCGCAGGCCGACCGAATGGTCGCTGAAGCCCGGCAGCACAGCGAACGCGTGGTGGGAGAGGCCCGCGAAGAGGCCAGTCGGATCGCCGCCACTGCCAAACGCGAGTACGAGGCGACCACTGGTAGGGCCAAGGCCGAAGCCGACCGGATGATCGAAAGCGGCAACGTGACCTACGAGAAGGCGGTGCAGGAGGGCATCAAGGAGCAGCAGCGACTTGTGTCGGAGACGGAGATCGTGGCCACGGCCACTGCCGAGGCCACCCGCCTGGCGGACTCGGCGCACGCGGAAGCGGATCGGCTGCGCGGTGAGTGTGACATCTATGTCGACAGCAAACTGGCCGAGTTCGAGGACTTCCTCAACGGGACTCTGCGTTCCGTCGGCCGCGGACGTCATCAGTTGCGGACCGCCGCGGGAACCCACGACTACGCGTCCCGCTGATCCATGTGGGGCTGAACGTACGAGTGGGGCTGAACGTACGATAAGCCCATGGCGAGGCATGGGAACGCAGCTGCGCGTCGGGCATCACGGTCGCCGCTGGTGATCGACATCTCCCGGCTCGGACGCCGGCCCGGTTCGATGATTCCCCTCGAGATGACTGTCCAGAGTCCGTCGCGAATAGGGCTGGACCTGGTCGCCGTCGACCAAGACGCGCCGCTGGAATTGAACCTCCGCCTGGAATCGGTTTCCGAGGGTGTACTGGTCACCGGGACAGTAGCGGCGCCAACATCGGGCGAGTGTGCCCGGTGTCTGCAGCCGATTACCGGCGAGGTCGAGATCGACCTCACCGAGCTGTTCGCCTATCCCGACAGCACGACCGACGAGACCACCGATGCCGATGAGGTCGCGCGCGTCATTTGCGAGGGCAATGCTGAAGCCGTCGATCTCGAGCAGCCGATCATCGATGCCGCGGGCCTGGCACTGCCGTTGTCGCCGGTGTGCAGCTCCGACTGCGCTGGGCTGTGTCAGCACTGCGGTATCCCGCTGGCCGGTGCAGAGCCCGGGCACCATCACGACCAGATCGACCCGCGATGGGCCAAGCTAGCCGAGCTTCGCGAGCAGAGTGCAGATGAGCTTCGCGAACAGACCGGAGACAAGTCGTGACGGTGGACCGCGCGCTGCTGAGCAAAGCGCTGGGTGTCGAACTGCCTGATCAGTTGTTGACGATCGCGCTCACCCACCGCAGTTACTCCTACGAGCACGGCGGGCTGCCCACCAACGAAAGGCTGGAGTTCCTCGGAGATTCGGTGCTCGGTCTGACCATCACCGAGGAGCTCTATCACCGGCATCCCGACTGTTCCGAAGGCGATCTGGCCAAGTTGCGGGCCAGCATCGTCAACACCCAAGCGCTCGCCGACGTCGGCCGTCAGTTGTCCGAGGATGGGTTGGGCGCCTACATACTGCTGGGCAAGGGCGAGGAGTACTCCGGCGGCGCCGGCAAGTCGAGCATTCTGGCCGACGGCGTCGAATCCCTGCTCGGCGCAATCTATCTGGAGCATGGCGTCTCAGTGGCGCGCGAGGTGATCCTGCGGCTGTTCAGCAACCTCCTGGACACCGCCCCCACACTGGGCGCGGGTCTGGACTGGAAGAGCAGCCTTCAGGAGTTGACTGCCTCGCGGGGTATGGGGGCACCCAGCTACGCCGTGACGTCCACTGGGCCCGACCACGACAAAGAGTTCACGGCGACCGTGACGGTCGGCGCGACCGAGTACGGGAAAGGCCTCGGCCGCACCAAGAAAGAGGCCGAACTCAAGGCCGCCGCGGCAGCGTGGAACGCACTCAACAGTGATTGATTCCGGCGCGATTGATTCCGGCGCGATTGATTCGGCGCTGTGATCCCGGGGATTGAGCAGGATGCCTGAACTTCCCGAGGTCGAGGTCGTCCGGCGCGGGTTGCAGGAATTCGTTACCGGCAAGACTGTCACCGCCGTCCGCGTACATCATCCTCGCGCAGTGCGGCGCCATGAGCTCGGGTCCGGCGACCTCACCGCACGGCTGGCCGGTGCCACCATCACCGGTACGGGTCGCCGCGGGAAGTACCTGTGGTTGCTGCTGGGTCCGGAGGCAGCGCTGGTCGTTCACCTGGGCATGAGCGGGCAGATGCTGCTGGGTGACCAGCCCGAGGAGAAGCACCTGCGCATCGCAGCGGAGCTCGATGACGGCACCATGCTGAGTTTCGTGGACCAGCGCACATTCGGCGGATGGATGATCGCCGACGTCATCACCGTCGACGGAACCGATGTGCCGGTGCCAGTCGCACATATCGCCCGTGATCCCCTGGACCCGGAGTTCGACCCCGATGCCGTCGTTAGCCTGTTGCGGCACAAGCATTCTGAAATCAAGCGGCAGTTGCTGGACCAGTCTGTGGTATCGGGGATCGGCAACATCTACGCCGATGAGGCGCTGTGGCGAGCGGAGGTCAACGGTGCCCGGCTGGCCTCGAGCCTGTCCAGGCGCAAGCTGGCCGGGTTGCTCGATTCGGCCGCCGAGGTCATGACCGACGCGCTCGGACAGGGTGGCACGTCGTTCGATTCGCTCTATGTGAACGTCAACGGGGAGTCGGGTTACTTCGACCGATCGTTGGATGCGTACGGCCGCGAGGGTGAGCCGTGCAAGCGCTGCGGAGCGGTGATGCGACGAGAGAAGTTCATGAACCGCTCATCTTCGTACTGCCCGCGGTGCCAACCACGGCCGCGCCTGAGGGCACGGTAGAAATGAGCCATGACTGAACTATGGGTGCAGCGCACCGGCGTACGTCGCTACACCGGGCGTAGCACGCGGGGTGCCGAGGTCCTGGTCGGGTCCGAGGACGTCGAGGGGGTGTTCACCCCCGGAGAGTTGATGAAGATTGCCCTGGCCGCGTGCAGTGGCCTCAGCAGTGACCAGCCGCTACGGCGGCGCCTCGGCGACGATTACCAGGCCACGATCAGGGTGTCGGGGTCCGCCGACCGCGAGCAGGAGCGATATCCGCTGTTGGAGGAGTGCCTCGAGGTCGACCTGTCCGGGATGTCCGCGGAGGAGCGCACTCGAGTGGTGACCGTCGTAGAACGCGCGATCGACCAGGTGTGCACGGTGGGACGGACGCTGAACTCTGGGGCCAAAGTGACTTTTGAGGTGAAAGACGTTGGGAGATAGTGACGTCCGGCTCACCGCCTGGGTGCACGGCTACGTCCAGGGTGTGGGTTTCCGCTGGTGGACGCGATCGCGGGCACTTGAGCTCGGCCTGGTCGGCTTCGCGTCGAACCGACCGGACGGGCGGGTCCAGGTCGTTGCCCAGGGCCCGCGCGGCGCGTGTGAGCGGCTCCTTGAACTGCTGCAGAGCCCGAACACCCCCGGCCACGTCGACAAGGTGATCTGGGACTGGTCCGAACCGGCCGACTCGGTCGTGGGCTTCAGCGAGCGCTGATCGGCTCAGCGGTAGGGTAACGCGGCATGCATCTGAAGAGTCTGACGCTGAAGGGCTTCAAGTCCTTCGCTTCGCCGACGACTTTGCGCTTCGAACCCGGCATCACCTGTGTCGTGGGGCCCAACGGTTCGGGTAAATCCAATGTGGTCGACGCGCTCACCTGGGTCATGGGGGAGCAGGGCGCCAAGACGCTGCGGGGCGGCAAGATGGAAGACGTCATCTTCGCCGGGACGTCCTCGCGCGCCCCGCTCGGCCGCGCCGAGGTGACCCTGACGATCGACAACTCCGACAATGCGCTTCCCATCGAGTACTCCGAGGTGTCGATCACCCGACGGATGTTCCGAGACGGCGCCGGCGAGTACGAGATCAACGGCGCCAGTTGCCGTTTGATGGACGTACAGGAGCTGCTCAGTGATTCCGGTATCGGCCGTGAGATGCACGTGGTGGTCGGGCAGGGCAAGCTGGCCGAGATCCTCGAGTCGCGTCCCGAAGACCGGCGGGCGTTCATCGAGGAGGCAGCGGGCGTCCTCAAGCACCGAAAACGCAAGGAAAAGGCGGTACGCAAGCTCGACTCGATGTCGGCGAATCTGGCCCGCCTGACCGACCTGACGTCCGAGCTGCGCCGACAGCTCAAGCCGCTGGGCAGGCAGGCCGAAATGGTCCGCCGGGCCCAGACGATCCAGGCCGACCTGCGCGACGCCCGGCTGCGATTGGCCGCAGACGATCTAGTGGCCCGCAAGGCTGAGTTCGATGACACCAACCAGGCCGAGATGGCGCTGCGCCGAGAGCACGACGACCTCTCCGAACGGTTGGAAGCCCGGGTGCTCGAGCTGGCCTCCCATGAATCCGCTGTCGAGGATCTCGGCGAGCGAGCCGACTCCGCGCAGCAGCGGTGGTTCCGGCTCTCGGCGCTGGCCGAGCGGGTGGGCGCGACGGTCCGCATCGCCGGCGAACGTGCCCAGCACCTGGATACCGAACCCGATGTGTCGGGCGGCCCCGACCCCGACGCGCTCGAAGCGCAGGCCGAGGAGGTTGCTGAACAGGAAAGCCGGCTGCTGGAGGAATTGGCTCGGTCCCGCGCCCGTCTCGATGAGGCTCGAGCAGAGCTGGCCGAGCGGGAGAAGGCCGCCGCCGAAGCCGAGCGGGCCCACCTGGAAGCCGCGCGGGCCGAGGCCGACCGCAGGGAGGGGCTGGCTCGTCTGGCGGGCCAGGTCGACACCATGCGCACCCGGGTCGAGTCGATCGACGAGACCGTCGGGCGGCTCACCGCTGGCATCGAGGAGGCTGCCGGGCGTGCTCAGCAAACCCAGGTGGAGTTCGAGATGGTTCAGAGCCGCGTCGGCGAGCTCGACGAAGGCGAGGTGGGACTCGATGAGCAGCACGACCGGACGGTGTCGGCGCTGCGTCTTGCTGACGAACGGGTCGCCGAGCTGCAAGCGGGCGAGCGGGCCGCCGAGCGCGAGGTAGCATCTCTTCAGGCGCGTATCGACGCGTTGTCCGTCGGGTTGGACCGTAAGGATGGTGCCGCCTGGCTTCAGGAAAACCGCAGTGGCGCAGGACTTTTCGGTTCCATTGCGCATCTTGTTAAAGTGCGCTCCGGTCACGAGGCGGCGATCGCCGTCGTTCTGGGTGCCGCTGCCGACGCGGTGGCCGCGGAGAACTTCGGCGCAGCTCGTGCGGCGGTGGCTGCACTGAAGAAGTCCGACGGTGGGCGCGCAGCCATCGTGCTGGGGGACTGGCCCGCGCAGCCGACCTCGGTGCCGGGTCACCTGCCCTCGGATGCGGTGTGGGCGGTGGACGTGGTCGATGCCGCGCCGCGGATACAGGGCGCCGTGGCCGCGATGCTCGCCGGGGTGGCGGTAGTCGATGATCTCGCAGCAGGTCTGGAGCTCGTTGCAGCACAACCACAACTGCGCGCAGTGACCTCCGACGGCGACCTTGTCGGCGCCGGCTGGGTCAGTGGTGGATCAGACCGCAGGCCCAGCACACTGGAGATCGCCTCCGAGGTCGGCAAGGCGCGGGCAGCCCTCGTCGATGCCGAGCGGCAGACCGGTGAGTTGTCGGCAGCGCTCGCCGGAGCGCTGGCGGAACAGTCTTCCCGCCAGGACGCCGCCGAAGATGCGCTGGCCGCTCTCAACGAGTCCGACGCCGCGATCTCAGCGCTCTACGAGCAGTTGGGGCGGCTGGGTCAGGAGGCCCGCAGTGCCGATGACGAGTGGCAGCGACTGATCAGCCAGCGGGACGAGTTGGAGGCCGGCCGGAGTCGCACTGTCGAGGAGCTGGCCCAACTGGAGCAGCGGTTGCACAACGCCCAGCAGGAGCCGATGTTCGAGGCCGAGCCCGTCAACCGCCACGAATCGACGGTTGCGGCCGAGGCTGCGCGCTCGGCGGAAGTCGAGGCCCGGCTGACCGTTCGTACCGCTGAGGAGCGCGCGAATGCTCTTCGCGGGCAAGCTGATTCGCTGCGCCGAGCGGCGACCGCAGAACGTGAGGCCCGAATGCGCGCTAGGCGGGCGCGTGAGGCACGGGTGCACGCCGCGGCGGTGTCGGCCGCCGTTGCCGAGGCTGGACGACTCGTCGCGACACGGTTGAGTGCGGCGGTCAGCGTCGCCTCCGGTATCCGCGATCAAATCGCCGCCGACCGTCAGGTCCGAGCCGCTGCTTGCGCGAAGACGCGCGAGGAGGTCAACGAGCTCACCAACCGGATAGCCGTGCTCACCGACTCGCTGCACCGTGACGAAGTCGCCAAAGCGCAAGCCGCATTGCGTATCGAGCAACTCGAAGAGCAGGTGCTCGAACAGTTCGGTATGGCGATTTCCGACCTTATCGCCGAGTACGGGCCCACCGTCCCGTTGCCCCCGACCGAACTCGAGATCGCGGAATACGAACTGGCGCGCGAACGCGGTGATCAGGTCACCGCGCCCGCGCCCCTGCCGTTCGACCGGCCCACCCAGGAGCGGCGAGCCAGGCGCGCTGAACGTGAGCTCAATGAGCTCGGCAGGGTGAACCCGCTCGCCCTCGAGGAGTTCGCCGCGCTGGAAGAGCGTTACAACTTCCTCTCCACCCAGCTCGAAGATGTCAAATCGGCCCGCAAGGACCTTCTCGACGTGATCGCCGATGTCGACACCCGAATTCTGCAGGTCTTCGCGGAAGCTTATGCAGACGTCGAGCGGGAGTTTTCCCAGGTGTTCGCGACGTTGTTCCCGGGCGGCGAGGGCAGGCTGCTGCTGACCGACCCGGGCGACATGCTCACCACGGGCATTGAGGTGGAGGCTCGGCCGCCGGGCAAGAAGATCAAGCGGTTATCGCTGCTGTCCGGTGGAGAGAAGTCACTGACGGCGGTGGCGATGCTGGTGGCGATCTTCCGCGCGCGTCCATCGCCCTTCTACGTGATGGACGAGGTGGAGGCCGCGCTCGACGACGTGAACCTGCGCCGTCTGATCGGCCTGTTCGAGCAGCTGCGCGAGGTGTCACAGCTCATCGTGATCACCCACCAGAAGCCGACGATGGAGATCGCGGACGCCCTCTACGGCGTGACGATGCGCAACGATGGCATCACCACGGTCATATCGCAGCGCATGCGCGGCCAGGAGTTGGTGTCCAGTCCGTCCTGACGGCCACCAGCTCGTAGGCTCCAACGCCTCCTGCGCCGACCCCCGGGACCCCTGCGACAATGGTCGTCGTGTCTGAGGGTCTTTGGATCGCGATCGCGGTCATCGCTGTTCTGCTGGTAGCCGTGCTTGTCGTCGGCCTGGTGCGCTATCGCCGTCGTCGGATCAGCCTTGCTGCGCCCGACACCGTGACTCCGGTTGATCCCTCGGGCGGCTATGCCGCATCGTCAGGCATCACGTTCAGCGCGTCGGCGCCCTCCGAATCTCCGGAGACGCCGACGCTCCGGCGCGAGCCCGCTCCGGAGCCTCTGGACACCAGCGGTCTGCCCGCTGTCGGCGACGACGCCAGCATTCCCCGCGATGCCCCGAAACGTCCGATTGCCGACGTCAAGCTGCCAGATTTCCCACCACCTGATGCGTCCTCCGCGCCGACGGCCGCGCCCGAGGCCGACGTCGTTGCCCCCGCCGAGCCCGCCGTTGGCGCCATCGAGCCGCCCGAGGGCAGGCTGGGTCGGCTCCGCGGCCGGCTGGCGAAATCTCAGAACACATTCGGCCGAAGCATGCTGGGCCTGCTGGGCGGCGGCGACCTGGACGAGGACTCTTGGGAGGAGGTCGAGGACACCCTGTTGATCGCCGACCTCGGGCCGGTCGTCACCGAGTCGGTGGTGAAGGCCCTGCGGTCGCAGATGGCCAGTAGCCGGGTGCGTACCGAGGCCGACGCCCGGGGGGTGCTGCGCGAGGTGTTGATCTCGGAATTGCAACCCGACCTGGACCGCTCCATCAAGGCCCTGCCCCACGATGACAAGCCTTCGGTGCTTCTGGTGGTCGGGGTCAACGGAACCGGAAAGACCACGACAGTCGGCAAGCTCGCGCGCGTCCTGGTAGCCGACGGCCGGCGCGTCGTTCTCGGCGCGGCGGACACGTTCCGCGCTGCGGCAGCCGATCAGCTCCAGGCATGGGCCTCGCGCGTAGGTGCCGAGGTCGTGCGCGGCTCCGAAGGTGCCGACCCGGCCTCGGTGGCGTTCGACGCCGTCGACACCGGGGTGGCTTCGGGAGCCGACGTCGTCGTCATCGACACAGCTGGCCGCCTGCATACCAAGACCGGCCTGATGGACGAACTCGGCAAGGTCAAGAGGGTGGTGGATCGCCGTGCGGCCGTCGACGAGGTACTGCTCGTGCTGGATGCGACGATCGGCCAGAACAGCCTGCCGCAGGCGCGCGTCTTCGCCGAAGTCGTCAACATCACCGGCGTCGTGTTGACCAAGCTGGATGGCACGGCCAAGGGCGGCATCGTCTTCCGCGTTCAGCAGGAGCTCGGGGTTCCGGTCAAACTCGTCGGCCTGGGCGAAGGCCCCGACGACCTGGCGCCCTTCGAGTCGGCGGCGTTCGTCGACGCCCTGCTGGGCTAGCAGCGCCCGGCCCGGCTAGCAGGGCTCTGCTCGGCTGGCGGCGCTCGGCCCGGCCGGCAGGGCGCTGCTCGGCTGGCGGCCCTGATACGGCGCGGACAGCCGATGATTCTTTCACGCGGCACGGACTTCTGCCGATCGTGGCGACCGAAACACGAGCGTAACGACTTGGGCTCGTCCGTTCACATATCCGAAACACAACAGAAGCACCGGTGAAACGCCGGCCGCAGAGTCTCTTCTCCGGGGCCGATCCTGTCGGCCGTCATTCCAAGGAGGTTCACACAAAGTGGTTTTTGCCTTACCAGACGATGCGTTCCTGCCGTTCGGGCCTGGTGGTCTGAGCGCCGGTGACACGGCGTGGGTGCTCACCTCTGCCGCGCTGGTGTTGTTCATGACACCGGGCCTGGCGTTCTTTTACGGGGGTCTGTCACGCCAGAAGTCCGTCCTCAACATGTTGATGATGTCGTTCGGCTCGATGGGTGTCGTCAGCGTCATCTACGTGCTGTGGGGCTACTCGATGTCCTTCGCGTCGGCACACACCGGGGGGAGTAACTTCTTCGGCGTCTTCGACAACCCCTTCTCCCTGTTCGGGCTGAGTCAGCTGACAGAAGTTCGGGTGATGGACGGCGTCGATACCTTCGTGCTCGGCGGATTCGGAACGGTGCCCGCCATCGTCTGGGTGGCCTTCCAGCTCACCTTCGCCGTGATCACGGTAGCGCTGATCAGTGGTGCGGTGGCCGAGCGGATGAAGTTCGGCACCTGGCTGCTGTTCGGCGGCATTTGGGTAACGCTGGTGTATTTCCCTCTGGCCCATATGGTCTGGGGCGGAGGCCTGCTTTCGGGCTCGGAGTCGGGTATCGCGGCCAAGCTCTTCGGCGTCGACGAGGAAGGCGCCGCCAACGTCGAACCCATCGACTTCGCCGGTGGCACCGTGGTGCACATCAACGCCGGTATGGCCGCTCTCGTGCTGGCACTTCTTCTCGGCAAGCGGAACAGCTTCGGCAAGGTCGCTTTCCGCCCACACAATGTTCCGTTCGTTCTGCTCGGCGCCTCCATCCTGTGGTTCGGCTGGTTCGGCTTCAACGTGGGCTCCGAGGGCGCGGCGGACATGCTCGCCGGTGCGGTATGGGTGAACACCACCGCTGCCACCGCGGCCGCGATGCTGGCGTGGTTGCTGGTGGAGCGCATCCGTGACGGCCACGCCACCAGCGTCGGCGCCGCATCGGGCATCGTCGCCGGCTTGGTCGCGATCACTCCGGCCTGCGGTTCGCTCAGCGCCATCGGTTCGCTGATCCTCGGTGCTATCGCCGGTGTGCTCTCCGCGCTGGCCATCGGGCTGAAGTACAAGCTCGGCTATGACGATTCGCTCGACGTTGTCGGCGTCCACCTCGTAGCCGGGCTGTGGGGCACCATCGCTATCGGGTTCCTGGCTGTCGAAACCGGCCTCTTCTACGGCGGCGGCATCCAGCAGTTCGTCGTGCAGTTGGTTATCGCAACGGTGGCCATGCTCTTCACCGCGATTATGACCGTGATCATCGCGTTCATCGTCAAGCCGCTTGGCTGGCGAGTGTCCAAGGAGGATGAGGACACTGGTATCGATGAGACTGAACATGCCGAAACG
>JAHZIT010000076.1 GCA_022601275.1 Actinomycetes bacterium
AAAACACCGACTGGACCACCACCACACACCCCAACGGCACCACCGAATGGATCCCACCACCACACCTCGACACCGGCCAAACCCGCACCAACACCTACCACCACCCCCAACGCAACCTCCTACCCCCCACAAACCCACCCCCCACAAACCCACCCCACCGGGCCCCACCCGAAAACCCCGAAGCTCCCCACCACGACTTACCCGAAACAGACGGCCCACCCGAAACTTGACGGCCCACAGAAGATTCGACGGCGGAACGTAGGCCGAGTCGGGACGCCGACCAATCATCTCGACAACCGCTCGAGTGCCCTGCCCCTCTGGGCAAGCTGGAGGCGCACCACGCCACCACGCCCTCGGCCACGCGCGCCAGGCCCTCGGCCACGCGCACCAGGCCCTCGGCCACGCCACTACGCTGAGCGGGTGTCCGAACTTGTACTGACGCGGGTCGATGACCGCGTCGCACTCATCACCGTCAACGATCCCGACCGGCGTAATGCGGTGACCGCGGAAAGTTCAGCGGCGCTGCGCGCAGCGGTCGACTCCGCCGAGGCCGACCCCGGTGTTCACGCGGTGATCCTGACCGGCGCGGGCAAGGCATTCTGCGCCGGCGCCGACTTGACCGCTCTGGGCGAGGCGACCGAAGACGGACTGCGGGTGATCTACGACGGCTTCCTGGCCGTGGCACAGTGCACACTGCCGACGATTGCCGCGGTCAACGGGCCTGCAGTAGGTGCCGGCCTGAACCTGGCACTGGCAGCCGACGTACGCATCGCCGGTCCCTCGGCGATTTTCGACCCACGCTTTCAGAAGCTCGGAATTCACCCCGGCGGCGGCGCAACGTGGATGCTGCAGCGTGCGATCGGGCCCCAGGCGGCCCGGGCTGCGCTGCTGTTCGGCATGCGTTTCGACGCGAACGCGGCCGTTCGGCACGGACTCGCACTCGAAGTCGCCGACGACGCGGTGGCTGCCGCCCGCGTACTGGCCGCCGGGCCTGCCTCCGCACCCCGGGACGTGGTCGTGGCGACCAAGGCCTCGATGCGGGCCACCGTGAGCCCGGGCACCGTGGACCTCGATCAGCACCGCCTCGCCGTCGATGTCGAGATCGGCCCTCAAGCCGTGTCGATCGAATCACCCGAGTTTGCCGCCAGATTGGCCGCCGCCAAGCGCCGCTGAACTAGCTGCCGAAGTTCGGGGCCAAGGCCACGATCCGCTCGGCACGCCGCAGCACGGGCATGTCGACCATCTGACCCTCGAACTGGAACACCCCACGTTCGACACTCGCCATGTCAAGAACGTTCCTCGCCCAATCGATCTGCTCGTCTGTAGGCGCGTAACCTGCACGGATCACCGGCACCTGCGTGGGATGGATAGCCACCTTGGCGTCGAACCCGACCGCAACCGCATCATCGGTTTCGGCACGCAGGCCGTCGAGATCCCTGATGTCGAGGTAGACCGAGTCGAGCGCCATCAGCCCAAAGGCCTTGGCGGCCAGCAGACTCTGCGACCGCACGTGCTTGGCGACATCACGATAGCTGCCGTCTGGCCAGCGATTAGCGGTGCCGCCGGTGGCGGCGAAGAGATCTTCGGCACCCCACATCACGGCGCACGCGTTGTCGACCCGCGCAGTTTCGCCCAGGGATAGCGCCCCGAGCGGAGTTTCGACCAGAACGACCACATTTAACGGCGCCAGTGACGCAACCTGCTCAGCGGTCTCGGACTTGGCCAGCATCACCGTGTTGTAACGGGTGGCCCTGAGCGCCTGAAGATCCAGCGCATGGTCGGGTGTCGCGACCGGGTTTACCCGGACCACTGTCCGGGTCGGGTCCAGCGGCATATCGACAAGTGCCTTACGCGCGGCTTCCCTGTCTTTCTCCGCAACACCATCTTCCAGGTCGAGAATGACCACATCAGCTGCGGCAGCGGCTTTTTCAAATCGCTCAGGCCGGTCCGCAGGGCAAAATAGCCAACCTGGACCGTTGTTGCCCGGTATCGTCACGGCTCTTCCTCGGGGCGCAGGCGCACCAGGGTCTTTCGCGACGCGGTAGCGACGACATCACCGTGTTGGTTACGGCCGGTGTGCAGGAAGGTGAGGATGCCCTCGCCGGGCCGACTCTTCGACTCGCGCTTATCGCTGATCTCCGTCTCGGCGTAGAGCGTGTCACCGTGGAACAGCGGTTTGGGGAAGGCGACGTCGCTGAATCCCAGATTGCCCACGATGGTGCCCTGGGTGAGCTGTGCCACCGAAAGCCCCACCAACGTGGAGAGCGTGAACATCGAGTTGACCAGTCGCTGGTTGAAGGGTGGCAGCGCATCGGCGAACGCGGCATCCAAGTGCAGGGCCTGGGTGTTCATGGTCAGCGTGGTGAATAGGACGTTGTCGGCCTCAGTGATGGTGCGTCCGGGCCGGTGCAGGTATCGCACGCCGATCTCGAACTCCTCGAACCAGAGCCCGCGCTGCACGACTGCCTTTTGGCCGCTCTGGCCGGTGCTCACAGACCCAGCTCCCTCGCGATCAGCATCAGCTGGACTTCGGTTGTCCCCTCGCCGATTTCAAGGATTTTGCTGTCACGATAGTGGCGGGCGACCGGGTATTCGTTCATGAATCCGTAGCCACCGAATATCTGCGTGGCGTCGCGCGCGTTGTCCATGGCAGCCTCGCTGGCCACCAGCTTGGCGACCGCGGCCTGCTTCTTGAACGGCTTACCCGCAAGCATCAGTGCTGCCGCGTCGTAGTACGCGGCGCGCGCTACCTGGGCTCTGACCTCCATCCGGGCGATCTTGAACGCAATCGCCTGGTTGGTTCCAATCGCCCGACCGAAGGCCTGTCGCTCCTTGGAGTACTTCACGCTCTCATCGACGCAACCCTGCGCCGCACCGACCGACACTGCGGCAATCGCGATGCGCCCCTCGTCAAGAATCTGCAGGAAGTTGGCGTAGCCGCGCCCCCGCTCCCCCAGTAGGTTCTCCTGCGGCACCCGCACGTCGTCGAAGCTCAGCGGGTGGGTATCCGAGGCGTTCCAGCCCACCTTGTTGTACGCCGGCTCTGCAGTGAAGCCTGCCGTCGGGACCGGCACCAGGATCGATGAAATCTCTTTCTTGCCATTCGATTCCCCGGTGACTGCGGTGACGGTAACCAGCTTCGTGATGTCGGTCCCAGAGTTAGTGATGAACTGCTTGCTGCCGTTGATCACCCAAGTTGAGCCATCCGACTTCGCGGTCGTCTTGGTCGCTCCGGCGTCGCTACCGCCTCCCGCCTCGGTGAGCCCGAAGGCGCCGAGCGCCTTACCGCTGGCCAACAGCGGCAACCACTCCTGCTTCTGTTCCTCGTTACCGAAGCGGTAGACGGGCATCGCGCCCAGCGATACTCCGGCTTCCAGCGTGATGGCGACACTCTGGTCGACCTTGCCGAGTTCCTCGAGAGCCAGGCAGAGCGCGAAGTAGTCGCCACCCATTCCGCCGTACTCCTCGGGGAACGGAAGGCCGAAGAGCCCCATATCGGCCATGCCCGCGACCACTTCGTAGGGGAACGAGTGCTCTTCGTCGTGTTTGGCCGCCACCGGAGCCACCACGGTCTGGGCGAAGTCCCGCACTGTCTTGGCCAACTGCTCGTAGTGGTCTGGCAACGTGCCGGTGGCCAGAAAGTCGGTCCCCTGAGAAGTTGTCCCCTGAGTAGTTGTCACAGTTGCGGCTCCTCGGTTGCCGTTATCCGGGCCAGTACCTGGCCCACCTTCACTTGGTCGCCCGCCCTGACGATCAGTTCCACCACGCCGTCCACCGGCGCGGTAAGTGCGTGCTCCATCTTCATGGCCTCGACAGTAACCACCGCCATTCCCGCCTCGACAGTGTCGCCGTCCGCGACAGCGACAGCGACAACGGCGCCGGGCATCGGGCTGGTCAACTCCGCGTCGCCACCGTGTTCCTCCTCGGGGCGCACGGGTGCCTCGCGTACTTCTTCGACCAGCACCACGCGGCCCTCCCGGGACAGCCACACCTGATCACCAACTGCGGCGGCCAGGTAAGAACTGCGCACGCCGTCGATAGTGACCACAAGCCGGTGGCCCGTCAAAGTTGCACGCAGCGAATGGTTTTCGCCGTCCTCAATGCTGACAGTCGCATGGTCGGGAGACCCGGTCAGTGCAACGTGGTCTGTTCTGTTATCTGCGCGCAGCCGAACCGTCGTCGGCCCGCACCCGGCGATCCGCCAGCCCGACGGTACGTCCCACGGACTGGCCGGGGTTACCGGCCACGACTTGATCCACCGGTAGGCCGCGGCTGCGATCAACTCGTCGTCCCCGGGCGGCACGGGTGCGAATTCCGGTGTGCGCCGATCCAGCAGACCGGTGTCCAGGCGCCCCGCGGCCACCTCTGGATCTGCCAGCAGGAAACGCAAGAACTCGATGTTGGTGGTCAGCCCGAGAACCGCCGTATCGGCCAGCGCCGCGTCCAGTTCGCGCAGCGCGGTCGGCCGATCCGCGGCGTGGGCGATGACCTTGGCCAGCATCGGGTCGTAATCACTTCCGACCGCAGTGCCCTCAGCCAATCCGGAGTCGACCCTGATCCCCGGTCCCGAGGGCTCCCGGAGTGCGATGACGTCACCGCCGGTCGGTAGGAATCCCCGGGCGGGATCCTCGGCGTACACGCGGGCCTCGACGGCGTGGCCGTCAAGCCGGACGGCGTCCTGAGCAATCGATAGCGGCTCCCCCGCGGCGATCCTCACCTGCAGTTCGACCAGGTCCAGGCCCGTGACCATCTCGGTGACCGGATGTTCCACCTGCAGACGAGTGTTCATCTCCATGAAGAAGAACTCGTCGGGTCGGTCGGCGGAGACGATGAACTCGACGGTGCCCGCACCGGTGTAGTCCACACTGCGCGCGGTGTCACACGCCGCCGCACCGATGCGAGCGCGGGTGGACGCGTCCAGCAGCGGCGATGGCGCCTCTTCGATCACCTTCTGATGCCGCCGCTGCAGACTGCATTCACGTTCCCCGAGATGCACAACAGTGCCGTGGTTGTCCGCCAACACCTGCACCTCAATGTGCCGAGGGTTGAGGACGAACCGCTCAAGGAACAGCGTGTCATCGCCGAATGCCGACGCCGACTCGCGTCGTGCGCTTTCCAGCGCTGCAGGGAGATCGGCCGCGTCATGGACGACGCGCATGCCCTTGCCACCGCCACCCGCCGACGGCTTCACCAGCACCGGGTACCCGACATCGCCGGCGCCACCGATCAGATCTGCATCCGTTAGCCCAGGTCGTGAAATCCCCGGCACGACGGGAACCCCGAACGCCGACACCGCCGCCTTCGCCGAGATCTTGTCCCCCATAGTCCTGATCGACCCTGCCGGGGGCCCGATGAAAACCACCCCCGCAGAGTTCAGGGCTTCGGCGAATTGCGCGTTCTCCGAAAGAAATCCGTAGCCCGGGTGTACCGCCTGCGCGCCCGTGCGTTCGATGGCCGACAACAGCGCATCGATCGACAGGTAGCTCTGCCGGGCGGGTGCCGGACCGATGCGGACAGCGATGTCCGCCTCACCAACGTGGCGCGCTCCCGCGTCGGCGTCGCTGAATACCGCCACCGACCGAATCCCCATGGATCGCAACGTGCGAATGACCCGGACTGCGATCTCCCCACGGTTGGCAACAAGAACGGTATCGAAACCCTTGGCCGAAGAATTTTTCATTTCTGGTCACATCCGAAATACGCCGTAGGAAACGGGTTCGAGCGGCGCCTGCCCGACAACCGAAAGTGCCAATCCGACTACGGTTCTGGTATCAGCGGGGTCGATGACACCGTCGTCCCAGAGTCGCGCGGTCGAGTAGTAGGGATTGCCTTGATCCTCGTACTGGGCGCGGATCGGCGCTTTGAACGCCTCTTCCTCATCCGCAGTCATCTCGCCGCGGACCGTGGCCAGTACCGAAGCCGCTTGCTCGCCGCCCATTACCGAGATCCGCGCGTTCGGCCACATCCAGAGGAAGCGAGGCGAATAGGCCCTGCCACACATCGAGTAGTTGCCTGCGCCATAGGAACCCCCGATCACGACGGTCAGCTTGGGCACCCGCGCGCACGCCACCGCCGTAACCATCTTGGCACCGTGTTTGGCGATGCCACCCGCCTCATAGTCGCGCCCGACCATGAACCCTGAGATGTTCTGCAGGAAGAGCAATGGCGTGACCCGCTTGTCACACAACTCGATGAAATGCGCACCTTTGACCGCCGACTCGCCGAACAACACGCCGTTGTTGGCGACGATCCCGACCGGGTGGCCGTGGATGCGCGCGAACCCGGTGACCAGTGTGGTGCCGTAGTCGGCTTTGAATTCCGCGAATTCGCCGCCATCGACGATCCTGGTGATCACCTCGTGCACGTCGTAGGCCACTCGTGAATCGACCGGCACGACATCGTAGAGCTCAGTCTGGTCGGCAACGGGATCGACCGTCGGGGCCACCTCCCAGGGCGGTTCTTGTCGCGGCGCCAAGGTGCCCACTATCCGTCGCACGATCTGCAACGCATCGCGATCGTCGTGAGCGAGATGGTCTGTGACGCCGGAGACTTTGGAGTGCAGATCGCCTCCACCGAGCTCCTCGGCGGTGACGACCTCGCCGGTGGCGGCTTTCACCAGTGGCGGGCCACCGAGAAAGATGGTGCCCTGATTTCGCACGATGACGGCTTCGTCGCTCATGGCCGGAACATAGGCGCCTCCGGCGGTGCACGAACCGAGCACCGCCGCGATCTGGGCAATCCCGTTGGCGCTCATCGTCGCCTGGTTGTAGAAGATGCGTCCGAAGTGCTCACGATCGGGGAATACCTCGTCCTGCCGGGGCAGGAACGCGCCCCCGGAGTCCACCAGGTAGAGACATGGCAACCGGTTCTGCGCTGCGACCTCCTGGGCCCGTAGGTGCTTTTTGACGGTAACTGGGTAGTAAGTACCACCTTTGACCGTCGCATCGTTGGCCACGATCATGCATTCGCGGCCCGACACCCGACCGACTCCGGCGATCATTCCCGCCCCCGGACACTCGTCGTCGTACATACCGTCCGCGGCCAGGGCAGCCAACTCGAGGAAGGGGCTACCGGGGTCCAGCAGGCCGTCGACGCGATCTCGCGGCAGTAACTTGCCTCTGCTGACATGTCGCTCGCGGGAGCGCTGCGAACCACCGAGAGCCGCGGCGGCAAGCTTGCTTCGCAGCTGCTCGACCAGCGCGACATGATCGTCATGATGTGATGCCTGCGCTGCCATGCCTGAATCCGCCTCAGTTGAGTTAATCGAGACTAACCGGTGCTATGTTAATCACCATTAACTCTTGGTGTCCACTATCGGTAGGAGGTTGCGGCATGAGCGCGCAAAGTCCGCCGTCAGCGGCGCCCCAGGTGGCCTCCCGCCGCAGCCGCGCCAAGTCCGATAGACGCAACCAGCTGATCACTGCCGCGGAACGGTTGATGGCTCGGCACGGCTATCTCGCTGTGCGGCTGGAGGACATCGGCGCGGCAGCCGGGGTAAGCGGGCCGGCGATCTACCGACACTTTCCCAACAAGGAAGCATTGTTGGTGGAGTTGCTCGTCGGAATCAGCACCCGACTGCTCGCCGGGGCGAACGAGGTGGCCAAGGGAACCGATGATGCCGAAGCCGCCCTGGAGTCCCTGATCGACTTCCATCTGGACTTCGCGCTGGCCGAGTCGGACCTGATCCGCATTCAGGACCGCGACCTGGGAAACCTGCCGCCTGCGGCCAAACGGCAGGTGCGCCGCAAGCAGCGGCAGTATGTCGAGATCTGGGTCGACGTGTTGCGCCGTCGCGACCCCACCCTGACCGAGACAGATGCCAGGCTGACTGCCCACGCCACCTTTGGATTGCTGAACTCCACCTCACACAGTGTCAAACCCGACGTCAAACCCGACGTCAAACCCGACGTCAAACCCGACGTCAAACCCGACGTCAAACCCGACGTCAAACCCGACCCGAAAACCGATGCGAAACTGCACACTGCGATTCCGGCCGAGACGAGACCGCGAGCAGTCCTGAGAGCGATGACGGTTGCTGCTGTGAACTCGGCCGGGCAACTTTTTGAGTAGTCGCCAATCGCGTGTTGTGAGGCGCTAATCCGACTTCGGAAAACCCGGCCGTGTCGCGTCAGCAGAGTGGGTCAGCAGCAAAGGCCTCGCTGAGCCAGGCGCTCATGGCTTTCAGCAGGGCCGCTCGATTCTCCCGCTTGTCGATCTCGTGGCCGTCGTCCTCGAACAGCACCAGTTCTGCGCGCCGACCGAGCGCCGTGAGCGCTTCACACATCTGCACTGACTCGCTGGCCGGCACATTGGTGTCATTGAGGCCGTGCACCAACAGAAGTGGCGCGCTCATCGCGTCGACACGCGGAAGTGGAGACAGTTGCTCCAATAGTTCGCGATCGCTGATTGGATGACCGTACTTGGGGTATGCCGCCGCGGCGATCCACGGCTCGGTGTTGCGGTACCAGGTGTTCAGGTCGCTCATGCCGCAGATGCTGATGCCCGTCGCGAACTCGTCGGGGTGAAAGGCCAGCGCCGCCTGCGTCAGGTAGCCGCCGTATGACCATCCGCAACACGCGACCCGCCCCACCGGCGCGTGACCGTTGTCGATGAGGAATCTTGCCGCATCGGCGACGTCGTCGATGGCGGCGAAGCGCCGCTCACGGTCGTCGGCGTGCATGAACGTACGACCGAAGCCCCCGGAGCCGCGGACATTGGGCAGGAAGACGCAAATTCCGGCCTGCAGCAGTGCCGGAAAGAACTCGTTGTAGCCGGGCCTACCCTGACCCTCAGGGCCGCCGTGCAAGAACAGCATGGCGCCGACGGTCTCGACGCCGGCCGGGGGCTGGAACAGCCAGCCGGTGAACTGCAACCCGTCCCGCGCGACGACACGCTCCAGCGTGGGGTCGGCGGCCAGCGGCCCAATGCTGGGTTCACGGCCTACCTGCTCCCATTCGCCGGTCCGCGGGTCGACCAGCTCGACCCTCGGCGGACTCGACGGCCCCTCGACCGTCACGGCGAGCATCGACCCGCCCGCGCTGATACTCAGTTCGCCGGCAACCATGCCCGGCAGCGGGATCGGGTCGTGCAGCGTGTTGTCTGCGTACTCGAGTATCTGCAACTCGCTGGCGCCGTCGATGTTCCACAGGATCGCCACGGTCGAGAGATCGTCGCTGACGGTGAACTCGTCGATTTCATGATCTGGCCGCTCGGCCAGCACCTGGTAGGACACCCCGTCAGCGGTCGACGCCACCTCGAGCAGCCGGGCGTACTCGGCGCCGTTCTCGCTTCGCACCAGCGCGCGCACATAGCCTTCAGTGCTGTTGAGCCCGTATCCTTTCGCCGGTTGATACAGCTTGAGATCCTCGCCCTCCGGACCCGCACGCAGCCTGCGCGGTCCTTGATCGTCGAGGATGACGCCGGTGTCTGTGGTGGAGCCGGGATCAAAAGGCAGCAAGGCGGTTTCGGTGAGACCCCGCAGGATGATCAGATCGCGGTAGCCTCGCGGGCCGACCCGCACCAACGAGGCTCCTGCCCAGGCATCCACCAGCCTGCCACCGGAGCGCCGGTCCAGCACCGTCGTGGTTCCCGACGACGGATCTATCAGACAGGAGCTACCCACGCCGTCGTCGCCGGTCAAGATTGCTGCCACCAGCGTGCCGTCCCAACTGATCAGCTCCGCGGTGCCCTCCGCCTCGGAAGACCAATGGTCGATTCTGCGGGCATCTCGGTCATCAGGGTCGGTTGTCACCACCCAGATCTGGCTGCGCGTGCCACCCTCGGGTGCGACTTGGCAGGCCAGCCATGACCCGTCGGCCGAATGCAGTATCCGCGTGACGGGGCCCTCGACCGGCAACTCGACGTCCCGCAGGGAACTCGCCCGCCAACCACTCAGGAAACGCTGCACCGCGCGCGGATATCCACCGTCATCGACGAGGTGGGCGAACGCGGTGGCGTCCGGCGACATCGAAGCGCCGTACACCCTGCGAACCTGCTGTCCCACGATGCTTGATTCTGCATGGTCTGCGAGCCCGACGGGCTGTAGGCCGGAGAACGGCGCGCTCAGCGGCCGCACAGGTACCCTGCAGCCATGAGGTGCGCATGACGGACCGCGGACGCGAGGAGCAATGGAGCTCCGGCACCGGGGACGAGCCGACCCAACAATTCGGCTACGGCCACCCGGGATATGACCAACCGGGATATGGCCAAACCGGATATTCCGACCCGGCCTACGCGAGCCAAACGCAGTACGGTCCGCCGTATCAGGCGTCGCCATCGCACCCCACAGAAGGCCTGCCTTCGTATTCAGGCTATGGCTACGACCCAGTCGGGCCGGGGCAGTACGGACCGCAGTATCCGACGGGAGAAGACGAGGAGCAACCGCCGCCCGATGGCCCGAAGTCGCCACGCTGGCTGTGGATCGTCACCGCGGTCGCGGTACTCACCGTCGTCGGCCTGGTCATCGCTCTGGTGATCGTCAGCAGCTCCAAGCAGGAAACGGTGATGGCCCCGCTGCCCTCTGGGCCCGAACCCACCCTCGCCGCTCCCACCACTGTCCCGCGAACACCGTCGACGACCCCGCGGACCCCGCCGACAACCTCGCGGACTCCCTCCAGACCTGTGCTGCCCCTGCCAACTTCCCCGACCGCGCCATCCCGCACTGCTCCCACCGAAACCCCCTCCCGCGGCGCGACCGACAGCGTTGTCTACACCGTCGAGGGCAGCGGCCGAGTCATCAACATCACCTACGTCGACTCCGGTGGCCTGCTGCAGACCGAATTCAACGTGATGCTGCCCTGGAGCAAGCAGGTCTCGTTGTCCGCGGGCGGTGCGGCCAGCATCAGCATCATCAATGTCGGGCGAGAGCTGGCGTGCTCGATCACCGTCAATGGCGCCCAGGTGGAGCAGCGAACCGGCATCGGCCTGACCATCTGCGCCACGACTGGTTAGGCCGACGAGCCGCGTTGAGGAGTCCGGCCATTTAGCCCGAAAGCTTGGGTTCGCCCCGTGAATGCGGCGCCTTCACCGCCAGCATCGCCAGTAATCCCAGCAGCAGGACGGTCATCAAGCCGCCCATGCCAGCCCGATCGCTGTCGAAGACGTCGATGAATATCGCGAACAACGCAGGCGCCAGGAAGGTCGCGGCGCGGCCCGCCATCGTGTACAGGCCGAATGAGACACCTTCCTTGCCGTGGGCGGCCATCCGCAGCATCAACGTCCGTGCCGACGACAGCGTCGGTCCGATGAACACGCACAGCATCAGCCCGCATATCCAGAAGGCGGCCTGACCCCGACCCGCCATCATGGCGAGGCCAGCGGCGATCATCGCCATCAGCGACACGACGATCACCCGTTTGGAACCGATCCGGTCATCTACGTGACCGCCCACCACGGCGCCTATCGCCGCGACCACGCTGGCCGCGATCCCGAAGAGCAGCACGTCGGCCTCCGACACCCCGTAGACGTTGACGCCGATCACCGCACCGAACGTGAAGACGCCGGCCAGCCCGTCCCGGAACACCGCGCTGGCGCCCAGGTAGTAGACAACGTTGCGGTCTCGGTGCCACTGCGCCCGCAATTCGGTCCACACCCGGCGATAAGCGGCGAGCACACCTACGCGTTCCCGGGATTCCTCCGACTTGACGCTTGGAACGGTGACAAGCAGCGGCAGGGCGAATAGCCCGAACCAGGCGGCGATCAGCAGCATGGCCGCCCGCACATTCTGGCCGTCGGCCGCGGGCAGTTCGAGCAGACCGCGGGTATCCCCGCTGCCGGAGATGAAGCCCACGTACACCACGATCAGCGCCAGAACGCTGCCAAAATACCCCAATGCGAGACCCAGTCCGGAAATCCGGCCGGAGGTGGCCGGTGTCGAGAGCTGACGCAGCATCGCGTTGTACGGCACGGTGGCCAGCTCGCTGCATGCGGCGGTGCACGCGAGCAGCACCAGTCCCGGCCACATGTACCGGTGGTCGTCGCGGATCAGGCTCATCGAGGCCGTCAGCAACACCACCAGCCCGGTCAGCACTGCCAGCACCCGACGCCGGCGGTCCGGTGCTTCGACCCAGATCCCGGTCACCGGCGCCAGTAGCGCCACGACCAGCCCGGCCAGTGCCAGCGCACGCCCCAGCCAGCTGGCGGGACTGGTGTCTCCAGGCAGGTCGTCGCCAACAGCGTTGGTCAGGTATACGGAGAACACGAATGTCACGACGATCGCGTTCACCGCGGTGGCGCCGAAGTCCCACAGCGCCCACGCCAGTACGCGAGACCGCGTCGCGGCGACCAACGACGGCCGGACCGGAGGCGGCAACTCGCTCATGGATGCCCACGATATAGTCCCGCCCATGCCAGTACCCGCCCCCAGCGCCGATGCCCGGGCTGTCGTCACCGGTGCCTCGCAGAACATCGGCGAAGCGCTGGCCGTCGAGCTAGCTGCCCGCGGCCACAGCTTGATCATCACGGCTCGACGCGAGGAAGTGCTGACCGCGCTGGCCGAACGGCTGCGCGAGCGCTACGGGGTGACGGTGGAGGTGCGCGCCGTCGACCTCACCGACCCGGCGGAACGCGCCACATTATGCGAGGAACTGGCCGACCGAAACGTCTCTATCCTGTGCGCGAACGCGGGCACCGCCACATTCGGCGCCGTGGCGTCCCTCGACCCGGCCGACGAACGCAAGCAGGTCCAGCTCAACGTGATGGGGGTTCACGACCTCGTGCTGGCGGTGCTGCCCGGCATGGTGGCCCGGGGAGCCGGTGGAATACTAATCTCCGGTTCAGCAGCGGGTAACTCACCGATTCCGAACAACTCGACCTATGCGGCGACGAAGGCGTTCGTCAACACCTTCAGCGAATCCCTTCGGGGCGAACTGAAATCGGCCGGTGTGCACGTGACGGTGCTGGCACCGGGTCCGGTACGCACCGAACTACCCAACCCCGACGAGCAGTCACTGGTTGAACGATTGATCCCCGACTTTCTCTGGATCTCGACCGAGCACACCGCGAAGGTGTCGCTGGACGGCCTGGAGCGAAACAAAATGCGCGTGGTGCCGGGCGTCACGTCCAAGGCGATGTCGGCGGCCAGCGGATACGCGCCACGCTCGATCGTTGCGCCCATCGTCGGCGCCGTCTATAAGAAACTCGGCGGCGACTAGCGTTTCCGCCTGCGCCTGCCGGTGCCGAAGATGCTGCGGGTGATCTCACGACCGATGACCGTTCCCGCTGAGCGCATCGCGCTCTTGAACGCGGGGTTGTCCATCATCTTGTCCAACAAGCCCGGTTCCGCCGGCGCAGGCATCGGGGGCACTTCGATGGGCGGCGGCACCGGCGTCTGCGGCTCGGGAGCGGCCTCGGTCACCAGTGGCGGAGGCGCCAGCGTGGCGAGCAGCCGCTCGTAGGCCGAATCCCGGTCGATGGACTGCCCGTATGCAGCCTGCAGCGGGCTGGCCGAGGCGGCCGCGGCGATGGCCTCGGAGCCGATGGTGTCCATCAGCGAGCGGGGCGCACGCATTCTGGTCCACGCCACCGGCGTGGGGGCTCCCTTCTCGGAGAGCACGGTGACCACGGCCTCGCCGATGCCCAGCGATGTCAGGGCCGACTCCAGGTCGTAAACGTCGGTCTTCGGGTACGTCCGCACCGTCTTCGACAGTGCCTTCTGGTCATCGGGGGTGAAGGCACGCAGCGCGTGCTGAATACGCGCGCCCAGCTGGCTCAGCACGTCGTTGGGCACATCGGTCGGCAGCTGGGTGCAGAAGAACACCCCGACCCCCTTGGAGCGGATCAGCTTGACTGTCTGCTCGACCTGCTGCAGGAACGCCTTGGATGCGTCGGCGAACAGCAGGTGGGCCTCGTCGAAGAAGAAGACCAGCTTGGGCTTGTCGAGGTCGCCCACCTCGGGCAACGTCGTGAACAAGTCGGCGAGCACCCACATCAGGAACGTGGAGAACATCACCGGTCGAGCGGCCTGGCTTCCGAACTCGAGCAGCGTGATGATGCCCCGTCCCGACGCATCGAGGCGCATCAGGTCCGCGGGCTCGAGCTCGGGTTCGCCGAAGAACGTGTCGGCGCCTTCGGCCTCGAGATTCACCAGCGCGCGCAGAATCACCCCGGCGGTCCTCGACGAGACCGCCCCGAGCGCCTTGAGATGCGCCTTGCCTTCGTCGCTGGTCAGATACTGAATTACCGAGCGCAGGTCTTTCAAGTCAAGCAGCGGTAACCCCTGCTGGTCGGCCCAGTGAAAAATGAGGCCAAGCGTGGATTCCTGAGTTTTGTTGAGCCCCAGGACTTTCGATAGCAAGATCGGGCCGAAGCTGGTGATGGTCGCGCGGACCGGCACCCCGATGCCGGAGGTGCCAAGCGAGAGGAACTCCACCGGATACCCCGTCGGCGTCCAGGTGTCACCGGTGTCGGCGGACCTCTGGGTGATCTTCTCACCCGCCTCGCCGGGCCTGGAAAGGCCGGACAGGTCACCCTTGACGTCGGCCATCAGCACCGGCACGCCGGCTGCGGACAGCTGCTCGGCCAGCACCTGCAGCGACTTCGTCTTCCCGGTGCCAGTCGCACCGGCGACCAGCCCGTGGCGATTGATCATCGCCAGGGGAATGCGCACCTGCGCAGCAGGGTCGCATACGCCCTCGACGACCACAGCGCCGAGTTCCAGCGCAGCACCTTCAGCGCTGTAACCGGAGGCGATCTGCTGCGCGGGAGAAGCCGTCTGCTCCGAGGTCATGCGTGGCACCCTACTGGGCCGGCTACACCGGGAGGCGGGGGTAGGCAGCCTCGGAGCTCCGTAGGGCCTACTGTTGAGCGCTGTGCGAGATGAACTGGTGTGGATCGACTGCGAAATGACCGGCCTGGACCTCAAA
This sequence comes from Actinomycetes bacterium, assembly GCA_022601275.1. Taxonomy (GTDB): domain Bacteria; phylum Actinomycetota; class Actinomycetes; order Mycobacteriales; family Mycobacteriaceae; genus Mycobacterium. Next base: position 14,862 of record JAHZIT010000076.1, read on the forward strand.
TCCGACCTGCTCATCGAAATCGCCGTGTTGGTGACCGACTCTGAGCTCAACGTCCTCGGCGATGGCCTCGATGTGGTCATCCACGCCGGCGACGATGCGTTGTCGTCGATGGTCGATGTGGTCGCACGCATGCACGCAAAATCAGGCTTGGTCGAGGAGGTACGCGCCTCGACCACCGACGTAGCCACCGCTGAGTCGATGGTGCTGGACTATGTCCGCGCACACGTTCCCCAGGCCAAGGCCGCCCCGCTGGCCGGCAATTCCATCGCGACGGACCGGGGGTTCATCGCCAGGGACATGCCCAAGCTCGACGACTACCTGCACTACCGGATGATCGACGTGAGCTCGATCAAGGAGCTGTGTCGCCGCTGGTATCCGCGGATCTATTTCGGTCAGCCCGCGAAAGGACTCGCACATCGCGCACTGGCTGACATCCACGAATCGATCCGTGAGTTGCGCTACTACCGCGAGACGGCGTTCGTGGCGCCACCGGGTCCGTCGACCACCGATATCGCGGCCATCTCCGCCGAAATCGAGCCACCGCCGGGTCCCTCCACCACGGGCGAAGCCAATAATTCGGCTCCCGAGGGCTCCAGCGGCTAGTATCGACGACGCCGCGACAGCGGCGATGGTGGCTGTAGTTCAGCTGGTAGAGCACCAGGTTGTGATCCTGGAAGTCGCGGGTTCGAGCCCCGTCAGCCACCCCAATAACGCCAACGCCGCCTACTTGCGTAGGCGGCGTTCGCGCCAAGTGAGGTGAAGCTCACGTCATCCGACGTTCGCGTTGCCGGCTTTCCACTGTTCCCACGGAATGTTCCAATCGCCGAGACCGTCGCCCCCGGGTAGCGTCGCTCCGACCGTATTCACGATCTCGACGACGTCACCGCGCTTGGAGTTGTTGTAGAACCACTGGCCGTTGCTGTTGCTCACATTGATGCAACCGTGGCTGACATTGCTGTAGCCCTGGCTGCCCACCGACCAGGGGGCGCCGTGGACGTAGATCCCGCTGTAGGAGATCTGAGTGGCCCAGTCGACCTCGGTGCGATACCCGTTGGGCGAGTTCACCGGCACCCCGTAGGTCGAGGAGTCCATCACCATCTCGGCCCGACGGTCGCCCACGATGTAGATGCCGTTGTCGGTCGGGGTGCTGTTCTTGCCCATCGACACCGGCATGCTCTTGATGACCTCGCCGTTGCGACGCACCGTCAGTGTCTTGGTGGTGTCGTCGACGGAAGAGATCACCGCGTCGCCGATGGTGAAGCGGGTCGAGACGTTGTCCTGCCCGAACAATCCGTCGCCCATGTCCACGCCGTAGGCATTGACCGTAACGTCGACTGTCGTACCGGGCTTCCAGTATTCTGCTGGGCGCCAACGAACTTCGCGATTATTCAGCCAGTAGAAAGCGCCGTCGACGGGCGGTTCCGTCTTGACGGTGATGGCGCGCTGCGCGGCGAGCCGGTTGGGGATGTTCTCGTCGAAGCGGATGGCCACGGGCTGGCCGACACCGACGACTTCGCCCTCGTTGGGCAGCACGTAGGGCATGGTCAGGTTCTCGGGCGAGTGGGTCTCGAAGGTCATCTGACGGCTGGTCGCACCGCCGAGACCAAGCGACTGTGCGGTCAAGGTGTAGCGCTTGTTGTAGCCGAGTGGCTCCGCGGTCTCCCACGTCAGACCATCCTTGGACAGCTCGCCCGCCACCGACTTACCGCTCTCGTTGACCATCGTGACCGCACCCAGGACACCCAGCTCGGCGCTGACGGTGACCGGCGTGTCGACGCTCACACCGACCGCACCATCCTGAACCGAGGAGGTGAGCTTGGGCACCAGCAGATCCCCGAACGGAGTGCCCTTATCCGTGATCACCTTTGGCTGAGCTTGGTCGGAGCTTCCGCCGCAGGCAGACAGGGCCAGTGCAATCGCGGGAACGAGCGCGGCCGCCACCAAACGGCCTCGGTTTCGTCGTATTCGGCTCACCGTGTTCACCTGCCACATAGTTCGCTCCACCTCACAGACAGCATTGCTCCACCCACGAATCGTTGGCGCATAGTCTACGGCCATTTCAAGTGGCGGCGCGACAACGTCGTCGCGCTGCGGAATCTCACCGACGCCGCGATTTCTCCATGCGCCGACGGGCCTGTATTGTCTCACCCGCGCGCCGTTAGCTCAGTTGGTAGAGCAGCTGACTCTTAATCAGCGGGTCCGGGGTTCGAAACCCTGACGGCGCACCACCCGAATACCCGGTGATTTCGGACACGCCGCTTGGGACTTGTAGTCGACTCAGCCACGACTCAAAGGGGGCCGAATGACCCGACTACTGCTCGCCGTCGCAGCCGCTGCCCTCGCCATCGCCGCGGGCCGCCGTAATCAGCTCCGCCGCCAGACGAGCCGCAAATCGGTCATGGACACCTTCACGTTGACTCCTGGGCACCAACCGAAGCTAGGCCGCGATGACGCCGAAAGTTGACGCTTAATCCGCGCATCCGGGTGTCGAAAATCCGGATGCGCGGATCAGCTCTTCCTCGGTAGGAGCGTCAGCCTCAGCCCGAGCCTAAGCGACGGTGGGCAGCGAGAGCAGGGCGTCCGTGACGTTGATGAAGCCCCACTGGGTGGCGTCGGCGTACACCGACGTCGCTCCGACGATCTGCAGGGTGAGGCTGTCGCTCGGCGTCATGGTGTAGGCGATCGACTCCAAATCGATTTCGACCGTATGAGTCTGGCCATCGAGTTCCACCGGGACCGGCGTGATGATGTTGCCGAGAACCAGGTCGGTATTGTTGTCGATCAGCTGAGCGTAGACGTGGCGGCTGGTGCCCAGACCCGAGTAGGTCATGGTCAACTTGGGAGCGCCGACGACGTCCTGGGTGAGCAGCGCCGGTCCCGGGATATCGATATCGATCGCGTCCCGCGCCGGGGCAGCCAGCGCCGGCGATACCAGCAATCCGTCGGGCCCGACCGCCTCGACGGCCTTGAGCTGCGGCCCGGACCCGCCGCAGCACAGCGGCTGCAGGAACAGCGACCCGCCGCCACCGCCCCGCTCCAGGGGGACGCCGTAGAACGCTGGATCGGAGGGCAGCAGATCCGAGTTCTTGAGGTCGCCGTTCTGGTCATACCACTCGAATACCTCACCGGTGGGGAGGCCCCCGTCCAGGTACAAGTAGCTGGTCAGCCAGGTCAGCGTCCTGTCGGCAAGATTTTCAAACTGGGCTGTCGCGTCCCCGGGGTTCAAGCACACACCGTGCCCGCCGCACGCCCAGATCATCTTCACGTCGATGTCATTGGAGTCCAGTATCCCCGCGTTGATGATGGACTGGTTCAGCGGGAACAGCCCGTCGGCGGTGCCCTGGATAACCAGCGCCGGCGCGGTGATGGCGTCTACCAGGACGGTGGGACCGCTACTGGACAGGATCGCCTGATCACTCTCGCCGATGAACCCCAAGAGGGAACCCTGGATAATTGCCGGGTATATCCGCGAATTGATTCGCGCACCGGCTTCCAGGAGGTCGAGCCCGAGAAGAATTGACCACGACGTCTTGAAATCGTCGGTGGGATAGAGGGATTCATTGAGCGAATGCCAGGAGGCGGCCGGGACGATCGCGTCGACACGGGGGTCGATGCCGGCTTCCACCCACTGGATACCACCGCCGTAGGACCCACCGACCATGCCCATTTGGGGATCGCCCGCTATCGGATCCCCCATCCCGTCTGTGGAAAGCGTGGTCCACGGCAGGGTGGCGACGTAGTCGATGATGTGCTGGGTGTCGCGGCCCTCGAAGAACGGATTGTCCAGCTGCAGGAAACCACCGGAAGCGCCCTCTCCGCGTGGATCCCAGCTCACGTAGTTGAAGTCAAGCGGGCTGTCGGGAACGTCGCGAATCAAGCTCATGCCCGGAACGAAACCCAAGGTGCCAATCACGGCCGTCGGGTTGGTGCTGCCGTTGGCGCCCAGGCCGGGACCTTCGAACACGGTGGCGGCTTGGGCATCCGGGGTGTCGGCGGTGATCGACGGGAACCAGTTGGTGCTGATCTGCACTCCGTCGAACGAAGTCACCTTCGTGGTGAATGCCACCGGAAGATCCATTGCCAGTTCCCCGGCGTCGACATCAAACTCCGCGAACGTCCGGTATCCGATGATGGGCTGCAGTAAACCCCCGATGAACGGCGTCTGCTGCAGAGCCAGGACGGTCGGCGCAACGAAGTCACCGAGCAACGGAATATTTTCGAGCAGCTGCATCAGACCGCTCAGTTCACTGACCATGATGGTGAACTGCTCGGCCTCAAACGTACCCGCCGGCGCATCCTCGTCCTGGAAGGGCAGGTAATTGAACGAGCCGTCCTGGATTGTCTTCGTGGGGTCGGTGGGGTCTGTTGTTCCGAGGAATATCTTCCCACCGTTGCTCGGGTCACTGGTGAGGGTGTAGGTGTAATCGGTAGCCGGGTTGGGGCTGGCGTTGACGTTTCCGTAGATAACCCCTTCGGTGAACGTCACCGTCGGGGCGACCGTGATCGGACCGCCTCCGATAAGCAACTCGCGTCGTGCAGCTGCGGCTGCCGCCGCCTCTAAAGGCGAACCCGCCGGGGGCGCTGCCGGTCCATCAGCCGGGTTGACCACATCGTCAACGACGTCGAGGACCGGAGTCGCGAGTGCGGCGGACTTTATAACCGCGGCATCCCCGGATGCGCTGCTGTCAGCCGCATCTGATGCGCTGCCGTCAACCTCATCTATCGAAGACTCGTCGGCGAGATCAGCCTCTTCTGCGGCGGCCTCCTCAGCGGCTGCATCTGCGGCGGCCTCCTCAGCGGCTGCCTCCTCAGCGGCTGCCTCGTCCGCGGCGGCCTCCTCAGCGGCGGCCTCCTCAGCGGCGGCCTCCTCAGCGGCGGCATCTGCGGCGGCCTCCTCAGCCGCTGCTTCGTCCGCCGCGTCATCCGCGGCGGCTGCGTCATCCGCGGCCGACGCCGAAGAATCCGAACCTGCCGAGTCCGGGGCGCCAGAACCCGAGGAGTCCGACGAGCCGCCTCCGTCGGTGGAGGCCGGCGAGGAGGAGCTCGACTCGCTGCCCGATGACGTTGAATCGGCCGACGCCACGCCATAGCCAGTGAGGACGGCAGTGCCGACCCCGAATGCCACCGCGAGTCCACCGACCCGGCCGATATAACTAGAAGCGCTCACAATTTCCCCCGCCGTAGACGACTGACGTGGCAAATATATCTCCGGTCATCTCGCTTACATCGGCAAACGGTGAGATAGGTCTCAATGAGATTACTTTTGGGCAACAGACCCGATCTCAATCGCCTGTGCCGCACCGGCCACCCGCCGGAATCGCTGCCGCCACCGCGTTCTAGGCCGCCACCGTGTCCTCGTCCTCTAGTGCGGCGACAGTGGGCAGCGTGAGCCGGACGTCGCTGACATCGACGAAGCCCCACTGGGTGGCGTCGGCGTACACCGAGGTCGCTCCGACAATCTGCAGGGTGAGGCTATCGCCCGGCTCCATCGTGTAGGCGATCTGGGCCAGTTCAATCGTCGCCTCGTGGGTGCGGCCGTCGAGGTCCACCGGCACTGGCGTGATGATGTTTCCGAGAACAAGGTTGGTTTGATCGTCGACCAGTTGGGCATAAATATGGCGGTTGGTGCCCAGCCCGGAATAGGAGAAGGTCAGCTCAGGAGCCCCGACGATCTCTATGGTGTTCAGCACCGGTCCCGAAATATCGATATCGATCGCTGTCTTGGCCGGGGCTGCCAGCGCCGGCGCCACGAGCAGTGGTGTCGGCGGCTCGGTCTGTGGCCCGGACCCGCCACAGCAGAGCGGCTGCGCTAGGAGGAAACCGCCAGCGACATCCGTCGTCACAAACGGGTCACCATAGAACGCCGGATCCGTTGGCAGCAGATCCGAAGAATGGTAGTCGCCGTTCTGATCGAACCATTCGAATCGCGGGCCGGTCGGAACCAACTCGTTGCCGTTGACATACTTGTCCAACCAATTCAGCGTCGACTCCATATTGAGTTCGCCCTGGAGGGTATAGACACCAGGCTGAGAACCCAGCGCCGGCTTCTGTGGGTCGAGGCACACGCCGTGCCCACCGCAGAACCAGATCACGTCCACCGGAATGTCGTTGGCCGCCAGCAGCTCTGCGTTGATAGACGCCTGCTCAAGGGGGAACAGGCCGTCGACGGTGCCCTGTATTAGCAGTGTCGGCGCCGTGATGCTTTCGACCAGCACGGTGGGACCGCTACTGGACAAGATGGCCTGCTGGCTCTCGTTAAGGAAGCCGAGAAGGGAGCCCTGAATGAGGGCCGGATAGATCTGCGAATTGACGCGCGCGCCGGTCGTCACCAGGGCCAGCCCCAGCACCGCCGCCCAGGCAGTCTTGAAGTCCGCTGTCGGATACAGGGACTGGTTGAGTGAGTTCCAGGCGATGGTCGGGACGATCGCTTCGAGGCGGTCATCGATGCCCGCTGTCACCAGCTGGATACCGCCGCCATAGGAACCTCCGACCATGCCCATCGTCGGGTCCCCCACGCCGTCGAGCTCAGTCTGAGACAGGGTGGCTGCGTAGTCGATGATGTGCTGGACGTCGCGGCCTTCGAAGAACGGATTGTCCAGCTGCAGGAAACCACCGGATGCGTGTTCGCCGCGGGGATCCCAGCTTATGTAGTTGTAGCCGGCGTCGCGCAGCGACATTATGCCGGGGACCATACCCTGGATCGTCCATACGGAGTTCGCGTCGATGTTGCCTGAGGCGCCCAGGCCCGGCCCGTTGAGCACGGTGGGGGCGGTCTCACCCTCCATCAGCCCGGCCGCCGGGAAGATATTGGTGCTGATCTGGACGCCGTCGAACGAAGTCACCATGGTGGTGAACGCGGCCGGAGCGCCTACCGGAACAAGCTCATCGACGTTCACATCGATCGTGGCGAATGTTCGATAGCCGATGATCGGCTGAAGCAGATCCCCGATGATCGGCGTCTGCTGCAACCCCAGCACGATCGGCTTCACAAACGTACCGAGCACAGGAATGCTCTCCAGCAACGTCATCAGACCGCTCAGTTCGCTGACCATGACGGTGAACTCGTCGGTCCCGCGAGAAACCAGCAGAGAAGAATCCGGCAAATAGGTGAACTTGCCCGCGACCTCCGCCGCGTACGGGTTGCTGACCGGGTCGGCAGGGGTGGGATTGACGAATGCCTTCCCGCTGTCCGGACCGCTGGTGACGGTGTAAGTCAGCGCATTGCCGTTCGAATTCTCTGCGTTGATATCGCCCACGATGACGCCGGCGGGGAACCCGATCGTCGGGTCGACCGTGATCGGATTGCCGAAAATGCCAAGTTCACGCCGTGCGGCTGCGGCCGCCGCCCACTCCAGTGGCGAACCCGTCGGAGGTGTACCCGGTCCGTCGCCGGCAGGGTTGAGCACACCGTTGACCACATCGAGGACCGGACTGGCGACAGCGGTGGACTCGACGTCCGCCGGTGCGGCTACCGCTGCCTGGGTTATCAGCGGCGTCTCCACCGTTGGCCGGCCTGCCACCACCTCCGGGCTGGCCAGCCACTCCAGCGCCGCCGACTGGTCCTCCTCGGCCACCGCGTCCGCGTCCGCCTCGAATGCGGAGTCGTCGGATGAACCATCTTCAGCTGCGCTGTCGTCGAATGTGCTGTCAAGCTCTGCGTCCGACACCTCGCCGTCGGTAGTCGCCTCATCCGAGGTCGAGAACACCGATCCATCGGAACCCGATGACGTCGGCACGTCTACCTCGGGCGCCGCCTCATCCGAGAGATCGGCGGCGGCATCTTCGGCCGCTGCTTCGTCGGCGGCGGCCTCTTCGGCGGCCGCTTCGTCGGCGGCGGCATCTTCGGCTGCTTCGTCGGCGGCGGCATCTTCGGCTGCTTCGTCGGCGGCGGCCTCTTCGGCCTCTGCTTCGTCGGCGGCGGCGCCAGCGGCATCTTCGTCGGCGGTAGTGGCGGCTGAATCATCAGCGGCGGCATCATCCCCGTCCGAGGCCGACGCCGAGTCCGAGGAGTCCGACGAACCACCACCGCCCGCGGAGCCC
>JAHZIT010000077.1 GCA_022601275.1 Actinomycetes bacterium
CGACGTCTCCGGCGCCGCGTTCAACCCTGCCGTAGTAGTCGGCGGAGTCGCGATGGGCATCTTCAGCGCACCGCTGCTGCTGACGTACATCGCAGCTCAGGTCATCGCCGGCATAGCCGCGGGGTTCGCCTTCCGCGCCCTCAACCCCGACGACCAGTAGGCCCCTGGAACCGTTTCGAAACAGGCGGCCCTTCTCTCAACCGTCCAGCGGTGGGAGGAGGGCCGCTCTTCTGGATGCGGGTGCCCGCCCGGCGAACCACGCATGGGCGCTAGTGTTCGGTGTCGGCTTCATCGCCAAGTCGATAGAAATGTCGAGTGATTTCATGACTGCAGCAGCAGAGCCGTCCGAGCTCGAATCGCGGGTCGGCCATTACTACCGAATGGACGACACCTACCTGGTGGGCCGGGAGAAGGTCCGCGAGTACGCCCGTGCCGTGCAGGACTACCACCCCGCGCACTGGGATGTAGAGGCCGCCGCTGGGCTGGGCTACTCAGGCCTGGTGGCCCCGCTGACCTTCACCTCGGCCCCGGGAATGTCGTGTAATCGCCGGATGTTCGAGTCCGTGGTCGTCGGTTACGACACCTACCTGCAGACCGAGGAAGTGTTCGAACAGCACCGTCCCATCGTGGCCGGCGACGAACTTTGGGTCGACGTCGAACTGACATCGGTGCGCAGGATCGCCGGCAGGGACATGATCACCGTGACCAACACGTTCACCGATAACGTCGGCGAGCGGGTGCACACGCTGCACACCACCGTTGTCGGCGTTACCGCTGAGGACCTCGATCCCACGATCAAGACCGCGGTTCAGAACGCGATGATGCACGACGTGGACTTCTCCGGTATCAGCACATTCGATACCGAATACCGCAAGACGGTGCGCCCGGAGGGTGCGGTCCGGATCGCCGAGGGAGGTATGACCCGGACCCCGGGGACGCCGTCCTTCGACGATATGCAGGTTGGCGACGAGTTGCCGGCGCACCACGCGCGACTGTCCCGGGGCGATCTGGTGAACTATGCCGGCGTGGCAGGGGACGCCAACCCGATTCATTGGGACGAGGACATCGCCAAACTGGCGGGGCTGCCCGATGTGATCGCCCACGGAATGCTGACCATGGGTTTGGGTGCCGGATTCGCCTCCGCATGGTCGGGCGACCCGGGTGCGGTGACTCGCTACGCGGCACGGCTGTCCGCCCCTGCGATCGTGTCGGCCACCGAAGGCGCCGACATCGAGTTCAGTGGCCGGATCAAGTCGCTGGACCCGGCGACCCGCAGCGGAGTCGTGGTCATCGCCGCCAAGTCAGGTACTCGAAAGATCTTCGGCCTGGCGACCATGAACATCCGCTTCCGTTGAGATCACGCTGTTGCGGCCGGTCGTCACCGCCAATCGGATTCTCTTGACGCCGTAACTCATGCCCTAACCAGGGGGCCCGGCTACCGTCGATCTGGTGATGATGGGATCGCGCCTCGCCCGTGCCTGCGTCGCCGGCGCCGCTGCGCTATCCCTCGCTGCGATCCCCTCATGCGGATCCGCCGGGCGAGCACCGCTGGACACCAGCACCGCGACCAGCAGCACAGAAGTGACCAGCACGGCGCTGAGGCCCCTACCAACCTCGATCCCGCCCGTCGAAGCTCCGGCCGAAGAATTCGCACTTGTCGCCCAACTGGTGAACGATGCGATCGCGGCACATCGACTGCCCGGCGCGGTGGTTCAGATCGGGCACGCCGGCAAGGTCGTCTTTCGCCAGGCGTTCGGCTTACGAAAGCTCCCCGGCGAACCGGGGCTGGAGGGTTTCCCCGCGCCCGCGGAACCCATGACCGAGGACACGATCTTCGACCTTGCATCGTTGACGAAGAGCCTTGCGACGACCCCTGCCGTTCTGCAGCTCTACGAACAAGGCCGGATACAGCTCGACGATCCCCTCCAGAAGTACCTGCCCGACTTCAACCCGGCAAACGACCCCCGACGTGCTCAAGTGACGCTTCGCATGTTGCTCACCCACACGTCGGGAATAGCGGGAGACCTGAGCCTGGACGGACCCTGGGGGCTGGACAGGGCGGACAAGGCCGAGGGCATTCGCCGAGCGCTCGCCGCGTGGGTGGTGTTCGATCCAGGAGAACTGTTTCACTATTCCGACATCAACTTCATACTTCTCGGCGCGCTGCTCGAAAAGATCACCGGCGAGCCCCTCGACATCTATGTTCAGGACAACGTATTCGCCCCCCTCGGCCTGGCGGACACCTACTACCTCCCGCCGGCCAAAGCCTGTGGGCCGCATAGGATCACAGGGACGGCGATCTCCTTAGATCCGAGCGCACCCCCGGTGGATCAGTGTCCGGCAGGTAGCTGGACCACCGACCTCCTGGCGCGCGTCGCACCAACGGCACGCAACGAGGACAGCCGAGACGATCCCGCCAAGAACCCGGACTTCTACCATCTGCTTCGCGGCACCGTGCATGACCCGACGGCACGCCGCATGGGCGGGGTGACCGGCAGCGCCGGGATGTTCTCGACGGTGCACGACGTCGGACGGTACGCGCAAGCCCTCCTCGACCGCCTCGCCGGCCGCCCGAGCCCGTTTCCGCTGACGCAGTCGACGGCGAAACTGATGACGACTCCGCAACCACCGGGAGCCACCGCTGCCCACACAGGCTCCCCGGCTCCTCCAGACTATTCGGCCATGGCAGGACAGCCACTCCGCGGATTGGGCTGGGATATCGATACCGCCCACTCGACGCCCCGAGGCACGGTCTTTCCCGTCGGCAGTTTCGGCCATACCGGCTTCACCGGGGTGACGCTGTGGATCGACCCGCCGTCAGACACCTATGTAGCCGTCCTCGCGAACGTGATCCACCAGCGCGGTGGTCCACCGATAACCCGGCTCAGCGGCGACATCGCCACGGCTGCGGCCCGAGCACTGCATCTATACGGCAGCTGAATTCGGTCCCGGGCAAGATCGACACGCTGCGACATGGGCCCAGACTCAGCTGGAATCCGGGGCCGTCGGAGTTGCCGCCCGTACCCGCGCGGCCTCGCGCACCGCGGCCACGTTGGCCTTTCCCTGACGCGAGCCGGCCAGCTTTGCGGCGATGTGGTCACGCACGGTGACCGGCGCGTACGTGAGACCTGCCTCCGCATCGAGGAATTCCGGTGCAGTCGAGATCACCGCATCGATATTCCCGTCCCGGAAAAACGCGGCAGAACGCCTCCGTTCGATATAGCCCTCGACAACCGGCGGCTTCACCCGGTGCAGCGTCGACATCCAACGGTCGTTGGTGATGCGTGCAGTGAGGTCGCCGAGGTTCACCAGCAGCGCGCCGTCGATCGGGGACACGTCATGCCACCGTCGGTCGGTACCCAGCACCTGCAGTCCGGGAACCGGATCGGCCCACAGCACCGTGACTATGCCGAAGTCGGTGTGCTCACCCATGCCGATCGGCCCGCCCTCGACGGTGGGAGTGCCCTCGGGCAGCGCATAGTTGTTCATCCGCAGCACGTCGTTGGAGTGGTCGGTGATTCTCTGGAAATAGTTGGGTTCCAAAGACAGAGCGGCGCAGAAGATATCGGTCAGGACGCCAGCGACGCGACTCGCCTCGGAGAAGTAAGCCGTGACGCGGTCCTGGAACTGCGGCAGTTCGCCCGGCCAGACGTTGATGCCGTAGTCGGCCTCATCGAGGTCGAGCTCGGCGAACGAACGAGCCTCCACCCCGACGTTGAAGGCTTCGAAGAAATCGTTCATCCGGGTCGCGGATTCCACGCCCAGAGAGAGGCTCAGTGACTCGGTGTTAGGCGGGCTGTACCCGCGGTTGGCGCTCGAGTCCCGGTAGGCCATCTTGGTGGCAGTGTCCAACTCGAAGAACTGATCCATCGCGGCGGCCAGGTCGTGGAGAATCTGCGGGGGCGTGCCGTGACCCAGAATCTGCAGGAAGCCGACCCGGCGGCACGCGTCGTCGACGGCCTCGGCCACCGCACGCTTGGCTGTTTCGTCGCCGCCGCTGACCCACGGTGTGATGTCCATCGCTGGTACGTGGAATGCGTTCGATCGGATGTTTCCCCCCGGAAGAGAAATCAGCTCAAAAGATTTCGGAAATCATGCAGCGCACGGATCCGCCGCCGTAGGCCTCGATGGTCTGCACATCGCCGACAAGAATCTCGCTGGATTTCTCGATCTCGGCTTTTTGCTCACCGGTCAGCACGTTGAAGGTCGAGTGAGTCATCACGGTGTAGTGCTTGTCGTCAGCGCCGAGTACCTCTATCTCGTTGCCCGCGAAGTTGTCTATCTCGTGCTCAGAGACTGCAAGAATCTCCTTGCCGCTCTCGGTCAGCTCGTCGACGACCATCTTTCGTTCGGCAGGGTCATCGATTGCTTCAAGGCAAACGACGGCAAACTTCTCGCCGATCGCCATCATCACGTTGGTGTGATAGATCGCGACACGTTGTCCACGGTAGTTCTGGAATCCGTGGAAGGGCACCGCCTTGAATCCGAAGTCCTTGCAGAATTGGCCGAAGAGCCCCTCGTCGGCACGCTGAGACAGACAGCAGTAGGCCTTCTTGTTGGCGCGATCGAGCACCATCGCCCCGGTGCCCTCGAGGAAACGGCCTTCCTTTTCGTGCTTGGTGTAGTCATAGATCTTCACATGGTCCCGTCCCATGTCTTCGACCAGTGCACCGAGGAATTTGATCCGCTCGAGCCGACGGTCCTCGGCGAACATCGGGCACAGGACGAGCCTGTCACCATCGAGGGAGACGAACCAATTGTTAGGGAAGATGCTGTCCGGAGTGTCATACACAGCGTCATCATCCTGAAGGACGTGGACGTTGATTCCCTTACTTCGCAACTTGTCGACGAATCCATCGAACTCGATGAGTGCCTTCGCCTGAACGATGTCGTGCTTCTCTCCCAGGTTCTTCTGGAAGAAATCGTTGGCGGCCGTCTCTGCGTTGAAGTAGAACGAACAGGGTCGGACCATGGCGATGTTTCGGGTGATTTGACTAGCCATCCTGGAATCCTCCCCCAGCCAACGTTAATGGGCAGCTGAAGTTTGTAGGTTCTCAGTTTTCGCCCATCCGGCGGCGCCTTACCCCCAATCTTCTGCGGCGGACCGGCCGGACCCAGTCGGTGCCCGCGCCCGCGTTCAGATCGCGCCGAGTTCCCGGTAGAAGGCTAGTGCGTGCTCGGCCACCACGGTGGCTCGCTCCTCATACACCAACAGGGAAGCACCCGGCACTGCCTGGAACCCGCGGCAATCCGGGAGCTGAGCGGCCATCGGTCGCGCCTGCTCGATCGGAAACGTCGGGTCGTCCTCACCCCAGACGAACAACACCGGCACATCGAGCCGGGTGTGGCCGATCGCGAGGCCATCCACGATTCCCCAGTCGATGCCCCACAGGTAGCGGTTGATTCCCTCGACGCGCCGCCGGGAGCGCACCAGGGGCTCGATGATCCGCTGCCGAAAGTCGCCGTCGAGCAGCGACTTGTCGGTAAAGCACCCGCCAAAGCCCATCGCGCTGCGGACGAAGGTTCGCGAGCGGAGCAGCTGTTGGAACACCCGCGCCGCCCCCGGCAGCTTCGTGACCGTCTGGAACATCTCGATGTAGGGCGGCCGGTGCCCGGGGATCTCTGTGTTGGTCAGCACCAGACTGGCGATGCGGGATCCGGCTTGGAGCGCCGCCGCTCGGGCGATCGTTGCGCCGGTGTTCTGCGCCAATACGTGCACCGTCGGGTCACCGAGGGCATCGAGGAAGGCGTTGAGCCGTCGGGCCTGCCCGCGAAAGTTGTAGTCCGTGTCAGGACTGGTGCGGGTCTGTCCCGCGCCCGCCTGATCAATCACGACGCACGTGAAGTGCTCCGCAAGTATCGGAACAAGCTTCGCCCAAGTAGCCGATGACAAGGGCCAGCCGTGCACGAACACCAGCGCCGGCCCGGATCCGATGCGCCAGTACGCCATCTCGGCGTCACCGACATCCTGATACTGCGGCTGTCTTTCGAAGATGCCGCCGACGGTACCCGCTATTTCACCGGCAGCGTCGACCGCTCTCAGCGCGGCATTACCAACAACCCGGTGAGCGAATGGTGACTTATGCCATAGCGGTGACTTCTGCCATACCATTCCTCGATAATTGGTGAAAAGCGCCACACAACAGTGCGCGAGCGTGACCAGTCCGTTATAAATAGGGTGCTGAATTGGCGCATTGCTAAACACAGCACAGGCTACTCAAATGCGCAGCTAAGCTTAATCTTAAAGAATTACGTTAAGATCGCCGCGGTCTCCAAGTCCTTGACCTGCAGGTTCGCCGGTTTTACATCGGCGCCGCGGGGCGTAACGTCGGCGCTATGCCAACATTCAACGTAAATACAGTGGATTGGGACGAACTCTACCGCGGCGACGCCACCTATGCGCCTGGTGATC
>JAHZIT010000078.1 GCA_022601275.1 Actinomycetes bacterium
GAGGGCGTTGCCGTGAAACAGCGGCATGCAACAGTAGTCGACGTCGTCGCGGCGGTGGCCGTACTTGTCGGTCGCCGCGTAAGCGATCCGCGCCAGGCGGCCCTGGGTGCATCGGACGGCTTTGGAGACGCCTGTTGTCCCAGAGGTGAAGAGCAGTAGGAACAACGACTGAGCGTCCACCCCGGGCGTAACGGCCGGCTCCACCCGGCACGCATCGATGCGGCGGTGGTACTCGGCGTCGGTGATGAGCTGAAACCGGGAGGATTCGAGGCCGTGGTCAAGGTCCTGGAGCCGCCGCATGCCGCGCGCATCGGTGACGACCAGTTGGCAGTCAGCATGCCGAATGTCCGCGGCGAGTGCGGAGGAGCCGCGGGTCGGGTTCAACCCGACAACAGTCGCCCCCGCCAATGCGGCCGCACCCAGCCAGAATACGAATTCCGGCACGTTGTCGAGCAGGATGCCGACGTGGAAGGGTTCCGCGCTGAACTTCTCGTCGCGCATCGCGCGTGCCAGGGCCGCGCGTGCCGCCGATTCTCCCACCACTTGGTCCCACGTCCAGTCGCGGTCGCGAGTTCGCAGCCCCAGGCGTTGGTCGCCGCGTCGGTCGAGCAGCATCGTGGCTACATCGGTGCGGTCCTCGCGCGGCGTCACCGTCGCGTGATCCTGTACACGGGGTCCGGGCAATCGGTACCCTCCGCGGAGAGTTGCCGTTTGAGGACCTTGAAGGTCTGGGTGTGAGGCAGCGCTGCCCCGACTCGCACGAAGGCGGGCCACTGCTTGGGGCCCAGATCGGCTTGGCCGCCGAGGAACTCGGTGAATGCCGCAGGGTCGAATACGACGCCCTCAGGAACAACCAGCGCCGCCATCACCTGATCGCCCACCGACGGATCGGGAATCGGATACACCGCCGCCTCGGTGATTCCGGGATAGCGCATCAATATTCGCTCGATGGGCGCGGTGCCGAGGTTCTCGCCATCGACGCGCATCCAGTCACCCAGCCGGCCGGCGAAATAGGCGAACCCGTTCTCGTCCCGGTAGGCGAGGTCACCGCTGTGGTACACGCCGCCGCTCATGCGTTCGCCCTCGGCGTCGGGATCCTTGTAGTAGCCCCGGAACTGCCCGCGCCCTTGGGTGTTGACCAACTCGCCGATGACACCCGGGGCGCATTCGACGCCGCTTTCGACATCGATGATCTTCACCCCGTCAACCAAGGGCCCCAAGGCGCCCTCGGGCGTGTCGGGTGTGCGGGCGATGGCCACTCCACCCTCGCTGGAACCGAAACCGTCGACCACCATCACCGCGAACCGCCGCGCAAAGCGGCTCAGATCCCGCGGGGCGCCCTCGTTGCCGTAGGCGATTTTCAGCGGATTCTCGGAGTCGTCCGGACGCTCGGGAGTGGCCAGGATGTAGGACAAGGGCTTCCCGACGTAGTTGGCGTAGGTCGCGCCGAAACGCCGAACGTCAGGGATGAACCGGGACGCGGAGAATTTGCGTCGCAGCGCGATTGACCCGCCCGCGGCAACCGCCGGCGCCCATCCCGCCATGATCGCGTTGGAATGGAATAGCGGCATTGACAGGTAGAAAGTGTCAGAGGAGCCCAGATCGAGCCGCTGGGCGAGCATTGCTCCGGGAAACGCCACCTTCTCGTGGGTGCAGCGCACCGCCTTCGGGTCGCCGCTGGTGCCGGAGGTGAAGATCAACATGAACAGGTCGTCGGGATCGGCGCGGCGAAACTCGACCGGCACTTCGCCAAAGCCGCTGAGTTCCTCTGCGAATTCACCGGATTCGGTGTCGAGGACGGGAGCGCCGCCCGATGCGGTGGCTGGGTCGTCCACTGCATTCGGGTCGTCGGCCAGCACCAGCTGGCAGTCGGAGTGTTCGATGTCTCGCTTCAGAGCTGCACCCCTGCGTGTCGGGTTCAGTCCGACGGGCACGATCCCCGACAGCGCGGCGGCGACCAGCACGGTGCAGAAGAAGGGGGTATTGCCGGCAAGCACGCCAACATGTGGTGGCCGACCGGGATCAAGTCGTGCCCGAAGCATCGCCGCGAGGTTGGCCCCGTCCTGAATGTGATTGCGCCAACTGACAAATGACACCGTCGACTCGGCGGTGTCGATCGCGTACACCCCCCGGTCCTCGACGTCCACCAGGGGTGTCAACAGACCCGTGACGGTCGGCGGGAGAGCGGTGGACACTGCGGGGGACGATTCAGGCCGGAGTGTCGGTCAGTTCGCGGCCGATCGCCAGCAGCGCACCGGTGGCGGCGCCCAACGCGAACTCGGACTGCTTGGCCGCCAGGAAGTATCGGTGCACCGGGTGGTCGGTGTCGATTCCCACCCCCCCATGCACATGCACCGCCGTGTGTGCCACCCGGTGGCCGGCTTCGGCCGCCCAGAACGCCGCAGAGCGGATGTCGATATCGGCCGGCAGGTCCTCGGACATCCGCCAGGCGGCCTGGGTCAGGGTCAACCGCAGCCCCTTGATGTCGATGTAGGCGTCTGCCAGGCGCGCGGACACGGCCTGGAAGCTCCCGATCGGCCTATCGAACTGTTCGCGCTCGCGCGCGTAGTGCGCGGTGAGCTCCAGCGCGCGGTCCACCACTCCCAGTTGGAAGGCCGCGGCGCCCAGCAGCCGGCGGTTCTCGAGCCAGCCGAGTACCGCGGACCCGGCCGAATCCGCATCGCCGCCGACCACCCGATTCTGGCCCACCTCGACGGCGCGCAGTTCGAGGTGCTCCACGCTGCCGAGGCCGGTGGTGCTCAATGGCGTGGCGGTAGCTCCCGGATCCTCAGCCGAGATGACGAACACCTGTGTTCCCGAATCGGTTTCGGCCGGCACCAGGAATGCGTCTGCCGCCGGCCCGTAGGGAACCTGGGACCGGGTGCCGTTCAGCCGGTATCCCGCCCCGTCGGCCCGAGCCTGGACCGGGCCGTCGCCCATCTCTGGGGCCAACGCCACGGTGAGGATCTTCTGCCCGCCGACAGCCGGCACCGCCCATTCCTGTTGCAGCTCCTCGGAGCCGAACTCGGCCAAGGCGCACGCAGCCAGCATCACCGATTCCAGGTAAGGCACCGCGGCGAGTTGCCTGCCGAGCGCCTCAAGTACGGCCGTCTGCTCCAACACGCCATATCCACTGCCCCCCAACGACTCCGGGGCCGCAGCCGACAGCACGTCGGCCTCAACGAGCTTGGACCACAGATCGCGGTCTATGCGGTCCTGGGCGCTGTCGAGCTCTCGCTGATGCTCGGGCGTGCACACCGCTTCGGTGATGGCGCGGACCAGGCCACCCAGGTCTTGTGACGCTTCTGGGTGTGAAAAGTCCATGGGAATCCTCCTTGTGGGCTTCTGTTACCTGTTGACCCGGGGCAGGCCGAGCGCGACCATCCCGATGATGTCTCTTTGGATCTCGTTGGTGCCCCCGCCGAAAGTAAGGATCAGGCAGGACCGGTGCATGCGTTCGATACGGCCGCGCAGTAGGGCGCCGGGTGAGTCGGTGCGCAGCGTCGTGGCGGTACCCAGCACCTCCATGAGCAGGCGGTAGGCCTCGGTGGCCAACTCGGTGCCGTATACCTTGGCCGCCGACGCGTCAGCCGGTGACGGGGCGGCGTCACTGGACGCCAGCTCCCAGTTGATCAGCTTGAGGACCTCGGCCTTGGCGTGCACCCGGGCCAGGTTGAGCTGCACCCACTCTGAGTCGATCAGCCGCTTGCCGCGCCCGTCTTTGGTGTTCTGCGCCCACTCGCGAACACCGCTCAACGCGGAGAAGATCGGTTGTGCCGAGACCAGTGCGACACGCTCATGGTTGAGCTGGTTGGTGACCAGCTTCCAGCCGGCGTTCTCCTCACCGACCAGGTTGCTGGTCGGCACGCGCACGTCCTGGTAGTAGGTAGCGCTGGTGTCGACGCCCGACATCGTGTGCACGGGTGTCCACGAGAAGCCCTCGGCCGTGGTCGGCACGATCAGCATCGAGATGCCCCGGTGTTTCTTGGCTTCGGAGTTGGTGCGTACGGCAAGCCAGACATAGTCGGCGTAGGCGATCAGGCTGGTCCACATCTTCTGCCCGTTGATGATGTAGTCGCCGGACCCGTCGCGGACGGCCGTGGTCCGCAGAGCCGCCAGGTCAGTGCCGGCGCCGGGCTCGGAGTAGCCTATCGAGAAGTGCAGCTCACCTGCCGCGATCTTCGGCAGGAAGAACTTCTTCTGTTCCTCGGTGCCGAAAGCCATGATCGTGGGCGCCACGCTGTTGATGGTCAGGAACGGCACCGGAACGTTGGCGATGGAGGCTTCGTCGTTGAAGATCAGCCCGTCCATCGGTGGGCGGGCCTGGCCGCCGAACTGCTCGGGCCAGGAGAGCGTCAGCCAACCGTCCTTGCCCATCTGTACGACGGTGTCGCGGTAAACATTCCCGCGCCCCATCTCGCCGTCGTTGGATGCCAGCGCCTCGGCGCGCTCGGGCGTCATCAGCTTGGTGAAGTACGCACGCAGTTCGCGGCGCAGCTCCTCCTGCTCGGTGGTGTAGCCGA
>JAHZIT010000079.1 GCA_022601275.1 Actinomycetes bacterium
GACCGAGCCGATCTCGTGATCCAACCCGTGCGCGACGGCCGGGCAGATCGTGTACTTCGCAACGTAGCGGCGTGCCCGGTGGTTGTCGGCTGCGCCGTCGTGATCCAGCGCACCGCGACGGCGCTTCATCACGTGGGCTGTCTGCCAGGTACGCATGACGACCTCGCCGATGCGCCCCATCGCCTGGGCGTCGCTGCCGATCATCGAGATCGCCCCGATGTCGTGCAGGAGGTCCTCCGCGGCGATGGTGGAGGGCCGGATCCGGCTCTCGGCGAACGCGAGATCCTCCGGGACGCTGGGGTTGAGGTGATGGCAGACCATCAACATGTCGAGGTGCTCATCGAGGGTGTTGACGGTGTGGGGTCGGGTGGGATTCGTCGAGCTGGGTAGCACGTTCGGCTGCCCCGCGACGGTGATGATGTCGGGTGCGTGCCCGCCCCCGGCGCCCTCGGTGTGATACGCGTGGATCGAGCGGCCCTTGATCGCGGCCAGTGTGTCCTCGACGAACCCGGCCTCGTTGAGGGTGTCGGTGTGGACGTTGACCTGCACGCCCGCAGCGTCGCAGACGGTCAGGCAGGCGTCGATGGCGGCCGGAGTGGTTCCCCAGTCCTCGTGGAGCTTGAAACCCGCTGCACCACCGCGTAATTGTTCCCACATCGCCTCGGCGCTGACGGTGTTGCCCTTGCCCAGCAGCGCGATATTGAGCGGCCAGGAATCCATCGCTTCGAGCATCCGGGCCAGGTGCCACGCCCCGGGCGTGACAGTGGTGGACTTGCTGCCCTCGGCGGGGCCGGTACCACCCGCGACCATGGTGGTGACGCCGCTACCAAGGGCCTCCTCCATGAGCTGCGGGCAGATCAGGTGGACGTGGCAGTCGATGGCTCCCGCGGTGAGTATGCGTCCATTGCCTGCGATGATCTCGGTCGACGGGCCCACCGCCAGGTCGGGGTGCACACCGGACATGATGTCGGGATTCCCGGCCTTGCCGATCGCACTGATACGGCCGTCGCGAATCCCGATGTCGGCCTTGATGATCCCCCAGTAGTCGAGGATGACCGCACCGGTGATGACGGTGTCGGGTGCTCCATCTGCGCGCGTCGCGCGCGACTGCCCCATCGATTCGCGCAACACTTTCCCGCCGCCGAAGACCGCCTCGTCGCCGGCCCGGCCCGGTCCGCCGCTGCGGTCCTCGGTGATCTCGATGAACAGGTCTGTGTCAGCGAGTCGGATGCGGTCACCGGTGGTCGGTCCGAACAGGGCCGCATAGCGGGGACGGGTCAGCTCGCTCACTCTGGTTGGTCCAATCGGCCGGATTGATCGTCGTCCAGTTTGCCTGGCGGGCTCAGGCTCAGGCCATAAACCGCGCGGGCGCCCGTCAACGGAACAAGACAGACACGCTGTGCGACACCAGGTTCGAATCGGATTGCGGTGCCTGCTGGAATGTCGAAGCGGTGCCCGTGGGCGGCCGCTCGATCGAACTGCAGCGCGCGGTTGGCCTGCGGAACGTGCACGTGGCTGCCGACCTGGACCGGCCGGTCCCCGCTGTTGATGATCTCGAGCTCCAGCCTGTGCGCGCCCGCATTGATCTCGATGTCGCCCTCGCCGAATACCACCTCGCCCGGAGTGAGGTATTCGCGATCGACAGGCCTGTCTTTCATCAGACTCGCCTCATGGGATCGGGTGGTGGACGGTGACGAGCTTGGTGCCGTCCGGGAACGTCGCCTCCACCTGGACATCGTCGAGCATTTCGGGCACTCCCTCCATCACGTCGTCGCGGCTGAGCGTTTCGCGTCCACTGACCATCAACTCCGCCACGGTGCGGCCATCGCGCGCACCTTCGAGGATGTGGTCGGTGATGAGTGCGACGGCCTCGGGATGGTTGAGTTTCAAGCCGCGCGCCTGGCGGCGGCGGGCAAGTTCAGCCGCGTAAGAGATCAGCAGCCGCTCTTGTTCATGCGGGGTCAAACGCATAATGGGCGATCTTGCCACGGCTGGCCGCGCTGAGCAGCGGACGCACTCAACTCTGCTCGGTGGGAAGGTTCTGTAGCCGGACCTGGCCGCGGGCCACCAGCCGGTCATCGGAGTCGACAATGGTGATCAGCCAGAGCTGTTGACGACGTCCACGATGGATAGGGGTGGACACCGCAGTTACGGTGCCGGAGCCGATGGCCCGCAGGAAGTCGGTGTTGTTGTTGACTCCGACGACCTTGCCGCCGCCGTTGGCTGCCAGCCAGATGGCCCCAGAGACGCTGGCCAGGCTCTCGACGATCGAGCAATACACGCCACCGTGCACGATGCCGTACGGCTGTTTGAGCTTGTCGGTGATCTGCAGTTGCGCGCGCCCGCCGTCGGGGGTGATCTCGAGGTAGGTCAGACCGAGCTCGCGGTCGAATCCGTCGCCGAGGCCGTCAGGAAGGTCAATCGTCACCGCTCGTGTCTACACGCTCGGCGTACGCCCTCCTCAGCTGGGGTCGCCGGGGAAGGACACCGCGCTCGTTCGACGACAGCCACCAGCACACGGCCCCAAATTAGGGTAGCCTTACTGTTGGTGCGGGAGCCCGGGGCGACTTCCCGTGTCTGGACTCGCCACCTCGCTGAATAGGCTGGTGAACACGATTCTGGTGACCGCGATGCTGTCACCTCATCCGCAGCGCCGGCGCCGCGGCCGAGATCAATGAGCGCGGAACGCGATACGACGCTCGGTAGTAATCGCGTAGTACCCTTTGAAGTACAGCTGGCAGGAGATGAGCGAAAATTGGCCAAGGTGCCGCGGCTTGGGGAGTTGGAGCGATCCGTGATGGATCATCTGTGGTCCGCGGATGAGCCCCAAACTGTCCGCCAGGTGCACGAAGTGCTGTCAGGCCACCGCGACCTTGCCTACACGACGATCATGACCGTGTTGCAGCGGCTGGCGAAGAAGAATCTGGTCGTCCAGCACCGTGACGATCGGGCGCACCGCTACGCACCTACCCATGGCCGTGACGAACTGGTTGCCGGGCTGATGGTCGATGCGCTTGACCAGGCTTCCGATTCCGGCGGCCGGGAAGCCGCGCTGGTGCATTTCGTCGAGCGGGTCGGTGTCGACGAAGCGGCCGCGTTACGTCGCGCCCTCGCCGAAATCGAGGACGCCGAAATCGAGGACACTGAACACAGCGACCGACCCGCTGGTCCTACAGGCACCGGCTGAGAGACACTTACCGCGTGTCCGCGCTGGCCTTCACCCTCCTTGCTCTGCTCCTGTCGGGGCCGGTGGCGGCGATGCTGGCGGGAGCGCACTGGCCGATGCGCGCGCCAAGGGCTGCGATCGTGCTGTGGCAGTCGATCGCGCTGGCCGCGGTCTTGTCGGCCTTCTCCGCCGGAATCGCCATCGCCAGCCGACTGTTCACCTCCGGCGCGGGGGAAGGGCCCACCGCCACGTTTACCGGCCAGATCAACATCCTCGGGTGGCCGTTATGGACGGCCTACGCGTTGGTATTCGCGCTCACCATCATGATCGGCGCACGCCTTTTCGCCTCTGTGCTCAATGTCGCCATCGCCACGCGCCGGCGCCGCGCGCATCACCGGATGGTGGTCGATCTGGTCGGCGCACCGCATATCGCGGCGCGGCAGTTGCGCAGCCATTGCCCCAGACCGATGGCTCTCGGCGGGCTGCGCATTCTCGATGTTGCCGAGCCGCTGGCGTACTGCCTACCGGGTGTCCGCAGCCGCGTCGTGCTCAGCGAGGGCGCGCTGAACAAGTTGTCGCACAGCGAGATTCGCGCGATCCTCACCCATGAACACGCCCATCTGCGAGCCCGCCACGATCTGGTGTTGGAGATGTTCACCGCGGTACACGCCGCGTTCCCCCGTTTCGTCCGCAGCGCCAACGCACTCACCGCGGTGCGACTCTTGATCGAACTACTTGCCGACGATGCCGCGGTGCGTAACACCGGCCCGACCCCACTGGCGCGCGCCCTGGTCGCCTGTGCCTCCGCGCGCACCCCCCGGGGCGCGCTGGCAGTCGGCGGACCGACGACGGTGCTGCGGGTGCGCCGACTCGGCGGCAGGCCCAACAGTTTGATCGTGGCCGCGGGCGCCTACGTCGCTGCGGCGGCCGTGCTCGTCGTTCCCACCGTCGCGGTGGCGGTTCCCTGGCTGACCGAACTCCATCGATTGTTCTTCGCCTGAGCGCCAGGCCCCCAGTGTTGGATGACTAGAAGCTGTGCCGCAACAAGCGACCGAAAGGGTTTCCTCTATGAGCTCGCACTCCGCCGCGCCCACGGGCACTGCACAGATCGGCGTCACCGGTCTGGCCGTAATGGGTTCGAATATTGCGCGCAACTTCGCCAGGCATGGCTACACGGTTGCGCTGCACAACCGCTCGATCGCCAAGACCGACAACTTGCTGGCCGAGCACGGATCCGACGGCAACTTCGTGCGAACCGAGACGATTCGGGAATTCCTCGCCGCGCTTGAGAAGCCACGACGGGTGCTGATCATGGTGAAGGCCGGTGACCCTACCGATGCCGTGATCGACGAGCTCGCCGAGAGCATGGAACACGGCGACATCATCATCGACGGAGGCAATGCGCTCTTCACCGACACCATCCGCCGTGAGAAGGCAATGCGGGAACGCGGACTGCATTTCGTCGGCGCAGGCATCTCCGGGGGTGAGGAAGGCACGCTCAACGGGCCGTCGATCATGCCGGGCGGGCCGGCTGAATCCTACGAAAGCCTGGGGCCGCTGCTCGAGGAGATCTCCGCCCACGTCGACGGTGTGCCGTGCTGCACCCACATCGGACCGGACGGGGCAGGACATTTCGTCAAAATGGTGCACAACGGCATCGAGTACTCAGACATGCAGCTGATCGGCGAGGCATATCAGCTGTTGCGCGACGGGCTGGGTAAGTCCGCACCCGAGATCGCCGATGTATTCGACGAGTGGAACAGGGGCGATCTGGACAGTTTCCTGGTAGAGATCACCACCGACGTGCTCCGACAGGTCGACGCCAAGACCGGACAGCCGCTCGTTGACCTCATCCTTGATGAAGCCGAGCAGAAGGGCACCGGGCGCTGGACCGTGAAATCGGCGCTCGACCTGGGTGTTCCGGTAACCGGGATCGCCGAGGCCGTCTTCGCGCGCGCATTGTCGGGTTCGGTGACCCAACGCAGAGCGACCACCGGACTGGCGTCGGGCGAGCTCGGTGGGCAGCTGCTGGATGAGGAAGAGTCAGCTCAATTCACCGAGGATGTGCGTCAGGCGCTGTACGCGTCGAAGATCGTTGCCTACGCGCAGGGCTTCAACCAGATTCAGGCCGGATCGGCCGAATACGATTGGGACATCGCACCCGGAGACCTCGCGACCATCTGGCGTGGCGGTTGCATCATCAGGGCGAAGTTCCTCAACCGCATCAAGGACGCTTTCGACACCGATCCTGAGTCTCCGACCCTGTTGATGGCGCCCTACTTCCGTAGCGCCATCGAAAATGCCGTCGACAGCTGGCGGCGCGTCGTGGTCAAGGCCACCGAGCTGGGCATCCCGATCCCCGGATTCAGCTCGGCGCTGTCGTATTACGACGGGTTGCGAACCGAGAGGCTTCCGGCGGCGCTGACGCAGGGGTTACGGGATTTCTTCGGCGCCCACACCTATGGCCGTATCGACGCTGATCCGGCCAAGCGGTTCCACACGCTTTGGAGTGGGGATCGCAGCGAGGTCGAGGCGTAACACCACCGCCGCACCAGCGCCGTGCGCAAGCACCCGCTCGCTTGCCCCGGGGAGGTCATGGGCGGCACCGCCTAGGCTTGGGGGCGTGCAGTACCTCGAAGGCCACAAGCCGCCGTACGACCTGACCTATGACGATGTCTTCGTGGTGCCGACCCGAAGCGACGTCGCCTCGCGGTTCGACGTGGATCTCTCAACATCCGATGGCACCGGCACGACAATCCCGGTCGTCGTGGCGAACATGACGGCCGTCGCCGGTCGCCGCATGGCAGAGACGGTCGCCCGCCGCGGCGGGATCGTGGTACTCCCGCAGGATCTGCCGATCCAGGCGGTCAAGGCCACTGTCGACTTCGTCAAGAGTCGCGACCTGGTGGTCGACACCCCGGTGACGCTGTCGCCCGATGATTCGGTGTCCGACGCCACCGCACTGATTCCCAAGCGGGCGCACGGCGCGGCGGTGGTGGTGCAGGAGAACCGGCCGATCGGGCTGGTCACGGAGGCGGCCTGCATCGGTGTCGATAGGTTCGCCCGGGTGCGCGAGGTCGCGGCCACCGATCTCGTTACCGCCCCGGCGGGAACCGATCCGCGCAAGGTGTTCGGTCTGCTCGAGCACGCCCCGGCCGATGTTGCGGTGCTGACCGAACTCGACGGCACGCTGGCCGGCATCCTGACCCGCACCGGCGCTGTACGCGCGGGCATCTACACCCCCGCGGTCGACGCGGCCGGGCGCTTGCGGATCGCAGCGGCACTCGGAATCAACGGGGATTTCGCGGCCAAGGCCACTGCACTGGCCGAGGCCGGCGCCGACATCCTGGTCGTCGACACCGCACACGGACACCAGGCCAAGATGATCGACACGATAAAGGCCCTTTCCTCGCTCGACCTCGGTCTGCCGCTGGTGGCGGGCAATGTGGTGTCGGCCCAAGGGGTGCGAGATCTGCTGAACGCGGGCGCGTCCATCGTCAAGGTCGGCGTCGGCCCGGGTGCCATGTGCACCACCCGGATGATGACCGGCGTCGGTCGTCCGCAATTCTCCGCTGTCGTCGAATGTGCGGCTTCGGCAAGTGAACTCGGCGGTCACGTATGGGCCGACGGGGGCGTGCGGCATCCGCGCGACGTGGCACTGGCCCTGGCCGCGGGCGCGTCCAACGTGATGATCGGATCCTGGTTTGCCGGTACCTACGAATCACCCGGCGACTTGCTGCGCGACCGCGACGGCCGACTGTACAAGGAAAGCTACGGGATGGCATCCAAACGCGCCGTGGCCGCCCGCGCCGTCGCCGACAGTTCGTTCGACCGCGCCCGCAAGACGCTGTTCGAGGAGGGCATCTCCACTTCGAAGATGAGCCTGGACCCCGCTCGCGGCGGCGTCGAGGATCTGCTCGACCACATCACCTCGGGTGTACGCAGTACCTGCACCTACGTAGGGGCCTCAACGTTGACCGAGTTGCACGAGAAGGCGGTGGTCGGGGTGCAGTCAGCAGCCGGATTCGCCGAGGGCCACCCGCTGCCTGCCGGTTGGTGACGGATAGGCGAGTACGCCGGTCTCGTTGCTGCCGATGACTTCGATGTCGACCACTGACCCCTGCGCCAGGCTGGTCTCCCCGGGGCTGCGTAGCTGGACCCTGCCACCGTCGGATAGTTCGACGTGAATGACAGTGTCCGCGCCGTAGAAGCGGCACCCCGTCACGCGGGCAGGAGTCGACGAGGGCCCTGCGCCCAACCGTAACTGCTCGGGCCGCAGCACTACGACGGCGGGACCGTCGGCCACTGGCAAACGCGCGCGCAGCGCCCCCAACGCAGTGTGAACCATCCCAGAGCTCGCCATTCCCGCGAGTTCGACGGTGGCGCCGATGAATCGAGCGTTGGCCAGGCTGGCGGGCCGGGCATACACTTCGGCCGGTGTGCCGTGCTGGGCGATGGTGCCGTCGATCATCAGAGCCACCGAATCGGGAAGTGACAACGCTTCGGACTGGTCGTGTGTGACCAGCAGAGCAGTGGTGCCGGCATCGCGCAGAATCACCGCGATGTCCTCGCGCACCCGAATCCGCAGGCCGGCGTCCAGTGCGGCGAATGGTTCGTCGAGAAGCAGCACGCGAGGCTGTGCGGCCAGCGCCCGGGCCAGTGCCACCCGCTGTTGCTGTCCACCGGAGATCTCATGGGGCCGGGCGTCGGCCAGCCCGTCCAATCCCACCACCGCCAGCCAGTGCGCGACCTGTGCCTGCGCCTTCCGGCGGGTAGATCGTTGCATGCCGAAGGCGACGTTCTCCCCCACGCTCAGATGCGGGAAAAGTGCACCCTCCTGCGGCATCAGCCCCACCCGCCGACGGTGTACCGGCACGGTCGCGGCTCCCCCTGCCACCGTCTCCCCCGCGATGCGCACGGTCCCGGCATCGGGATCCTCGAAGCCGGCGAGAATGCGAAGCAGCGTGGTCTTGCCGCATCCGGACGGCCCGAGCACCGCGGTGATCGTCCCCTCTGGCATGTCGAGGTCCACGCCGGACAACACCTGGTTGTCGCCGTAGGACTTGGAGATGCCCTGGGCCGCAACTGCTGAAGCGATCATGTCAGCCACCGCGCACCCTGCCCGCGCCTGTGCTCCACATGCCCAGAACCGCCGTCGGGACAGCTGCGAATACCAAGAGTGCCAACGCGTACGGGGCGGCGGCTGCGTAATCACTGACCGAGCTGTAGCTCCACAGGCGCGTGGCCAGGGTGTCGGTGCCGTTGGGATGCAGGAGCAGGGTAACGGGTAATTCCTTCATGCAGGTCAACAGCACCAGTGCTGCTCCCGCTGCGATCCCGGGCAGCGCCGCCCGGGCTGTGACCCTGCCGAATGCCCGCAGCGGCGGATGGCCCAGGGAGCGGGCCACCTCCTCCAGGCGAATCGGCGCAGCTTCCACTGCCGCGCGGACCGATCCGATCGCCAGAGGCACGAACAGAACCGTATAGGCGAGGATCAGCAGCGGTTCGCGTTGGTAGATGGGGCGCAGCAGCACGACACCGAGAGACACCATGGAGATCGCGATCACGATAGCCGGAAGGCCATGCGCCACATAGCTTGCACTTTCGATCATGCGCGTCGCCCGATCACGATAGCGAGCGGCGAGCACGCCGAGCGGCAGGGCCGCCAAGGTAGCAGCCAGCGCGGCGGCCGCTGACAGCCACGCCGTTGATCCCAGTGCCCCAAACCATTCCGCAAAGTTCCACCGCGGACCTGCTGTCAGGAGCCAGTCGGCCAGCGTCACACCGGGCACGACGACCGCAGCGATGAGCACGGCGGCGGGAACTAGAAGGGCCAGCCAGCTCCAGGCCCCAAGTCGGTTCAACGGCGCCGGGCGCGGCGAGCCGCCGCCGACTCGCGATGAGACCGCATATCCGCGGGCCCGCCTCTCGGCGATCACCAGCGCCACGGCGAACGCCATCAGCACCAGAGAGAGCACCGCCGCCCGCGCTGGATTGAAACCCGAGCGGTAGGCCCCGTAGATGACCCAGGTGAACGCCTCGAACCGCATCGCCGCGACCGCCCCGAAATCGCTGAGCACGTACAACGCGACCAACAGCGCGCCGGCAGCGATAGCAGCACGCGCCTGGCGCAGCGTGACCCGGAACAGCACAGCAACTCCGCCGAGGCCCAGGGAGCGTGCCACCTCTTCCTGCGCGGGGTCGACTCGGGCCAGTGCCGCGATCGTGGTCAGCAACACCAATGGATAGCTGACCAGGGTCAACACCAGGCATGCGCCCCAGAACCCGGCGATGGAGGGGCAGACGGAGACCCACAGGTAGGCCAGCAGGTAGCTCGGCATCGCCAAGGGCAGCGTGAGTGCCACCCCGAGCCCGCGTCGGGCCTTGAGGTCGGTGCGGGTGACCAATACCGCCAGGCCCACCCCGAGCACCACACAGGCTGCGGTGACCACCACCACCAGCAGCAATGACCGGCCGACCAACGCAGCAGTGCGAGGCTGGATCAGCTCCTCGATGACGAAAGCCCAGCCGCGCTCGAGTGCGCGTCCCGCAAGATAGGCGAGCGGGATCAGCGTGCTCACCGCCACGGCAGCAGCCGGCAACAACAGCAGCGCCGGTGGGCGTCTGCGGCACGTGGTCACCGGCGCCCGGTCAGTTCGTCAGCAATCCGGTCTCGACGAGCAATTCTTGCGTCGCCTCGATGTCGTCGAGCTGTGAGAGGTCCACCGCGGGCGGCTGCAGGTCGCTCAGCGGCGGCATCTCGGCAGACGCTGCAACGTCGGCCACCAACGGATACTCCGAGGTTTCCCTGGCAAAGTACTGCTGAGCGGACTCGCCTACCAAATATCCAGCAAATGCTTGTGCCCCTTCGGGATTCGGCGCCGACTTGAGCACTCCGACGCCCGCGACGTTGATCAGGCCGCCGGGATCGCCGGGGGCCATGAACATGTTCTGTGCGGTCACGGCGTCCGCACCCTTGGCGTCGATCAATTCATAGAGGTAATAGTGATTGACCAGGCCGAGTGCGACCTGGCCGGAGTCCACGGCATCACGCACCGCCACATTGTTCTCGAAGGCCTGCGGATCCTGAGCTTTGAACGCTCGCAGCCACTGTGCGGCCGCATCTTCTCCGCGGACCACGCGCAGCCCGGTTACGAAGGCCTGCCAGGACGCATTGCTGGGAGCGAATCCAATCCGGCCTTTCCACTCCGGCGCAAGCAGTCC
>JAHZIT010000080.1 GCA_022601275.1 Actinomycetes bacterium
CCGGGTGACGGCTGAGCGCGCAAAACCGCCCGCCGATGGGCCCCAACCGCGCGGTCTTCGACTCGGTGGCTTACCGACAATTTACCGACGATTAGGGTAGGGAATATGAGTCCCGCGACCGCGACATATCGCATGTGGCAGCGGTTGGAGGGCCTGCCGGCGGGTGGCCGCCTGTTCTCGGCGGCCGCGATGGCCCGGGTGCCCTACTTCGCGTCGATTCTTCCGCACGTGCGGCGCATGGAGCCCGGTTTGGCCGAGGTGGACATCCCCAAGTGGCTCTTCGTGCACAACCACCTTCGGACCGTGCATGCCATCGCCTCCTGCAACGCCGCCGAGATGGCCATGGGCATGCTGATGGAGGCGACGGTGCCGACGACGCATCGCTGGATCCCCAAGGCAATGAGCGTGCAGTACCTGCAGAAGGCCACCACATCACTGCGCGCCACTGCCCGCATCGAACCGCCCGACTTCAGTGGCATCACCGAGGGCATCGACGTCGTCGTGCCTGTCAGCGTGACCGACCGCAGCGGCACCGAGGTGGTCCGCGCCGACATCACCGTCTGGGTGACGCCGGCCGTCCGGGCGACATCGGCGGTCTGAGCGCGCTGACGCCGTCAGACGCTCACAGCGTCGGATCCAGCAGGATTTTCGCGTCCCGCGGGTTTGATCGCAGCCGTTCGAAAGCATTGGCCACACCGTCGAGCCCGACGGTGCCGGTGAGCAGCGGTGCGAGATCGAGATCGCCCGCCGCCAGGTGCGCGAACGTCTCGGCGAACTGCTCCTGGGTGTAGTAGAGCGAGAACCGGAGATCGAGTTCTTTCATGATGCACTGCGCGGGTTTGAAGTCGTCGGACTGCATATTCAGCCCGGCCACGACGACGCGCGAACCCGGGGGGACTCCCGCGATCAGTTGCTGGATCAGCCCCGGAAAACCGACACATTCGAAGGCGACCGTGGGCCTCAGCGGCAGCTGCCCCAGCAGCGGGTTCGGCGGTGCCATCCGGGCGGGTTCGTCTGTGGCGGCCGCCGCCATCAGCGCCTCGTACGGCGAGCTTTCCTGCGGGTCGACGACGACATCGGCACCCAGTTGCGCTGCCAGAGAACGACGTTCGGCGGACAGGTCGGAGGCCACGATCGGCCCGACGCCCTTCATCTTGAGCACCGCAATGACCGCCAGCCCGATCGGACCGCAACCAACGACGAGCGCGACGTCGTTGGGTCCGGCATCCGCGCGGACCACCGTGCGATAGGCGACGGCGAGCGGCTCTGTGAGAGCGGCCAACTCCGTGGAAACGTGATCCGGTACCTCGATCAGCAGCGGTTCCGAGAGCACCATCCGCTCGGCGTACCCGCCGGGTGTCTCGGCGCCGGAGAATCCCAACATCACCGGCTGCTCGCGAGGCAGGAACGGCATCGAGACGACCCGGCTTCCCACTGGGATGCGGTGTTCGGTATCCGGGCCGTACGACGCGACGCGGCCGACGAACTCGTGACCGAACACGACCGGGCGGGACAGGTCGACCAACTCGGTTCCGGTCACCTCTTCGGCTGCCGCGTTCAGGTCCGCCCCGTGCAGGGCACAGTGCAGATCCGAACCGCAGATCCCACACGCCAGAACGTCGACCAGGACCTCTCCGGGACCCGGCACCGGTTCGGGCACCTCCTGAACGCGCAGCTTCGTGTCTTGCATCAGGACCGCGCGCATCATGTTCGGCATGTGAGTTCCCTTTCACCGCTGGCTTGGCTGTGAACCTCAGCCTGCGTGCGCGCCCCGGTGAAGTCTTGACAACATCGGACAACTTCTTGACATCAGAGGACATCTCCGAGTCAAGAGTCGAGCAGTTCGCCGGTTACGGGGGCGGAGGCGCGCCACTTCTCTCTGAGGATCGAGGGGCTGGAACCGAACCACCGTTGGCACGATCGGGTGAGCACGCTCTGCTCGGCGTAGCCGAGTTCCCGGGCCAGATGGGACAGCGTCATCCGGGTGTCACGCAGGTAGCGTTGCGCCATGTCTCGGCGCACGTCGTCGACCAGCGCGGCGAACGTCGTTCCCTCAGCGGCGAGTCGTCGCTGCAGTCCCTTCGGGTGCAGACGGAACTGTCTGGCGATCACCGGCTGGCAGGCCGCCCCGGTCGGCAATAATTGCCGCACCAGTTCGCGGACCGGTGTGATCATCCCGGGCTCGTGGCGATCGATGACGCTGTCGAGGTATTCCAGCATGGCGCGGTGTGCCACCTCGTCACGCACCAGCTGTCGGTTCAGGTCACCGCTGGCGATAGTGAAACCCGCGCGCGGCGCGCCGAAGCTGGTGGGACAGGAAAAATAGCGTAGATACTCCTCGCGGGGACTGAGCGGATCGTGGGGCACATGTACGCGAGTCGGCGCATAGGTGGACCCCAACAGAAAGCGAAGCACCCGCAACATGACACCGAGCGACAGCTCGATCACCTGCGGGTGAGGCGGCGGGTGCACGAGCAGAACGCGGAACTCGAAGAAGGAGAATCGGACGTCGGCCATCGGGGAAAGGCTCACCGAGATCGCGGGACTGTAGGCAGCGAGATAGTGCTCGCAGGTATCCAGCGCCTGGGCGACCGTCCCCGCCGTCCGCGCCGCCACGCCGACCGCACCCAGAATCTCGATACCCTGCCGCCGCCCGAGCCGACGACCGAAGTCGGGTGTATCCGTGTATGCCGCAGCCGATTCCAGCGCTTGAATCAAGGCGAGGTAGGTGAAGAACGCGTCGAACCGTGCCACGTCGGCACGCCGGATGCCGGCCTGGCTCAGCAGCGCGCCGGGGTCGCCGCCGAGTTCATCCACCAGCCCGGGATAGCCGGTCAAGGATGTGCCCCGAATCACCGACATGTCCTCCACTGTCAAGAAGTTGTCCTCTACTGTCAATACTTCGCCCAGGGGTGGCGGGCAAGGTAGAGATCACCAACGGACCCGAGACAAGGACAGATCGCATGACCACGACACTTGCCCCCGCCCCGGCGAATACGTCTACCGGAGCGACGCTGCCACTGGTAGCCCTGCCGCAGGGCGAGCTGCTGACGGTGAACGAGAAGGACATCCCGCTGATCAAGAATTCGTTGGGTGCCGGCGTGCACTTCAAGCCATTGCGGCTCGACATGGAACTCGGAGAGTGGGTGGTACTGGCCACTTTCGAACCCGGCGCGCGAATCCCGCTGCACTACCACACCGGCGCGGTCGATGCCTGGACCATCAGCGGCAACTGGCACTACGTCGAGTACGCCGACCAGCCCCAGACTGCCGGCTCCTATCTGTTCGAGCCCGGCGCTTCGGTGCACACGCTGGCCTGCCCCGAATCCAACACCGAAGACACTGTTGTGCTGTTCCGGGTCACCGGCGCCAACATCAACTTCAACGACGACGGCAGCTTCCATTCGGTTCTCGACGCCGCCCTGATCTCCTTTCTGACCGGATCGCTGGCCGCAGAACAGAACCTGGGCACCATCAACTACCTCACCGGCGGGACCGTCGGATACACCAGCCCTCAGGTCCGATGACAGGCTCCGATGTGCACCGGCCCGCACCATCGCTGGCCAACCGGAAGTTCTTCATCACCGGTGCCAGTGGCTTCATCGGACGCGCCCTGTCGGAGCGGTTGCGCGCCCTGGGCGCCGAAGTCAGCGGAGTCGACCTGGTCGCCGATCCGGAGCACGACGTAGTCGCCGGCGACATCACCGAACCGGAGCAGTGGGCAGCTGCACTGCACGGAGCCGACACGGTGATTCACACAGCGGCGCTGCTCGGCGCGGCTTTCCCGCTGCGGCTGGCCTGGAAAGTCAATGTGCTCGGCACCAGCCGAGTCTTGGGCGCATCGGTTGAGGCGGGTGTGCGCCGGTTCGTGCACTTCTCCTCGATCGCTGCCTACGGCTTTGACTTTCCCGACGGTGTTGACGAAAGCTACCCGACGCAGGTGAACGGGGACGTCTACACCGACACAAAGATCAACTCCGAGTCGGTCGCGCTTACCGCTCACGCCGCCAAGGAGATTGACGTCACGGTGATCCGGCCTGGCGACGTGTGGGGACCCGGCTCGGTATGGGTACGATCACCCATCGTCGAGATGCGAAAGCCATTCGGTTTCCCATTGCCCAACGGCGGCAACGGCATCTTCTCGCCGGTGTACATCGACAATGTCGTCGACGGCGTCGTACTGGTGGTAACCCTCAACGAAGCCATGGGCCAGGTCATCACCCTCAGCGACGGGGAAGGCATGCGCTGCGCGGATTTCTTCGGGCACCTGGCGGCGATGTGCGACGGCACTATCCGCACATTGCCGATTCAGGTGGCCGCGCCGCTCGCGGATGCGGTGGGCTCGTTGCTTCGCCGTATCGGGCAGCGGACCGACCTGTCCGCCGGCACCATGTGGTTACTCAACCGGCCAGGCACCTACTCGATCGCCAAGGCGCAGCGGATGCTTGGCTACCGGCCGCTGGTCACGATCGAGGAGGGCATGGTCCGAGTCGCCGAATGGGCTCGCGCGGAGGGACTTGTGGATAGCTGATGCCGACTACTCCCTGAAACCGGCCTGCTAACGAAGCCCATCCCAGAACTGACAGCGGTGCGCCCGCGCGAAATCGGCGGACAGCCGGTTTCCGTCGGGATGCAGCGACATAACGGAGTCGGCCGCACGCACGCTAGGCCAGTCCGGCTGTCCGTCGGCCCGGGGGGTGCCGTTGGTCACGAACTGCGCCCAGTAGTCGATCATCTCGTCGGACAATTTCTGTTGGCCGGGATCGAAAGGCGGCGCCCCGCCGACGTCGAACAGATAGCGAAGCTCCAATGAGTGGCTGGCTCCGACCGGAAACGGCAAGGTACGCAACGGGTCGGGCGTCGGCGCGCCACGGTCGTCGAACTCGTAGAAATAGACACCATCGTCTTCGTCTCGGTCCGGGCCGTCTCGGTCCAGCGCAATGGCCATCCGGTTGCCGACACAGGCGAACGTTCCGTCGGTCACCGCCGCTGAATACGCCAGCGGGACGCTGTCGAAGTCAGCCAGCGGATACTGTTCGGCCACGGCGGCCCAGTCGTCCCCGAAGGTAGCGGCCAGCAGACCCGGATAGTCCGATGCGGTAAATGACGTGCCTTCGCGCAGATACTCCAGGGCGACGAACAGCGTGAACTCATCACGTGTGGTGCCGATCATGATCGGGACTCTTGCGGCCCGGCCTTCTTCGACGCCGGTGACCGGATCGACCGGTAACGCTGCCGTGCCGGTCACCGGACCGATAAGTTTTTTCTTTCCGATACTGACGAACCACAACGGTTTTCGCAGCTTTCCCACAGGCAGAGCGCGCAGGCACGCCGCAGCGAATTCCGGATCGGCGCAGCCCACTTCGGCTGCGTAGTCGAGGCTGCGGGCCTGCGCGACCGGCAGGCTGGCTTGGGCCTGACAGGGCGCGCTCTGGATGATCGCGGCGTCGAACAGTCCCCGGGAACCCGGGGCCACGAGGTGGTCGCACACCGACATGCCGCCGGCCGACTGCCCCGCCACCGTAACCCTGCCGGGGTCACCGCCGAATCGCGCGATGTTGTCACGTACCCAACGCAAAGCGGCCTGCTGATCAACCAAACCGTAGTTGCCCACCTCTCCCGCGGGGCCGAGCGCCGGGTGGGCCAGAAAGCCCAGCACGCCGAGCCGGTAGTTGATCGTGACGACAATAATGTCGCCGCGCGCGGCGAGGCGGCGCGCGTCATAGACGCCACTGCTGCCGTTGGCAAAGGAGCCACCGTGAATCCACACCATCACCGGTCGAGGCTGTTCCGATGCCGAATTCCGGCTGGGCGCCGGGGTCCAGACGTTGAGGGTCAGGCAGTCCTCGTCAGTCTGGCGGCCCAATTCTAGGTCACCCCCGAGATCCTGAATGCACCGAGGACCGACGTGGCTGGCATCCCGCACCCCGTCCCACTTCGGCGCCGGCTCAGGATATTTCCAACGCAGCTGCCCGACAGGCGCTGCGGCGTAGGGTATTCCGGCAAAGAGACGGTGATCTTCGGCGAGCACTCCTCGCAGCGCCCCCGCCGCAGTCTGCACCAGCGCTGAATCCGATGGCGCCGCCTGCGGTTCCTGTTGGCCCCGGTTGCATGCGGCGACCATCGCCACGGCAGCCACAACGCACACGAGACGGCAAAGAACCGATCGGGGCGCCACGAGGTCCGAGCTTAATCGTGCACCTGGGGCACCGGACCGTATCGTGGCCAATGGCCATGCACCCGCCCGGACCCGGCCGGGCGTGCCGTAGAAAGTGGAGGGCAACCTGTGACGGAGATTGGGTTTATCGGCCTCGGGCACATGGGCGTTCCGATGGTGCGCCGTCTCATCCAAGCTGACCACCAGGTGGTCATCGTTGGGCGTCACCCCGAGGTGGTGCAGAGTTTGACGGCGCTCGGGGCACGTGCGGCGGCATCTCCGAAAGAGGTTGCCGATCAGGTCGAGACGGTGATGGTCTGTCTGCCCTCTCAGCAGGCTTCGCTGGACGTGGCAACCGGCGCCGCGGGTGTGATCGAAGGCTCACGGGTGCAGCGTTACGTCGAGCTGTCCACAGTGGGCAGCAAGACGGCAGAGCAGATCCATGATCTTCTCGCCGAACGGGGTATCGCGGCGATCGACAGCCCGGTCAGTGGCGGGGTCAGCGGGGCCGAGAAGGGGACGCTTGCGGTGATGGTGTCCGGGCCCCGTGACGACTTCGAGTTGCTGCAGCCGTTGCTCCAGGCGATTGGCCGACCATTCTTCGTCGACGAACGGCCGGGCGCGGCGCAGACCATGAAGCTCATCAACAACCTGTTGTCGACCACCGCCCTGGTTGCGACGGCAGAAGCCATGGTGATGGGCGTGAAATCCGGGCTCGACCCCGCCGTGATGCTTGATGTTCTCAACGCCGGCTCCGGTGCGACCACCGCCAGCCGCGACAAGTTCCCGCGCGCGATCCTGCCCCGTACTTTTGACTATGGCTTCGCTACCGGATTGATGGTCAAGGACGTGCGGCTGTACCTCGACGAAGTCAAGGCTCTAGGAATGACTGCCGACGTGGCTGAGGCGGTTGGTCGACAGTGGGAACTCGCCCTGCGCGATCAGGGCCCCGATTCGGACTTCACGACCGTGATCAAGCCGATCGAACGAGCTGCCGGTGTGGTCGTGAGCGAAGATGCGGCGCCGGGCGGCAGGCGCGGCGTGCCACCCTCCCGCACTGGGTCCCAGTCACATAAACTACAAAATTGACACCCGTCAAGTACTTTCCGGGCCGGGACGAGGAGACTGCATGAACACTTCGGCAATCGAGGAAAAACAGCCCGCGAAGGTCCTCGCCGATCCGACGGCCTATGCCGACGACTCCCGCTTGCATGCGGCGCTTGCCTATCTGCGAACCAACGAACCGGTCGCATGGGTGAATAATCCGCCGTATCGCCCGTTCTGGGCGCTGACCAAACACGCCGACATCATGGCCGTAGAACGCGACAACGAGTTGTTCATCAGCGGACCGCGGCCCCTGCTGATGCCGGCCGAGGGCGACGACGTGATGAAGCAGCAGCAGGAGGCCGGGATCGGACTGCGCACTTTGATTCACATGGACGACCCGCACCACCGCGACGTCCGCAAGATCGGCGCGGACTGGTTCCGGCCGAAGGCAATGCGTGACCTCCAGGTCCGGGTGGACGAACTGGCCAAACGGTATGTAGACCGGATGCGCGACATCGGTCCGACATGTGACTTCGTCACCGACATCGCGGTCAATTACCCGCTGTACGTGATCCTTTCGCTGCTCGGGTTGCCTGAGGACGACTTTCCCCGGATGCTCAAGCTGACCCAGGAGATGTTCGGAGGCGACGACACCGAGCACAAGCGCGGTGCAGGCACCACCGAAGACCTGGTGGCGGTTCTGATGGATTTCTTCGCCTATTTCTCGGCGCTGACCACTTCGCGTCGTGAGAATCCCACGGGTGACCTGGCTTCGGCGATCGCCAACGGCACCATCAATGGTGAGCCGCTCTCGGACATGGACACCGTGTCTTACTACGTCATCGTTGCCAGTGCCGGCCACGACACCACCAAGGACGCCATCTCGGGCGGGTTACGTGCGCTTATCGACAACCCGGATCAGCTTGCTCGCCTGCGCGGCGATCTCGGGCTGATGGGCACTGCCGTCGAGGAGATGATCCGTTGGACCACGCCGGTGAAGGAGTTCATGAGGACCGCCACCGCCGACACCGAGATCCGCGGGGTGCCGATCGCCGCCGGCGAGTCGGTGTATCTGGCATACGTCTCGGCCAACCGGGACGAAGAAGTCTTCGAGGAGCCGTTTCGCTTCGATGTGGGCCGCGACCCCAACAAGCATCTGGCATTCGGGTACGGAGTGCACTTCTGCCTCGGCGCGGCACTGGCACGGATGGAAATGAACAGCCTGTTCACTGAACTGCTGCCCCGACTGGAGTCCATCGAGCTAGCCGGGGAGCCCGAGCTGTCGGCCACGACGTTCGTCGGCGGCCTGAAGCACCTACCCATCCGCTACTCACTCAAGTGATGAATTGGGCCGCGCGATGGCCCGCCATCACGATCGTCGCGTGTGGCCCACGACTGGTGATCGCAGGCAGTATCGAGCCATCAACCACCCACAGTCCGTCCACCCCGAAGACCCGACACTGATTGTCGACGACTGCGGCAGGGTCGCGCTCCCGGCCCATCCGGGCGCTTCCGCACAGGTGCTGCGATGTTCCCCACGACGCCTCGGAGTGCACTGCTGAACCGGCTATTTCGCGCGCCAGCTCGGTTCCCGAGTTCAGTAGCTCCACATCGACATCCTCGCTGTCATAGCGATGTTCGATCACCGGAGCTACCTCGGGGTCAGCGGACGCCAGCTTTATGCGGCCGCGGGAGCGAGGACGCATCAACGTGACTCCGAGATGCGGCTGATCGGTCGGGTCGTCGCGACGTCCGCTCATCATGGCGCCGAAGCCCGCCGTGTACGGCCTGATCTCCAGCCCGTCCTGAGTGGTCAATACCACCTCCAGTGGTGGGACGCCATGGGTTGGCGCCCAGCTCACCGGCAGTACCCATTCCGGGTGGTCGATGGTGTCGATGCCGACGGGAAGGTCGACTTCGACGGGAACACCCGCAGCCCGCAAAACCTGCTCGGGCCCCATACCCGACAACATCAGCAGGTGGGCTGAGCCGATGGCCCCGGCGCACAGGACGGTCCGCTCGGCGGTAAGGGCCAGGCTTCCTCGAGGCCCCAGACAATCGAGGGCACCAACCCGACCTCCGGTCAGAGCAATCCGTCGCACCCGGGTGTCGGTCAACAGCGTCAGGTTCTCACGATGCAATGCCGGTTGCAGAAAGGCCCCTCCAGGACCGACACGGTTACCGTCATTGATGTTCAACGGCACCGCACCTATTCCGGGAGGGAGCGGATGATCCCGCGTCGAGCCGTTGAGGTCGTCGATCCAGCCGAAGCCCCCGGATTGGGCGCATTCGATGAATGATGCTGTACAGCCGTCGAATTCGGTAACCCGACGTACTGTGATAGGTCCATCGGACCCGTGCAGGGGGCCACCGAAGTCGATGTCGTTTTCGATGGCATTGAAATGGGGCAGGACATCGGACCAGGACCAGCCGTCGAGCCCCCATCCGTCGATGTCAGAGGGCAGGGCGCGACAAAAATATCCGCCGTTGATGGCGCCCGATCCGCCGACGACGGCGCCGCGGATGATCTGGCCGTAACGTTTGGGCGCCTCGGTCAGGGTGGTGGCGTAGCGCCGAACTACTGAACTCGCTGCTCCGATCGGAAGCCTCAGGCCGTCAGTGATCTGCCGGAGAACTCGCGGATTCGCCGGTCCAGGACCCGATTCCACGACGGTGACCTGGCATCGCGCATCACGCGAAAGTCGTTCCGCCAAGACTGATCCTGCGCTGCCGGCACCTACGATCAGGACGTCGCTGTGCACGCGGGGAGCGCTCAGGTGCGAATCTGCGGCTTGAGTGCGCCTGCGTGGCGCTCCCGCACCACCCCGCCCCACAGCCCCAGGCCGTAGGCGATGTCGTCGAGCCGCTTGAGCAGGAGATAGGTGAACAGCCCGACCGGCTTGGTTTCGTCATCGGCGCCGCCGTTGCGGCTGATCCAGTCGAAGACTCCGTCCAACACCGCGGTTACCAACACCACGCGGCGACAGCGTCTCGACAGCACCGCGGCGATCAGAGCGACCGGCCAGTAGTGCCGACAGATCGCCGCCGCCAGCTGGCGGGCAGCCGTCCACAGCCCTTGCGCGGCGACGGCGAGCACCTCCATGGGCTCGGTCTGCACGCCGGACAGCGACGTCGCGATCCGGTGGCCGGTGATCGCGGCGACCACACCCGACGCCAGATAGCCCAGACCTGAGCCGATGGCCGCCAGGATCCAGACCACCAGCGTCCACCCCGAAATCACCAAGGGGGCCGTCTTGCCAGGATGCCGGATTGCCAGCGGAGCTGCGGCCCTGCCGTAGAACCTCTTGCGGACGAACCACTTTCGCAGATCAGTGCGATGATCGTGGGCTACTTCGGCAATCGGTTCGTAGCGCAGTCGGGCGCCCGCCTCGCTCAACCGCCAGCACAGGTCGACATCCTCACCCGACTCGAGCGACTCGTCGAAACCCCCGACCTCGATCAACGTGCTGCGGCGGCAGATGATCGCGGCGCTGGGCACGTAGGACACCGTCCCGAACGGGACCACCGGCGCCTCGCGCAAACCGAGATCGAGCGAGGAACGCACCGCCTCGTATCGAGCCACCACGCTGTCCGACGGATCCAGCGCGACAATCCGAGGTGCCACCAGCGCCACGGCGGGATCGCAGAAGTGCCCGAGCAGGGCCTCCAGCCATCCGCGACGGGGAACCACATCGGAGTCCAGGAACGCGACGAAGTCCGTCTTACAAGCTCTCAGTCCGGCATTGCGTGCGGCGGCGGGCCCCTTGCTGCGGGGTTGTCTCAGAATCTGGATGTCACAGGGCATATCCTCGAAGTCGGAAGCCTGCACCGGCGTCACCGAGCCGTCATCGACGATGACGACCCGAAGTCCCCGCAAAGCCATGACCAGCCGCTTCAGCCCGGATAGGTTGTCCCGCACAGGGATAACAATCGTGACATCCCGGTGTGACGGCCCGCTCTGCGGACGCGGGTGGGCGACGGTGGCATCCAGCAGGGTGCGGGCCAGCTGTGCACTGACCGCGTCGCGCACCTCGAGTCTGCCGCCGTTGAGCATCGTCTGCGCGGCAGGCGCCAGGCGCAGCAGGCGGGTGGGCGAGCCGCCCAGCAGCGCAGCCCCCTCCCCGAGCACACGCACGCGCCGGTCCACCTGGACGGCAAAGCCATCGGGTAGCCGAGGCCCGCTCACCTCAGCAGCCCCTCATGATCGGGCGCCCACCGGATCACCCTTGCCAGACATGCGTCAACCATCTCGGCAAAGATTCTCCCCCCTTCGTCCGCGGTCGCTGTGGTCGGGTCCCCGAGCACTCCCAGCGAACTGACGGCGGATACTCCCCCACGGCGCATTGCCGGCATCAGCTCCGACAGCGGAGCGCGGTTGCCCGGCACTCGCTGATCCGCTCTGACCACGCCCGGCGAAATATGTAGCAATACAGATGTTTCGGTGTGCCCGGCATGTGCGTCGGCATCGCTCACGCTGCAGGTACACCATCCCGCGTCCCGCCCCTCGGCGCGCAACAGCCTGGTCGCGCGTCGCAGCGCCTCGACATTGCCTCCGTGGCCGTTGACGAAGACCATGCGAGCGGCCCAGCGACTCGCCGAACGGGCGAACTCCACCAGCAGTTCCGCCAGTACCGGCGTGCCGATCGAGAGAGTTCCCGCGAAGCCTTCGTGCTCCCCGCTGGCGCCGTACCCGATGGCGGGGGCGACCAGCCAGTTGGATCCGTTCCCCGGGCGATCATCGGCCGCACACAGGCGCATGACGAGCGCGTTTGCGACCGCGGTCGCGATGCGGGTGTCGGTATCCAGCGGCAGGTGCGGTCCGTGTTGCTCGGTGGAACCGACCGGGACGACCAACGCGGGCGACGTGTTCTGTAGCTGCCTTGACGTCGATATCCCGAGCTCGTTGGGAAAAGGCACGCGACGATGGTAGGACGAATTCACCTGGCGTGCACCAATTGTTTGCGCATACGCGGCAAATAACTTTCTGCCGTCCGGCGCCGGGACCGCAGGGCGGGATTCACGCCAGCCCCCTGCGCCACGCCCGTACCAGGCTCACACTCCGAGCGTGCGGGTGAAGCCGTCGGGGATCAGGATGTCTTCGCGGGTCAGCTCATGAATCGAAGATTTGCCAAGGCCCATCAGCGCGGAGTCGACACCACTGCGGAGAATGTCAAGTACGTTCTCGACGCCGGCCTGGCCGTTGGCAGCCAAACCCCACAGGTAGGCCCGGCCGATCATGACCGCTCTGGCACCCAGCGCGACGGCCTTGACCACATCGCTGCCTCGGCGGATGCCGCCATCCAGCAACACTTCGACTTGGTCGCCCACTGCGTCGGCGATGGCGGGTAAGCAGCGGATTGAGGCCGGAGTCCCGTCCAGGTTGTTGCCGCCGTGGTTGGACACGGTGATCGCGGAAACGCCGGCATCGATTGCCCGTTTGGCATCATCGACGCGCACCATCCCCTTGAGCAGGAACGGCCCGCCCCACAGCTCACGCAGCCAGGCGATATCTTCCCAGGTCGGCGGCGGGGTGCCCATCCACTCCCCATACGCCTGGAAGAAGGTGGGACCGGCCTCGCCGCGCCTGCCCAGGTTGGGGACTCGCAGGTCCGGAGGGCGCAGCCCCTTGCCGAAACCCCACAACCAGCGCGGCTTGGTAGCCACCTCCGGAGACATCCGCAGCATGGTGGCGAGGTTCATTCGTTCAGGTATTTTCGGACTGCCCCAGTCGCGGCCGTGCGAAAAGCTCCAGTCGGTGGTCGCAATGAGCCCGACAGCTCCCGCCTCTTTGGCGCGCTGCACCCGCTCGGCGATCTGATCGCGGCCGCCCAACCAGTAAACCTGGAAGAAGATCTTGTCGTTGACGGCCACGACGTCTTCTATCGGCTTGCTGGCGAACGACGACAGCCCCATCGCGGTGCCCCGCGCGGCGGCGGCCCGCGCAACGGCCACCTCGCCGTCGGCGTCAACAGCCTGCACGCCGGTGGGCGAGATGATCACCGGCAACGAAATCTCCTGACCCAACGCTGTCGTCGCCATATCCCGCTTCTCGGTGGCGCCGATGACATGCGGAGCAAAGCCGAGTTGATCGAACGACTCGACGTTGTCGCAGACGGTCACCCCCTTCTCGCTGGCCGATATCAGCGACGAGTAAACGGATTTGGGCAGCCGCTTCTTCGCCCGCTGCTGAGCGACGGCGACGGTTTCGAACCAGTTATCGCGTGCCATGAATTCAGACGGGACTTTCGTTGCAGAACTTCTTGGGGGGAGCGCTCAGCAGTGTGAGCGGGATTGGACCCGAAGGAGTGTTGCGGTTG
This sequence comes from Actinomycetes bacterium, assembly GCA_022601275.1. Lineage (GTDB taxonomy): Bacteria > Actinomycetota > Actinomycetes > Mycobacteriales > Mycobacteriaceae > Mycobacterium. The sequence goes on from JAHZIT010000080.1 coordinate 13,522, forward strand.
GCGGTTCGAGAATGATCGACGCTGGACTTGGGCTTGGCACGCTCGCGGGCCAGAGCGGGTTCGCCGTAACCCTGAACGCATTCGGGATCCGGGCCATCCAGCGGCAACCCGGTGAAGAACTTCGCCGCCATGCAACCTCCGCGGCAGCTGTCGTAGTGTCCGCAGCTTCCGCACGCCCCGGCTGACTGCGGTTCGCGCAACTCCCGGAACAGCTCCGAATTCCGCCAGACATTCTGGAAGCTAGTCCCAGGGCCTGATTCCGACAGCACATTCCCTGCCAGGAACGTGTCATGAATTGCGAATGGGCAAGCGTAGACGTCCCCGACCGGATCGATGAGACACACCACCCGGCCGGCCCCGCAGAGGTTCAGCCCGGCCAGTGCGCCGGGGTCACCCAGCCCCGACAGATGGAAAAATGAGTCGCCGGTGAGAACCCGCTCACCGTTGGCCACCAGCCAGTCGTACAACTGAACCTGCTGAACGGGCGTGGGGTGCAGTTCGTCCCATACGTCGGCACCGCGGCCAGACGGCCGCAACCTGGTGATGCGCAGTGTTGCGCCGTACCCGTCGGCCAATGCCTTGAAGTCGTCGAGCTGCTCGATATTGTGGCGCGTTGCCACCACCGATATCTTGGCGTCGGAAAAGCCGGCGTCCTTGAGGTTCTGCAGCGCGCGGGTAGCCATTGCGAAGGAACCCCGACCGCGCACCGCATCGTTGACTTCAGCGGTTGCACCGTCCAGCGAGATCTGTACATCGACGTAGTCGCTGGCGGCTAGTCTCGCTGCCACCTCAGCGGTGATGCGGACTCCGTTGGTGGAGAACTTGACCCCCACATGGTGCGCGGTCGCATAGTCGACGAGCTCCCAGAAGTCCGCTCGCACAGTGGGTTCCCCGCCACCGATGTTCACGTAGAACACCTGCATGCGTTCCAGTTCGTCGATGATGTCCTTGCACTGCTGTGTGGTCAGTTCCCGGGGATCCCGCTTTCCCGAAGATGACAGACAGTGCACGCAAGACAGGTTGCACGCGTAGGTCAGTTCCCAGGTCAGGCAAATCGGCGCATCCAGACCGCGTTCGAACTGATCGACAAGCCTGCTCGGAGCTTCCATCCTGGTCATGGCGCCTCCTCATGGACCAACATCGCCGACTGCGCGAGTACCCCCAACGCGTGTAGATAGGGCGCCAGGGCCGCCTCCTCGATTCCCGCGGCGAGGCAGGCAGATCGAGCGTCGGGATGGTCCGGCAATGAATTGACCACTTCTACGATGGTCTGATTCTTCAGGAACGAAAGCTTGCGGGTACCGAAGTGGTAGAGCAGTGCGCCGAAGGTTTCGGGCCGCACCGCGACCCGGGGGTGCAGACGCCAACGCAGGCCCGGATCGAAAGTCGGATTCTGCTGGGTCTCACCCATCGGCGCGGCCACGATCAGTAGACCCCGCACATCCCGTCAATAGAGACTTCCTCGACCAGGCTCTCGGTGACCATCTCCTCGGTCTCCACGCTCTGATTCGGCTCCATTGGGTTCACCTTTCTGCGATGCGGGCCCCAGGTAAGGGTCTCGACAATTGTGATCCAGGTCGCAACAATATGGCATCGGGTGCCGGAATGAAAGGATGGGGGCGATGGACACCGCGATAGACACCGCGACGGACACTGTGACCGACAGTGCGAAGGCACCCCTGGGCCGCCGCCGGTCGACGAGTTGGGAACACATCAGCGACGTGGCGATCGACCTGTTCATGAAGCAGGGGTTCGACGACGTCAGCGTCGAAGATGTTGCGGCGGCGGCGGGGATCGGGCGCCGCACGCTGTTCCGCTACTACCCGTCGAAGAGCGCGCTGCCGTGGGGTGATTTCGACGCGCATCTCGAGCACATGCGCGAACTGTTGGACGACCTCGAACCCAGCGTGCCGATCCGCGAGGCACTGCGCACCGCGCTGTTGGCCTTCAACCAGTTCGATGACACCGACCGCCATCGTCAGCGCATGCGGCTGATTCTGGAAACCGAAGCTCTGCAAGCCTATTCGATGACGATGTATTCGGGATGGCGTGCTGTGGTGGCCACCTTCGTGGCTGGTCGACTCGGTGTCGCACCCGCCGATCTGGTGCCGCAGACGGTGGCATGGACCACGCTCGGAGTCGCTCTTGCGGCCTATGAAAAGTGGCTCCGGGACGAAACGGTCTCCCTGCCCAACGCACTGAACGACGCGTTCGACATGCTCGCTCCGGGGCTGACCAGCCTGATGCGCTAGCCATTGCGTCCCGCTACCGCAGGCGCACATGCCGAAACGCCCACTCGGCTTGCACTCTTATTCGACGAGAGCCCTTAAAGTCGATTTCACGGAATCTCCTAGATGATTGGCGCGTGCAGCAGTTGGACACCGAAGCGGTGGTGGAGCCCAGCCAACGCGCCACGCCGGCCCGGCAGACGGGCCCGTCGAAGGTCCGATCTCACGCCCAGATCGCCGATGGCTGGGTCGAGCGCCTGCGCGGCGCCCCCGCGAATGTCATGTTGGCGCTGGGGCTCGACATCTGCTCGGCCGCATCGGCAGTCCTGTTGGCCCAATGGTGGATCAACGGTGGTGCCTCGGGTCGCGATGTCGCCCGCTACGCATGGCTATTCGTGCCGATCGTCGTGGCCGTGTTGGCGACGCGGTCGATGTACCGGCGCAGGTTGAACCAGCGTTTCGCCCACGTCTCCGAATCGCTGGAATCGTCCATCGCGGCTGCCGCGCTGGCGACGCTGATGATCACGCTGCTGCTGGCACCTCCGCTACGGGCGGGCGAGCTTGCTGCCACCCATGTCCGGCCCGGCGAAATGGTGCTGAAGCTGTGGGTCTGTGCGGCCGTTGTGATGCCCGTGGTGCGCCTGACCAAGTCTCTGGCTCAACGGCACCTGCGAAGGAAATTCCGATTCGGCAGTCCAGCGCTCATCATCGGCTCCGGCCCCGTCGCTCAACAGCTGATCACACGCATGCGCGAGGTTCCCGATTACGGGCTGAATCCTGTTGGTTTACTGGACGATAGGCCGCCACCGGTCGCGGATTCATTAGATATTCCGTACTACGGAACGACCGATGATCTCGTGGCCGCCGCACACCTGACCGCCGCAGAAGAGCTCATTGTCGCGCCGTCGTCAGCGTCGGACGAACAGCTTGCCCGCACCGCGCAGCTGGCACAGACCCTCGGCATACGGGTCCGTGTCGTTCCCCGACTGAGGGACGCCGTGGGCGGCGGCACATGGGTCGAGCACCTGGGTGGTGTACCACTGATGATGCTCTGCCACGTCAACCCGAAGGGCTGGCAGTTTGCGCTGAAACATTCCTTCGACCGAGTAGCGGCCGGGGCGGGCTTGGTGTTGATCTCACCGCTGTTCCTCGGGCTGGCACTGCTGGTCAAGCTCACTTCCCGCGGTCCGATTTTCTTCAGTCAGGAGCGCGTCGGACGCGACGGCAAGGTCTTCGGCTGCCTGAAGTTCCGGAGCATGCGCTGTCTGGATCCCGGAAGCGAGTCCTTCTCTCTCCGAGCGGGTTCGGCACCAGGGGGTGTCGAAGGCGACGACCGGCGCACTTCCGTCGGGCGGATCATGCGTAAGGCTTCGTTGGATGAGTTGCCTCAGCTTCTCAACGTGCTGCGGGGCGACATGAGTCTGGTCGGCCCCCGTCCCGAGCGGCCCGAGTTCGTCGAACTTTTCGAGATGAACTTGCGGCGCTACGGCGACCGGCACCGGGTCAAGGCCGGCATCACCGGTTGGGCGCAGGTACACGGCCTGCGGGGGCAAACCTCAATCGCCGACCGAGCCGAGTTCGACAACTACTACATCGAGAACTGGTCGCTGCTGTTGGACTTCAAGATCTTGGTACTGACTTTGTTGACGGCGCTGCGCAGCGGGGAAGATTGAGTTCAGCCTAAGACCTCGGCGATCGGCGCACCCGCGGCGACCTTCGATCTGGCCTTCATAACCTTGCCCGGCATTCCGCCACCGACCACACCGGCCAGTGCACCGTCGCGCTCGTAATAGGCCAGAAACCTGCGGCCGTCGTCCTCGACGACATGGACGGTATCGGTGGCCTCGGGCTCGCCCAGGCACTGGATCTTGACGTCGTACTGGTCACTCCAGAAGTAGGGCACCGGCACAGTCGAAGGGGCATCCACACCGAGAAGCGCGGGCACCAAAGTCCGAGCCTGGTCGGCGACATTGCTCCAATGCTCAACGCGCACTTGGCCTGCCACGTCGTCCTGCCAGGAAGCCACATCCCCGATCGCCCAAACGTGGGGTGCACTTGCGCGGCCCACCCCATCGCATACCACGCCGTTGTCGACCTCGATCCCACTCCCCTCAAGCCAGCCCGTCGCGGGATGGGAGCCGATGCCCACGATGACCAGATCGGCGTCCAGTTCCGTGCCATCGCCGAGAGTGACCTTCTGCACCCGGCCCTCCCCACTGACCTCCGAAACACTCCCGCCACAGCGGACGTCGACGCCTTCGGCACGGTGCAACCTGGTCACCAGTTCACCGATCGTCCGACCCAGCACTGAGGCGAGCGGTGTCGGCTGCGGTTCCACCAGAACCACATCAACGCCGAGACTGCGCAGGCTCGCCGCCACTTCGCACCCGATGAACCCGGCCCCCACCACGACGGCGCGGCGGGCGCTGCCCGCCGCCTCGCGCATCGCAAGGCTGTGCTCGTAGGACCGCAGGACGTGGATGCCGGTCAGGTCCGGGAACGAAGAAATGCGTCTGGGTACCAGACCGGTGGCTATCACCAGTTCGCCGTAGGGCAGTTCAGTGCCATCGGAGAGTTTCAGGATCTGCGCGGTCGTGTCCACCGAAGTGACCGCGTTGCCGAGCAGCACCGTGATGTCTTTCTCTGCGTAATACTCGGCCGGCTTGAGTGTGACGTCATCAGTTTCAGAACGCAGTACTTCCTTGGACAGCGGCGGCCGGTCATAGGGCAGATGGTTCTCATCGCTGACGATCGTGATGGATCCGTCGTACTCGGAACGACGCAGTTGCTCGGCCGTGCGGGCAGCGGCCAGCCCGCCACCGACGATCACGACGCCCGATGATGTGTTCACGTGGGTGTTCTACACGATCGCGCGGGATCGATGTGCATTAGCCCGCCTGTCGAGCCTCGGAGCCCGGAACTCAACCCTGCGCCCGCTCGATGAGATTGGACAGCACGACGGTGCTCTCGCTGCGTTCGACATCGGCACTCGCGCGGATGCGCTCCAGGGCCTCCTCGAGGTGGCCCATGTCACGGGCCAGCACGTGCAGCAAGGCGTCTGACGTGCCGGTTACGGTGGCGGCACTCACCACCTCGGGAATGTCCTTCCACGCCGCACGAAGCGCGTCAGGGGCAATGGTGCCGTGACAGAACACCTGGACGTAGGCCTCAGTGGTCCAGCCCAATGCGTTGTGGTCGACGATGGTGGTGAAACCCCGGATGACACCACTGTCGAGCATCCGGTCGACCCGCCGCTTGACCGCAGGGGCTGACAGATTCACTCGCTGCCCGATCTCCGCGAACGTCGCCCTGGCATGTTCCACCAACTCATTCAGGATGCGTTCGTCGGTCTCGTCCAGACGGTCCATGCCCCTCCTCGCACAATGAATCGACGCTAAGCGCGATAATACGCAATTTATTGGGCCTCATTGCGCAATGACTAACGATTGATTGCGTGGGATGTGGTCCATATCGTTATTGGCATGTCGCTCTCTGATATCGACGGGGTCGTTGAGTCTCCCGCCGATGTCACAACCCGGCCCCGGCGGTCGGCCCGACCGCGCCGCTATGTCATGGCCGCGCCGAGATTCTTCGCCGTCGAGTACGTCATCAACCCATGGATGGACACCTCGACCCCGGTCGACCCTCGGCGCGCCCTCAAACAATGGGAGGCGCTGAGCCAGACCTACGCCGACCTCGGGCACACCGTCGAGTTCGTCGCACCGGTGGCAGGTCTGCCGGACATGGTCTATGCCGCCAACGGCGGATTCATCGTCAACGGTAAGGCGGTGGTCGCCCGTTTCGCCCATGCCGAGCGCGCCGGCGAATCCACCGCTCATGCCGACTGGATGTTCTGCAACGGTTATCCACCCGCCCGAACCCGGCACGTCAACGAGGGGCAGGGCGACTTGTTGCTGGTCGGCTCCACCATCCTGGCCGGCCACGGCTTCCGCACAGACCGGCGCGCCCACGACGAGGTCGCCGGACACCTCGGCCTGCCGGTCGTCAGCCTGGAACTCGTCGACCCTCGCTTCTATCACCTCGACACCGCGCTGGCCGTTCTCGATGACGACACCATCGCCTACTACCCGCCGGCGTTCGCTCCGCGTTCCCGCACGATCCTGACCCGGCTGTTCCCCGACGCCATCGAGGTGACCAGCGCCGACGCCTACGTCCTCGGCCTCAACGTTGTCTCCGACGGCCTCAACGTCGTCCTGCCCGCCGCCGCCACCGGCTTCGCCGAACAACTCCGGCAGACCGGTTTCCGGCCGGTCGCAGTGGACCTGTCCGAACTGTTCAAGGGTGGCGGATCCGTCAAATGCTGCACACTGGAGATACATTCATGACGATGACCCTTGCCGGAAGCAACGCAACCCCCGCTGGAGGCCCCAGCTCGACGGTGGACACCATGACGACGGAAGCCGACGCCGCGATCGCACTCGACCGCCGCCATGTCGCGCATAACTACTCGCCGCTTCCCGTCGTCGCTGCCAGCGCTGAGGGCGCGTGGATCACCGACATCGAGGGCCGTCGCTATCTGGACTGCCTCGCCGCATACTCAGCGGTCAATTTCGGCCACCGCAATCCGGAGGTCACGGCGGTCGCCCATGCGCAGCTGGACGCCGTGACCTTGGTGAGCCGCGCCTTTCACTCTGATCGGCTCGCCCCGTTTTGCCAGGCTCTGGCCGCACTGTGCGGAAAAGACATGGCGCTGCCGATGAACAGCGGCGCCGAAGCGGTGGAGAGCGGCATCAAGATCGCCCGCAAGTGGGGGCTCGAAGTCAAGGGCGTTCCCGCGGGGAAGGCCAATATCGTCGTGGCGCGCAACAACTTCCATGGACGTACCACGACAATCATCAGCTTCTCCGACGACCACACTGCGCGCCGCGGCTTCGGCCCTTACACTCCCGGGTTTCGATCGGTACCCTTCGGCCCCGAAGATCCGTCCGCAGACGCGATGGCCGACGCGATCGACGATGACACAGTCGCCGTGCTCATCGAGCCCATCCAGGGCGAGGCGGGGATCATCGTGCCACCGGACGACTATCTGCCACGGGTGCGCGCCCTGTGTACCCAGCGCAATGTGCTCTTGATCGCAGACGAGATACAGTCCGGGCTCGCGCGCACCGGCCGTACTTTCGCCTGCGACCACTGGGACGTCGTGCCCGATGTTTACCTGCTGGGCAAGGCGCTCGGCGGCGGCATCGTTCCGCTGTCCGCGGTGGTCGCCGACCGGGACATCCTCTCAGTGCTGCAACCTGGCGAGCACGGATCGACTTTCGGCGGCAATCCGCTGGCGGCGGCGATCGGTGCCACCGTGGTCGATATGCTTCTTCATGGCGGATTCCAGTCCCGCTCAACTGAACTCGGCGCACATCTGCACGCGCGGCTACGCGGCCTCATCGGCCACGGCGTGATTGCGGTACGCGGAAAGGGCCTGTGGGCCGGCGTCGACGTCGACCCCGTGCACGGCACCGGCAAACAAATCAGCCTGAAGCTGTCCGATCGCGGCGTGCTGGTGAAGGACACCCACGGGTCGACGCTGCGCTTCGCCCCGCCATTGGTCATCACCGCAGACGAAATTGACTGGGCTGTTGATCAGTTAGCAGGCATTCTGACCGAAACGGGTTCACACTAGGTCCGTACTGTCGCCCACGATCAGGAGGCTTCATGCCCGCACCGTCGCCGATAAGCCTCGCCGAGCAGATGCTCAGAAGGCGCCCGGCGATCGGCGCTCCAGTGGCCCACGGCGCCTCCGAACACCTCGAGCGCAGCATCGGCACCTTCCAGTTGACGATGTTCGGCGTCGGCGCCACCGTCGGCACGGGTATCTTCTTCGTGCTGTCCGAGGCAGTGCCCGAAGCCGGTCCGGCGGTGATCATCTCGTTCATCATCGCCGGCATCGCCGCCGGCCTGTCGGCCATCTGCTATGCGGAGATGGCCTCGGCCGTGCCGGTATCGGGGTCGAGCTACTCCTACGCATACACGACGCTCGGTGAATTCGTCGCGATGGGAATCGGCGCCTGCCTGCTCCTCGAATACGGCGTGTCCATCTCCGCGGTCGCCGTCGGCTGGAGCGGCTATGTGAACAAGCTGCTGGACAACTTGTTCGGAGTGCAAGTTCCCGAGGTGCTCTCGGCTGCACCGTGGGACGATGCGGGCGGCCTCGTCAACTTGCCCGCAATCCTGCTGATCGTCATGTGTGCAGTGCTGTTGATTCGTGGCGCCAGCGAGTCCGCCGTCGTCAACACGATCATGGTGGTCATCAAACTCGGCGTGCTGCTGCTGTTCGTCGTCATTGCCCTCACGGCATACAACTCCGACCATTTTGCCGGTTTCTGGGACGCGGGATTCTCCGGGATCACCCTAGCGGCAAGCGGAATTTTCTTCTCCTACATCGGACTTGACGCCGTCTCCACCGCCGGCGACGAGGTCAAGAATCCTCAGAAGACCATGCCGCGCGCGATCCTGGCCGCACTGATCATTGTCACCAGTTTCTATGTGTTGGTGGCGTTCGCCGCCCTCGGGTCACAACCCACCGCAGAGTTCGGCTCACCCGAGCAATCCACAGCGGGCCTGGCGGTGATCCTGGAGAACATCACCGGCAGCACGTGGGCCAGCACGGTCCTGGCGGCCGGCGCGGTCATCTCCATCTTCTCCGTCGCCCTTGTGGTGATGTACGGCCAGACCCGCATTCTGTTCGCGATGGGTCGCGACGGGCTGCTCCCGTCGCTGTTCGCGAAGGTCAATCCCCGCACGATGACGCCAGTCAACAACACCGTCATCGTGGCTGTCGTGTGCTCGCTGCTGGCCGGCTTCGTCCCGCTGGGAAATCTACTCGACATGGTGTCCATCGGCACTCTGATCGCATTCATCACGGTGTCCATCGGTGTCATCGTCTTGCGCGTCCGCGAGCCTGACCTGGAGCGCGGTTTCAAGGTGCCCTTCTACCCCGTCACGCCGATTCTTTCGGTGGCCGCATGCCTTCTGGTGCTGTGGGGCCTGCACTGGTACACATGGATCGCGTTCGGCGTTTGGGTCGGGGTTGCACTGCTGTTCTGGGCGTTCTGGAGCCGGCACCGCAGCGCGCTCAGTCACAGCGGCGACGGCACAATCTTCTCGGCAGTAACGGATGTCGAGGACCTGAAGTGACGGTCCTGGCGGGTTACCTGGCCGGGAAGTGCGGGCACGCGCCCCTCAATCTGGCCGTAGAAATATCGAGATCACTCAAGACATCGCTCTTCGTGACCGCGGTAGTACCCAGGCCATGGATGACCCCATCCCCCGCCCGGGTCGACGCCGAGTTCGCCGCCTACGCAGATCAATTGGCAGCCGAATCCGAGCGCGAGGCTCGACAGTACCTCGACACCATTGCTCCAGATCTGGAGGTTGGCTTTCTTCAGGTATCCAGTCGCACCGCCGGAGACGGACTGCTGGATGCGGTCGAGCGCGTCGGTCCCGACGTGCTCGTCGTCGGTTCTTCGTCCGGCGGTGCGCTCGGGCAGGTGGTTCTAGGGTCCACTACCGATTGGTTGCTGCATGCCTCTCCGGTGCCGGTCGCGTTGAGCCCGCGCGGTTATCGCGGATCGCGCTCCGGTGCGTTGGGGAGGATCACGTGCGCCTACTCGGGCACACCGGAGTCAGTGCGGGTAGTCGAGCGCGTCGCCGCACTCACCGCCACGCTGGATCTGCCGCTTCGCGTCGTCAGCTACGCGATCCGGGGGCGTACCATGTTCCCCCCGCAGGTGGGATTGCACGCCGAGGACTCACTGCTCGACGCCTGGGCCTCTCAATTGCGGCAGATGACTGCGAAGCTCAAGTCCGACAATGTCGTCGGTGAAGACGTTGAGCTACAGGTCATCACCGGCAACGGCTGGGATCAGGCGCTGGACAACACCGTATGGGAAGAGGGTGACGTGCTGGCACTGGGTACGACGTCGCGCCGCGATATCAAAGGGGTGTTCCTTGGTTCGCACGGCGCCAAAATTATCCGGCACAGCCCTGTTCCAGTGTTGATGCTGCCCGCTTGACCGACGTGGGCGCATCCTCAGTACGTGGCGCATCCTCAGTATTTCGCGGTCCCACGGTCGACTGCGATCTGGGAACCGGATATCGTCGCCGACCCGTCACCGGCCAGCCAGGCCACCACGTCTGAAACCTCTTCCGGCGCCATGAATTCCTGTAGGCCCTTTTTGGCGTTGTGGTTCACCGGGCGGTAAGGCATCGGCGAGAAGCTGTGCAGGAAGGCCGGGTATTTCCCAAAGATCTCCATCATCACTTCGGGCTCGACCATCGGCGTGTCGACCGAGTAGGGGTGGATCGAGTTGACCCGAATCCCGAACTCACCCGCTTCGATGGCCAAGGCGTTGGTTATCGCCACGAGCCCGTGCTTGGAGGCTGCATAGTGGGCATTGCCCGGGGTGGCCTTGGTGCCCGCCGATGAGCTCACGATGATTATCGACCCCCCGTTGCCGGCCTCGATCATCGCGGGAACCGCGGCGCGGATGGTGCGCCAGGTGCCGTTGAGGTTGACGTCGATGACACTGTCCCACTGCTCTTCGGACATCTCGAATATCCGGCCCCAACTCAGGATGCCCGCGTTCGCCACCACGATGTCGAGCCGGCCGAATTGTTCGATTCCCCGCGCGACCACCTGCTGCTGAGCCTCGAGGTCACGGATATCGACCTCACCAACGATCACCTTGCGGCCGGTGGCCTCGACCATTCGCGCAGTTTCGGCCAAGTCCTCGGCTGTCGGCATGGGGTAGGTGATGGCATCCGATACCGACCCGCACACATCGATCGCGATGATGTCCGCGCCCTCGCGGGCCAGCCGGACAGCGTGCGCACGACCCTGTCCGCGCGCCGCTCCGGTGATGAATGCGACGCGACCATCAAGAGGCTCTCCAGTTGTCACGACTTTTGCTCCTGTCTTCGCGAACCTGCGCGCCCGCAACCGCAGACGTCGCCACAGCCTCATGACCGCGCGCTCACTCGCGAAGTGTGGGCTAAAGCAGCATCAGGCTAGCAGCAGAACTAGAACACGTTCTAGAGCACGGTCGCCTGTCAGTAATCCAGTGCGTCGCGAATGATCGGGCACGTCATGCAGTGCCCGCCGCCGCGGCCGCGGCCGAGTTCGGCACCAACGATGGTGATCACCTCGATGCCCGCCCTGCGCAGCAGGGAGTTGGTGTGGGTGTTGCGGTCGTAAGCGAACACCACCCCCGGTTCGACGGCCACGAGGTTGTTTCCGCTGTCCCATTGCTGACGTTCCGAGTCGTACTTGGTCCCGCCGGTTTCTACGACCCGCAAGGCCGGCAGATCCAACGCCGAAGCCACGACATCGACGAACGGCTTACTCTCCACAATGACTTCGACACCAACCGCGCTGTCACTCGGGAGGAGCGTGAAAGAGGCTATGCCGTCAACGATCTCAGGATAGACCGTGACCACGTCACGGTCGGCGAAGGTGAAAACAGTATCCAGATGCATGGCGGCACGCAGCTTGGGCATGCCCGCAACGACCACCTTTTCGGCGGCGCCCTTCGCAAACAGGTCGGCCGCGACCTGGGTGATGGCTTGGCGCGACGTGCGCTCACTCATCCCCATGAGCACCACCCCATTGCCCGGAACCAACACATCGCCACCCTCGATGGTGGCCAGCCCCCAGGATTTCTCGGGATCGCCCCACCACACCCTGGATCCGACGAAGTCCGGATGGAACTCGTAGATCGCCTTCATCAACAGCGTCTCGTCGTGGCGCGCCGGCCAGAACAGCGGGTTCAGCGTGAGCCCGCCGTAGATCCAGCACGTCGTGTCACGGGTGTACAGGGTGTTCGGTAGCGGCGGCATCAGGTACTCGGCGACCCCCGTGTCCTCCCGCACCAGCGTGCGGTATCCGGCACCCAGGTCGGCGGGCAGGTCGCGGGTCGACATCCCGCCGATCAGCAGCTCCGCCAAGCGATGAGACTGCAGGGAGTCCAAGAAACCCCGGGTGTCCTCCAACAGCCCGAGGCCCACCTGATTGGCCACGATCTTGCGGTCCAACAACCACGCCTTGGCCGCCGGGATCTGCATCGTCTCGGCCAGCACGTCGTGCAGCTCGACAACATCGACGTCGCGATCGCGCATCTTGTCCATGAAGTCGAGGTGGTCGCGGCGGGCGTTCTGCACCCAGAGCACATCGTCGAAGAGCAGGTCGTCGCAATTGGTCGGGGTGAGGCGCTCGTGGGCCAGGCCCGGCGAGCACACCAGGACCTTACGCAGCTTTCCCACCTCGGAGTGAACGCCGTAGGAAGCCACCGGCGCCACGGAATTGGTCATGGATCGCCCCCTCTCGATTGCTAGATCGTAGCGGCGCATGTGGGCGACGGGATGCTGCCGCCGCCGACCAGCAGAGCCATGACCATCGCGGTCAGGCTGGGAAGACTGACCTTCTGATCTTTGCTCGCAGCGCCGACAGCGGCCACGGCCCCTCCTTCGTCGCGAGCAGGACTCGCGGTCATGAGTTCGGCGGACGTCACCTAGGGCAGCGCAGCGGGAGCCTCGGGTGACGTCTTGCCAAGTCAAGCCCTCCCGCGAAGAAATCCGGCCGACCCCTCGACGGCCGTCGTACCTACATCGTCGGGTTCATCGCGCGCGTTACAGCTCGCTCGCGCGCGTTACAGCTCGCTCGCGTGCGTTACAGCTCGCTCGCGCGCGATGAAGGCGCGAGAAATGCCGGCGGATCGCGGCGCGTCGTGTGCAGACACGCGCGCTCGCCGGGAAGGGGGTGCAGCTACGCGCGCTCGCCGGGAAGGGGGTGCCGAAACGAGAAGTGGCGCCCACCCTTTGGGGTGAGCGCCACTCTCGGTAGCTCGAACCTACTTGATGATCTTGGTGACCCGACCGGCACCGACGGTCCGGCCGCCCTCGCGGATCGCGAAGCGCAGGCCTTCGTCCATGGCGACGGGCTGGATCAGCACCACGGAGATGTCGGTGTTGTCACCGGGCATCACCATCTCGGTGCCTTCCGGCAACGTCACCACACCGGTCACATCGGTGGTGCGGAAGTAGAACTGCGGACGGTAGTTGTTGAAGAACGGCGTGTGACGGCCGCCCTCGTCCTTGGACAGGATGTAGACCTGGCCCTCGAACTCGGTGTGCGGGGTGGTGGTGCCCGGCTTGATCACAACCTGACCGCGCTCTACGTCCTCACGCTTGATGCCGCGCAGCAGCAAGCCGACGTTGTCGCCGGCCTGGCCCTGGTCGAGCAGCTTGCGGAACATCTCCACACCGGTAACCGTGGTCTTGGTGCTGGTCGGCTTGATACCGACAATCTCGACTTCCTCGTTCACATTGACCATGCCGCGCTCGACACGGCCGGTCACCACGGTGCCGCGACCGGTGATCGTGAAGACATCCTCGACAGGCATCAGGAAGGGCCGCTCGGTATCGCGGACCGGATCCGGGATCGAGTCATCGACGGCGTCCATGAGCTCCTCGATGGACTTGACCCACTTCTCGTCGCCCTCGAGCGCCTTGAGCGCCGAGACCTTGATAACCGGGGCTTCCTCGTCGAAATCCTGCCCGGCGAGCAGTTCGCGGACCTCCAGCTCAACGAGCTCGATGAGCTCCTCGTCATCGACCATGTCGGCCTTGTTCAGCGCCACCAGAATGTAGGGCACGCCGACCTGGCGGGCCAGCAGCACGTGCTCGCGAGTCTGCGGCATCGGGCCGTCGGTAGCGGCCACCACAAGGATCGCGCCGTCCATCTGGGCGGCACCGGTGATCATGTTCTTGATGTAGTCAGCGTGACCGGGGGCGTCGACGTGTGCGTAATGACGCTTCTCGGTCTGGTACTCCACGTGGGAGATATTGATCGTGATACCGCGCTGACGCTCCTCAGGCGCGTTATCGATCTGGTCGAATGCGCGCGATTCGTTCAACTCGGGATGCTTCTCGTGCAGAACCTTAGTGATTGCTGCAGTCAGTGTGGTCTTGCCGTGGTCAACGTGACCGATGGTCCCGATGTTGACGTGCGGCTTCGTCCGCTCGAACTTCGCCTTCGCCACTTCTGTGTCCTCCTGGACTGTGTTGGTGCTTCTTGTAAAGCAGAGTTGATCTTTGCAGTTGCTGATCGCCGCAATGCCGACGGGTCAGGTTATTGACCCGTCGCCTTCGCGATGATCTCCTTCGACACGTTCGCCGGAACCTCTGCGTACGAGTCGAACACCATGGAGTAGTTCGCCCGGCCCTGGGTCTTCGACCGAAGGTCTCCGACGTAGCCGAACATCTCCGATAGCGGCACATGCGCCTTCACGACGCGGGCACCGCTGCGCTCCTCCATGGCCTGGATGTGACCACGGCG
>JAHZIT010000008.1 GCA_022601275.1 Actinomycetes bacterium
CCGGACTGCCTCGGCGAGTTCCTGCTTGGACGCGCTCTTGACCAAATAGCCGATGGCCCCCGCCTTCACCGCCTCGAGTACGTCGTCGTGTTCGTCGGAGGCCGAGAGCACCAGGATGCGCGAGGACGGCGACACGGCAAGCACTTCGGTCGTCGCCTGCGCACCGCCACCATCGGCCATTCGCATGTCCATGACCACCACATCGGGCTTCACCACGGCCGCCCGACGCTTGGCCGAGGCCACCCCTTCTGCTGTGGCCACCACCTCGAACCCGTCGTCGGCCAGATCCCGGGCCACTGCGTCGCGCCAGATCGGATGATCGTCGACCACCATGACGGAGGTCACTTGCTCACTCACCGAGCCTCCCGCTGCGCGGCAACGTCAACTCCCACTCCGTGCCCAATTCCGGACCTGTGCTCAGCACAGCCTCGCCATCCAGCCAATCCATTCTTCCCACAATCGATTTCGCTATACCAATCCGCCCCTGCGCGACCGCTTCCTCGAGCCGTCCCTCGGGGATCCCGACGCCGTCATCGCGAACACTCACCGTGACGCGGTCGCCAAAATCCTCCAGGAGTACGTAGACATGGGCGCCGGGCCCGGCGTGCGCCTCGGCGTTGTCGAGCGCATTGCACACGGCTGCGAAGAGTTCGCCTGCCACTGTCGAGTCCAGCAGCACCGGGTCGGCCGGCACGCTGACCGACACCTGATCGCAGGCCCGCCGTCGCAGCAGCGCTCCGAGGTCGGCGGTGTCCGCATGGCGTGCTTCTGCATCACCGGCACCGACCAGGCGGCGCAGCGCCCGCTCCTGCGCCCCGGCCAACTCGGCTAATTGAGCTGTTTCTCCACCGATTTCACGCCCGCGGCGCGCCATCAGCGCCAGAACCTGGAGCGCACCGTCGTGAACCTGCCGGGACAGCCGCTCGCGCTCCTCGAGTGACGCGGACAGCCGGGCCGCGCGCTCCAGTTCGGCGTGGGCGCGGCGCGCCGTCTGAGCCGCCATCCCGACCGCGAGGCCGACGGCCAGCTCGATCACGATCGTGGCATTCTGGGCCAGATCGATGTGGACATAACCTTTGAGCGCGGCGCTGGTCGCCATGACCAGAACACCGGTGAGCATCCCGCCGACGGGTCCGAACAGGATCGCTGCGGAGACGGTCACATTGGTGGCCCACAGCGTGGTTGGCCAGGATTGGTTGTCCAGCACCCATTGGTCGGAGGCGATCAGTTCGGTCGATAGCATCAGCGCCACCACGACGACCATCTCGGCGACCACCCATGCCGGCCGACGCCCCCAGCCCTGCAGATAGCCGAGGGCACACAAGGCGCTCCACGCGATAAGGACCGCTGACAGCAGCCAGCCGGCTGCCGGATGCTTGAGGTCCTGATTGATCGTGAGCTGAAAGCCCACCGCATAGATGCAGCTGAGCAGACGGAATACCTGCGCGGCGCGCCAGAGCGGCGTGGACGCGTCGCGCATTACATCACCTTGGAGAGAAACGCCTTCGTCCGTTCATGTTTCGGGTTACTCAACAGCTCGCTTGGATTTCCGCGTTCGACCACTACCCCGCCGTCCATGAACGCGACCTCATCGGCAACCTCACGGGCGAATCCCATCTCGTGGGTTACCACCACCATGGTGATGCCTTCGGAAGCCAGCTTCTGCATCACGGCGAGCACCTCGCCCACGAGTTCGGGGTCCAGCGCGGAAGTCGGTTCATCGAACAGCATGAGCTTCGGGTCCATCGCCAGTGCCCGCGCGATCGCGACGCGCTGTTGCTGACCCCCAGACAGCTGCGCGGGGTAGGCATCAGCCTTGTCGGCCAGACCCACCCGATCCAGCAGCTCCCTCGCCCGGGCAAGTGCGAGCTTCTTTTTGACGCCCTTGACGTGAACGGGCGACTCGGTGATGTTGCCCAGCGCTGTGCGGTGCGGGAACAGGTTGAAGTGCTGGAAGACCATTCCCACATCGCGGCGTTGTTTGGCCACGTCGCGCGGCTTCATCTCGTGCAGTTTGCCGTTCTTCTCGTGGTACCCGACGAGATCGCCGTCGACATAGAGCCGCCCGGCGTTGACGGTTTCTAGGTGGTTGATGCAGCGCAGAAACGTCGACTTACCCGAGCCGGACGGTCCGACCAGCACCAGCACCTCGCCCTTCTGGACTTCCAGGGTGATGCCTTTGAGCACCTTGAGCGCTCCGAAGTTCTTGCAGACCATTTCCGCCTTGACCATCGGCCTAGCGCTCGCTGCCTCGGCGGTCATGGGGCGCCCCCTTGCCCGGACGGTGGTTGCTGCGCGTGAGCCAGCGCGTCGAGTTGCTTGGCGGTCAACGTGCGCGACGCCCCGCGGGAGAAGTACCGCTCCAGGTAATGCTGCCCAACCATCAAAACGCTGGTGATGGCGAGGTACCAAGTGGCGGCCACCAACAGCAACGGGACCGGTTCGAAAATGCGGGCGGCGATCTCGCGGGTGGCAATGCTGTACAAATCGAACGCGTACGGCACCGCCGTGACCAAAGATGTGGTCTTGAGCAGGCTGATGAGCTCGTTGCCGGTCGGCGGGATGATCACCCGCATCGCCTGGGGCAGAACGGTGCGCCGCATCGCCATCCCCCACGACATACCAAGTGCGGTGGACGCTTCCATCTGACCTTCGGGAACAGATGTGATGCCGGCCCGAATGATCTCGGCCATGTACGCGGCTTCGTTGAGGGCCAATCCGATGACCGCCAGAACGAAGGGGTACGAAAAAGCCTGCAGGTCAATTTCGAGCAGCGACGGCCCGAACGGCACACCCAGCTGGAGGTTCCGATAGATGGTGGGAACCAGCCCCCAGAACGCCAGTTGCACATACACCGGTGTGCCCCGGAAGATCCATAGGAACACCCACGACACCGCACTCATCACCGGGTTGGACGACAACCGCATCACCGTGAGTGCCACGCCCAGCACCACGCCGATCAGCATCGCGTACACGGTCAGCTGCAGGGTGTTGAACACTCCGAGCAGGACCCGTTCGTTGAACAGGTACTCCCGGTAGGTCGACCAGCCGTAGGCCGGATTGGTCGCCGCACCAGACAAGAACAGCGCTACCAGGACGATGATCACGGTCGCCGCCACCCATCGCCACGGATGGCGCAGCGGGACGGCGTCGATAGGTTTCGGCGGCGCGCCGACTTCATTCATGCGTTCTGGCCTAAGCAGTTCAGGAGATCGCGCCGTTGATGACCGGCTTGTCGATCATCCCCTCCTCAAGACCCCAGTTGGATGCGATCTCTTTGTATTGGCCCGTCTCGATCAGGTGCTCGAGAGCCTGTAGAAGCGATTGCGCCAACGGTGAATCTTTTTCCACCGGCCAACCGTAGGGCGCCGAGTCGAACACCTCACCGGCTTGCACAAGCTTTCCGTTGGTCTGCTTGATCGCGTAAAGGGTGACCGGTGAGTCCGCCGACATGGCGTCGGCCTGACCGAGAACAACGGCGTTGGTGGCAGCATCCTGGCTGTCGAACGGGATGATCACGATCTCCGACTGGCCCGCATCGGTGCACTTCTGGCTCCGCGCCGGCAACTCCTCGGTCTCCTGAACCGTTGTCGCCTGCACCGCGACTTTCTTTCCACACGCGTTCTCCGGATCGACGTCAGAACCGGCCAACTGCGCCCACAAGGTGCCCGCAGAGAAATAGGTGACGAAGTCGACCTGCTCCTCGCGCTCCTTGCTGTCGGTGAACGATGACATGCCCACGTTGAACGTTCCGCCCTGGATTGACGGGATGATTTTTGCGAAGTCGGCCTCGCGGTATTCCGGGGTCAACCCGAGGGTCCCGGCGATCGCGTTCATGAGGTCAACGTCGAACCCGACGATCTTGCCGTCGGGGTCCTTGAACTCATTGGGCGCGTAGGGAATGTTGACGCCGATGATGAGCTTGCCCGACGACTTGATGTCCTCGGGCACGGTGTTGGCAATCGCATCGACCTTCTCGGCCGTCGCGGCCTCTGTCTGGGTCAATGAGTCGCTCGAATCAGAGCTGGTCGAACAACCCGAAAGGACCAAAGCGCCGGCGGCAGCGAACGCAACCGCTGAACGCCAGACTTTCGGCCGGCAGTCCCGGAATCCACCCAACACGTTAGCCTCAACTTTCTGCTTCGGGCCGACAGACTGAGACCAGAAGTTCCCTGCGGGCATCTCCAGCCAAGGACATTAACGACCGATAACCCGACGCGCAGCGTCGGTAACCGAACATTAACGAGCGCACTCATCTGTCACAGCCGTACCGCGAAATCAGCTAATCCGGCCGTCCGGTATGTCAAACTTCGACTATGGATACCTCCGCCGCCCCAAGCATGATGAAGCATCTTTGGAAGTCGACTCTCGCCTCCGGAGTCCTGGCGGTGATACTCGGGGCCATGGTGCTGGCCTGGCCTGGCCCGACCATCTTCATCGCAGCCATCTTCTTCGGCGCCTATCTGTTGGTCACCGGCATCGCCCAGGTGATCTTCGCGTTCAGCCTGCACGTTTCCGCCGGTGGTCGCGTGCTGCTGTTCCTCAGCGGCGCGGCCTCGCTGATCCTGGCAGTTCTGTGCTTCCGAAGCCTGGAGAACTCGATCCTGCTGTTGGCCATCTGGATTGGTATCGGATTCATCTTCCGTGGGGTGGCCACCGCAGTGTCGGCGATCAGTGACCCGACGCTTCCCGGCCGCGGCTGGGGAATTTTCATCGGCGTGATCAGCCTGATCGCCGGTGTGATCGTGCTGGCCTCACCGTTCGACTCGTTGGCGACGTTGACGTTGGTGGTCGGCATCTGGCTCATCGTCCTCGGCGTCTTCGAGGTTGTATCGGCCTTCGGGATTCGCAGCGCGAGCAAGGACGTGGCCGAAATCAAGGACAGGGTGGCAGCCGCTACTGCGGAATGAAAGCCCAGCGCACACCTCATAGCGCGCCCAGCCCAAACCAGTGTGCGGCGAGCTTCACGCTCGAGCCCGCGCGTGCGGTCAACCGCACGTTCGGCCACTTGGCATCTCGGTGTCGATCGCTGACCAGGAAGGCGTTCGGCGGGTAACCTCACCGGTATGAGCGAACCGCCGCAGCCTCCCCAGTACGGCGCCTACCAGGGCAGCTATCCGCCGCCGCCGCCACCGCAATACGGCGGGTATCCCGGTGGCTACCCCCCGCCCGCCGCAGCCGCCCCCAAGAACGGTCTGGGCGTGGCATCGCTCGTTGTCGCCATCATCGCGCTGTTCTCGGTCGTCGGCGGCATCGTGTTGGGAGTGGTCGCGGTCATCCTCGGGTTCCTGGGCCGGGGAAGGGTCAAGCGCGGCGAGGCCGACAACGGCGGCGTCGCGATCGCGGGGATCGTGCTGGGGCTGCTGAGCATTGTCGTCTCGATCGTTGTGATCGCCATTGCGGTATGGGGCTTCAATGAGGTTGGCGGCACCGACTACGTCGACTGCGTGAGCCGCGCCGGTTCCGACCAGCAGGCCATCCAGGAGTGCGCCGACGAGTTCGCTCAACGTGTGGAGGACCAATTCTCCATCACGGTCACACCGACCCCGTAGGCCCTCCCGGGAAGTACTTCACGATTCCCTCCTGCACGACGGTGGCCAGCGGTCGACCCGAGCGGTCGAAGAAGTGCCCGGTCCCCAGTCCGCGAGAATCCGCCGCCACCGGCGACGTAGTCGAATAGAGCACCCAATCATCGAACTGCAACGGGCGGTGGAACCATACCGAGTGGTTAGTGGTGACCGCGAAGATCCGGTCATACCCCCACGACAGCCCATGCGTGGTGATGATCGAGTCGAGGACCGTGGTGTCCGAGGAGTACACCAGCGCGGCACCGTGCAATACCGGATCGTCGGGCATGACGCCCCGGGCCTTCATCCAGACCCGGTTGTGGGTCAGCCGCTCACCTTTGTCATGCATGACCCAGGCCGGATCGTTGGTGTAGCGCCATTCGATGGGGCGCAGTGCATTGGCAAAATGTGGTACCACGTCCTCGTATCCGCGCAGCAGGTCGTCGATCGGTGGCAGCGTCTGCGGATCGTCTGGCGGCGGCTCCACCACGCCGTGCTCGAGACCATCGCCACCGACCAGATAGGACACCAGCGCGGTCGTCAGTAGTCGACCTTGTTGCATGACGTCGACACGACGGTTGGCGAACCGGCGTTCGTCGCGCAACCGCACGACATGGAACTCAAGATCACGTGTCGGATCGCCGCCGGCGATGAAATGTGCCGACAACGCGCTCGGCGGCAGAGGTTTATCGAGGCTCCGGGCAGCCGCGACGAAAGCCTGCGCCAGCATCTGACCGCCAAAGGTACGGATGGGGTTCTTGCTCGGATGGACACCAACAAAAGAGTCGCTACCCAGGCTTTCGAGCTCCAGCACTGCCAGCAACTCACTGAAATCGCTGCGCGGGGACTTCGGGTTGCACTCCGACTCAAACAAGGAACTCCCCCTGATCAGATAGACGGGCTCCGCACTGCGGCCCGTCCGTCGCCGCTCGATCGCCGTCCGGTTAGACGTCGTCCTCCCCGATGCGGTGAACATGGATCAGATTCGTGGAGCCTACTGTGCCCGGCGGGGCGCCTGCGACAATCACCACCATGTCACCCCGCTTGTAGCGACCGAGGTCCAGCAACGACTTGTCGACCTGCCGGATCATTCCGTCGGTGGTGTCGATGTGGGCGACGATGAAGGT
The DNA here is from genome assembly GCA_022601275.1 of Actinomycetes bacterium. Lineage (GTDB taxonomy): Bacteria > Actinomycetota > Actinomycetes > Mycobacteriales > Mycobacteriaceae > Mycobacterium. Next base: position 6,695 of record JAHZIT010000008.1, read on the forward strand.
CTCCGTCCCCCACGTCAGCGCCAACTGGCTGCGCACCTCGGGCAGCGCAGTAAATGCCAGCACCGGCAGCGGCGTGTGTAGCCGGGCGAGTCGCCGCACTGTGTCACCGGACTGCGTGAAGGCGACCAGCGCCTTGGCGTCGAGGCGTTCGCCGATATCGCGGGCGGCATAGGAGATCACCCCGCGCTTCGTTCGAGGCGTGTGGGTCAGCGGCGGGGCCTCCACCGAATTGTCCTCGACGGCCGAAATGATGCGGGCCATGGTCTTGACCGTCTCGAACGGGTACTTGCCGACCGAGGTCTCGCCGGAGAGCATCACGGCGTCCGCCCCGTCGAGCACGGCATTGGCCACGTCGGATGCCTCGGCCCGGGTGGGCCGCGAGTTCTCGATCATCGACTCCAGCATCTGGGTTGCCACGATGACGGGCTTCGCGTTCTCCCTGGCCATTTGGATGGCACGCTTCTGCACCAGTGGAACCTCCTCCAACGGAAGTTCCACGCCAAGGTCGCCACGGGCGACCATGATCGCGTCGAACGCAAGGACGATGGCCTCAAGGTTGTCTACCGCTTCCGGCTTCTCGAGCTTGGCGATGACCGGTACGCGGCGACCAACTCGGTCCATCACCTCATGCACCAATTCGACGTCATAAGGAGAGCGCACGAACGACAGGGCGATCAGATCGACACCGAGATGCATGGCGAACTCGAGGTCCTCGATGTCCTTCTCCGAGAGGGCGGGAGCCGAGACGCTCATCCCGGGCAACGACATGCCCTTGTTATTGCTGACCTTTCCGCCCTCAATGACTGAGCAGACCACGTCGTTGCCGTCGATGTGCTCGACGACCAGAGCGACGTTCCCGTCGTCGACCAGGACGCGGTCGCCCGGCGTGGCGTCCTCCGCCAGGCGCTTGTACGTCGTCGACACCCGGTCATGGCTGCCCGCGCAGTCCGCGACGGTGATGCGGACCGTCTCGCCGTTCTCCCATACTGTGGGCCCGTCGGCGAACCGACCGAGCCGAATCTTGGGTCCTTGCAGGTCGGCGAGAATTCCGACGGCGCGTCCGGTCGAGTCAGAGGCGGTCCGAACTCGCCTGTAGTTGGCCTCATGATCGGAGTAGTCGCCGTGGCTGAAGTTCAGCCGAGCGACGTCCATTCCGGACTCAACCAGTTTCCTGACGGCCTCGTCGGTTGGCGTGGCGGGCCCAAGAGTACAGACGATCTTTCCGCGTCTATTCACGGCTTGAGCATAGTCGTTATTGACTTGCACCACCTCCACCGCGAGCGCGCCAAGCCCGACCGGTGGCATGGCGCCGCTCGAGGGTTGGCTACCCGGCGAGAACCGTAGGGACCAAAGGGAATCCAGGGAGATTTCGTGCGACGGTCCACGTAACGGCGGCAGCGATGATCACCACAACCGCTGGAGTGGTCGACAAGGGTTCGCCCCTCTTGCGGCGCACCAATACCCACGCCAACAGCACCGGTAGGCCGATAAGCAGAAAAGCATTGTCGACGAATGCGGCGGCCAGATCTCCATGCAGGAGGTCGTGGGTCATCCGCAGCCCCCCGCATGCGGGACAGTCCCATCCCGTCAGCGCCTTGAATGGACACGGCGGAAACACGAAACTCGTGCTATGCGGATTCCCCAATCCAACGTAGGCGAGGCCGCCAACGACTACCGCACCCGTTCCGAGCGCGCCGAACAACCGTTTTTTGGCTGGGGAGCTAAGTGCCATCGCGCAGCGGACGTCCCTCCGGATCCCGCACCTTGTCGGTGAGGATCAAGACGGCGTCGATGATTCCCCAGATGATGGCACCGATACCGCACGTGATCAGGCCGACCACGAGTTGTGCGATACCGAAACCGGTATACCCGAGGTAAATTCGGCCGATTCCGACCAAGCCCACTAGCCCCAGCAGCTGCAGGAGCCCAGCAACCACCTTGGACTTCTCCGAAAGCGGCTCACCAGTAATGGGATGCCGACCGTAGGGCGCGGCAGGGTCCATGTATGCCGGTGGATACCCGCTCATTGGCGGAGGATACGGCCCAGGCGAAGGGTACTGACCCGGCGGCGGATAACCCTGCTGCTGCGGTGGCGGCGGATAACCCGGCTGCTGCGGTGGCGGCGGTTGTGAGCGGTCGCCCTCGTTGCCGCCGAACTGGGGTTCGGTCATGCCAACCAGCATGCCAGAACTACTGGCCGGACAGAAGTGCAGTCGTTCGTCGGTTGCGCAGGGCTCGACCCGCAGTGCTATCCGAGATAATCCTCGGGCTGGGGACTACTGGGGCATTCGGATCGACCACTGGTACTTCAGGCTCGGGGGCGGTGGCGGCCGCAGGCGGCTGTGCGCTCGGGTCTTCCAACACGTATTGGCTAGGGCCAGCGCCGATATTGGGGCCCAGACCTGCGGCCGCGGGACGAATGTCGCCAACCGCAACAAGGGCCCGCGCACGGCCGGTGGTTTGGGAACGATCGGAGTTTCCGAGCTTGCTACCAGGTAGCCCCTTCAGCGGCTGGGCTCCCGATGCATTGCTTGTGATCATGACGCCACGGGCGTCCGTTGTCGCCGGGGGTGGAGACTCGATGAGGTTCAACTGGTAGTCGAAACTTCCTCCCTCAAAGGCATCACCAAGGACGTCGCCAGGAAGAAAGGGCAGCGGATCCGGCAGGACGGGCTGGGCAGCGGCGGCGAATGGCGTAGCGAAAGCCAGCATTGCGGCCAATACCGTCTAGGGAGGGAGCCGTTCCCTGCCAGACCCAGCCAGCTCAACGGCTTCGGCGCCGACGGAGCCACCGACGGAGTCGTCCGGCGGATTCGGCCCCCTCTGACTCAACCTGATCGACCTCGGCGTCGCCATCGGCCTCAGCTACCGAGCCAGGCTCGGCTACCTCCTCGACCGACTCAGAGCCCCCAGCCTCAGACTCCTCAGCCTCAGCGTCCTCAACCTCAGCGTCCTCAACCTCAGCGTCCTCAACCTCAGCGTCCTCGCCAGCCTCAGCCACCGAGTCGGCCTCGGCTGCCTCCTCGACCGACTCAGAGCCCCCAGCCTCAGACTCCTCAGCCTCGGATTGCTCAGCCTCGGATTCCTCAGCCTCGGATTCCTCAGCCTCAGGCTCAGCGTCCTCGCCAGCCTCAGCCACCGAGTCGGCCTCGGCTACCTCCTCGACCGACTCAGACTCCTCAACCTCGGATTCCTCAGCCTCAGCGTCCTCGCCAGCATCAGCATCGGCCTCAGCCACCGAGCCAGGCTCGGCTACGTCCTCGACCGACTCAGACTCCTCAACCTCGGATTCCTCAGCCTCGGTGTCCTCGCCAGCCTCAGCCTCAGCGTCCTCAACCTCAGCGTCCTCAACCTCAGGGTCTTCAGCCTCAGCGTCCTCGCCAGCCTCAGCCACCGAGTCGGCCTCGGCTACCTCCTCGACCGACTCAGACTCCTCAACCTCGGCGTCCTCAGCCTCGGTGTCCTCAGCCTCAGCGTCCTCAGCCTCGGTGTCCTCAGCCTCAGCGTCCTCAGCCTCAGCGTCCTCAGCCTCAGC
>JAHZIT010000081.1 GCA_022601275.1 Actinomycetes bacterium
GTGGTGGTGCGTTGGGGTCGGCCGGCGGTGGTGGTGGTGCGTTGGGGTCGGCCAGCGGTGGTGGTGGTGCGTTGGGGTCGGCCGGCGGTGGTGCATCCTCGACGACGGTCGGCGGCGGCGGCGGGGGTGCGGGCTGGGCGTGTGCCACCGCGGGCAACGCCAGCGCCGCCATCAGCGCTGCAGTAGTAGCGCCCGTCATCGCCGCGAGCCCAAGCGACGTCGGGAGACTCTTACGGCGGTGAGGATAGGCGTCGGGCTGGACCATGGGGAAGAAACTACCGTGTTACTGGCGTGACGCAAGTGTGGGGTGCTCATTGAATATCAAACTGAGACATTGCTGTTGGAATTGAACATGCTTAACAGGCAGTATTTGACTAGTTGCTGACACGAGAACACTCCCGCGCGCCTCGCGGGGGGTGGCGCGCTTTGGGCGATACGTAGTTTGACTGAGGTGTCACGCCCTTCATCGTGACTGCAAATGTCGTCGTTACGGGCGGCGTCGCGGACACCTGCGATGCCCTTGCGCGGTGAAGTCTCACCCCGGTATTTACTGTCCAGTAACATCGTCCGCACGCGCTGGGGCCAGCGTCGTACATGACAGGAGGGGCCGACGATGGATGTTCTGGTCACTGGTTGCGACACCGAATTGGGGCGCACCGTCGCGGAGGGCTTCTGCAGTGCCGGCCACGAGGTGGTGCTCGTCGGCAGCCGACGCGATGACCTCAAGGTTGCCGCCAAAGACCTCGAACTCAGCGATGGCCAGGTGATCGTGTTCGACAACACCGACCCGGGCTCGATCGCTGCGGCGCACGGTCAGTTCCCCGCGCACCTGGACGCAGTGGTCAATGTCCCCGTCCCGAAGTGGAACGATGGCGACCCGCGCACCTACACGCTGGCCGATCACGCCACCGAATGGCGCAGCGTCTACGACAACAACCTGGTTTCTGCAGTGCTGACCGTGCAGGTGCTCGGCGATCACCTCCGGTCGGGGGGCTCCGTGGTTACCGTGATCCCCGATCCCGTGCGGGAAGGCAGCGCCGACGCAGCCGTCAAAGCCGCGATATCCGAGTGGACCGCCGGGCAGGCCAATCATTTCGGCACCAGGGGCATCACCGTCAATGCGGTGGCGGCCGGTCGCGGCGTCGAACCCGGCTACGACGGACTCGGCACTGCCCTACCGTCGGTCAGCGCTGAGATCGCCCGGGTGTCGCTGTTTCTCGCCACTCCGGCGGCTCGCCACATCACCGGCCAGACGTTGCACGTCAGTCACGGCGCCTTGGCCAACTTCGGATAGTCGGACGACGATCTAGCGGTGAGGGACGAGCTGCGTTGAGGAGTGCGACCCTCTGTGCTAGTCGATTAGGCTCTGGGGAGTGACGATTCGACTCGGGCTCCAGATTCCCAACTTCTCCTACGGCACCGGCGTAGCCGAGCTTTTCCCCACCGTCATCGCCCAGGCGCAGGAGGCCGAGGCTGCGGGATTCGACTCTGTGTTCGTGATGGACCACTTTTATCAGCTGCCCATGTTGGGCAGCCCTGACCAGCCGATGCTGGAGGCGTACACCGCATTGGGTGCCCTGGCCACCGCTACCGAGCGCGTTCAGCTGGGCACCTTGGTCACCGGCAATACCTATCGCAACCCCACACTGCTGGCCAAAGCCATCACCACGCTCGACGTGATCAGCCAGGGCCGGGCGATCCTCGGTATCGGTACCGGGTGGTTCGAGCTGGAGCATGATCAGCTCGGTTTCGAGTTCGGCACTTTCACCGACCGGTTCGCCAAACTCGACGAGGCGCTGCAGATCATCCTGCCGATGCTCAAAGGTGAACGACCGACTCTGGCGGGCAGGTACTACCGGGTCGAGGAGGCGATGGCTAATCCCCGCTTCCGTCAACACATTCCGTTGATGATCGGCGGGAGCGGCGAGAAGAAGACGATCCCCCTGGCGGTTCGGCACTTCGACCACCTCAATCTGATCACAGGGTTCGACGAACTGAACGCCAAACTCGACGTCGTCAAGGCCCGCTGCGACGACATCGGTCGCGACCCGGCAACGCTGGAGACCAGCATGCTCGTGACGGCGATGGTCGACGCGCAAACCACCTCCGATCTCATTCCCGAGGGAATGAGTCAACGGATGGTGGTGGGTAGCGCCGAGTCGATCGCCGACCAACTCCAAGCCAGGGTCTTCGACGTCGGCGTCGATGCGGTGATCATCAACCTGCCCACCAGCCTGCAGGGCTACCTGCCGGGCCAGATCGCCGCGCTGGGGAAGGCGCTGGGACCACTGACGGCCGACTGACCGTCAGGTCCGGTGGGCTATCTCGCCGCGCTGGCCAGAAGCGCGGCGGCTAACGTACTCGTTGTAGTAAGTAAGAAGGTAACCCGCCAGGGAGATCCGCCAAGGAGTAGTAATGAGCCATCCCGGAACTACTGCATCCGACCGACACAAGGTGGTGATCGTCGGCTCTGGATTCGGCGGACTCACCGCTGCCAAGGCCCTGAAGAGGGCCGACGTCGACATCAAGCTGATCGCCCGCACCACCCATCACCTGTTCCAGCCACTGCTGTATCAGGTCGCGACCGGCATCATCTCCGAGGGAGAGATCGCCCCCGCGACACGGGTGATTCTGCGGAACCAGAAGAATGCTCAGGTGTTGCTCGGTGACGTGACCGGGATCGATCTCAAGACCAAGACCGTTCGCTCCGAACTGCTGGGCCACATCTATGCCACGCCCTATGACAGCCTGATCATCGCTGCGGGCGCGGGACAGTCCTATTTCGGCAACGACCACTTCGCTGAATTTGCGCCCGGAATGAAATCGATCGACGATGCGCTGGAGTTGCGCGGTCGCATCCTCGGAGCCTTCGAACAGGCCGAACGTTCAAGTGACCCGGTCCGGCGGGAGAAGTTGCTGACGTTCGTGGTGGTGGGCGCGGGTCCTACGGGTGTCGAGATGGCCGGGCAGATCGCCGAACTGGCCGACAACACCCTCAAAGGGGCTTTTCGCCATATCGATTCGACCAAGGCGCGGGTGATCCTGCTCGATGCGGCCCCTGCGGTGCTTCCCCCGATGGGCGAGAAGCTCGGCAAGAAGGCTCAGGCCAGGTTGGAGAAGATGGGCGTCGACATTCAGCTCAACGCCATGGTCACCGACGTCGACCGCAATGGAATCACCGTCAAGGATCCGGACGGCACGCTGCGCCGCATAGAGTCCGCGTGCAAGGTCTGGTCGGCCGGGGTGTCTGCGAGCCCGCTTGGCAGCGACCTGGCCACCCAGTCGGGGGTCGAACTCGATCGCGCGGGGCGGGTCAAGGTGCTGCCGGATCTTTCCATCCCAGGCCATCCCAACGTGTTCGTCATCGGCGACATGGCCGCGGTGGACGGGGTGCCGGGCATGGCGCAAGGTGCAATCCAGGGTGCCAACTACGCAGCCAAGGCAATAATTTCCGGCCTCAAAGGGGCAGATTCAGCCCAGCGCGAACCATTCAGCTATTTCGACAAGGGTTCGATGGCCACGGTGTCGAGGTTCAGCGCGGTAGCCAAGGTGGGACCAGTGGAGATGAGTGGCTTTGTCGCATGGCTGGCCTGGCTGTTTTTGCACTTGGTCTATCTGGTCGGCTTCAAGACCAAGATCGCCACCCTGCTTTCGTGGACGGTGACGTTCGTCGGGCGCAACCGCGGCCAACTGACCATCACCGAACAGCAGGCTTATGCGCGAACCCGTATAGAGGAACTCCAGGAGATCGCCGCGGCTGCCCAGGACGCAGAGAAGGCCGCCAGTTAGCGGCCGGAGTCGCTCCGGCGGGTCGCATCCGGCCCGAGCGTCACAGCCTGGCTCCCTGCCAGGTCGATAGGCAGCCTCCCCCGGCCAGTGCCAGCGTGACCCCAGTGGTCCGGACATCGGCGCGCGGGTAGTGCAGTTCGCTCATACTTGCCAGCGGGGCAGCGAGCTCGTCGTGGGCGGCTGCCCCGCGGCCGAGTTCGATTCGGTGCCTCAACAGAGGTCTTCCGTCGATATCAGCGGCTAGCGAACCCGACCAGAAGCCCTGGGACTCACCGGTTCTGCCGATCTGCACACGCTCCACCAATCTGAGGCTAGCGGCGCCGGTCAAGTTCACGAGCGTCGTGGCGAAGTGCCGCGAGGTGGCTGCCACAATGGTCGGCTGCGGGTCGAGGTCGAGCTCTCCTGCAACGTCCAGTGTCCACGTCGCGTGGGAATCAGTGGTGTTCATGCCTGGCAGCACCACCGTTGCGGCCGCCGTGCGCAGTTTCAGGCGTGCGCCGGGCTCCACCACAAGCCGGACGTGTATCGAGTCGCCTCCCAGTGGAGTGGCGGCCGACGACACCAGATGAACGGTGTCAGGTTCGGTGCGGCGGGCGGCCAGCCCGCCGGCAGCCTCGAGGTGTGGTGAGCGATTTGGTCGCGCGACGATCAGTACGTCCGATCGCACCTAGATGCCCTGCGCGACAATGCCCTGTGCGATGTGGAGTTGCTCGCGCACCCACCTCAGCACGGGGGCGGCGGTCGGGTCCACAGTGAGCGAGATCAGCACCGTTGGACGCTCACCACGCACCGCCCCCGAGTCGCGGCGCATCACATCCAGGTCGGCGCCGACCAGCGGTGCGAGGTCGGTCTTGTTGACCACCAGCAGATCCGAGTACGTCACGCCCGGTCCTCCTTTGCGGGGCACCTTGTCACCACCTGCCACGTCGATCACGAAGATCTGAGCGTCCACCAGCCCGGAGGAGAATGTCGCGGTGAGGTTGTCGCCGCCGGACTCCACGAGGATCAAGTCGAGATCGCGGTCAGCACCTGAGTGAGCCGCCACAAGGTCGTCGATGGCGTCCAGATTGGCGGTGATGTCGTCGCGGATCGCGGTATGCGGGCATCCGCCGGTCTGCACGGCGGCGATACGTTCATCGGGCAGCACCGCGTGACGGCGTAGGAAATCGGCGTCCTCGGTGGTGTAGATGTCGTTGGTCAGCACTGCCAGTGACAGCTCGTCCCGGAGCTGCCGGCACAAGGCAGCTACCAGCGCCGTCTTTCCGGAGCCGACAGGGCCCCCGACTCCGATGCGCAGGGGATCCCCGGGCTTTCGAACCCGACGCGGACGATCGGCTTGCCGGTGTGTTTGGCCGGCCGAATCAGACGAGAGGAAATGCGGTGGCATGGGGGGCACGGACAGGCACCTTCCTTGTTCTTCAGATCTTCTGCTTGCCGAATTACGAAGCGAAGAGCGGGCGTTCGCGTTCGGCGTGTCGCTGGGCCAGGACGTCCAGCAGGGGGTCGGAGAGGTCGGCCAGTTCCCCGGCGGCCTCGGTGGCGGTCTGCTCGCAGAGCGTAGACAGCTCGAACGTCGCAGCCGCGACATCGCCGGGATCCAGCGCTAGTAGCCGTTGAGCCGCTGTCGCCGAACCGGTCATCGTCGTGTAGACGAGAGACATCGCGGTGTGTTCGGGGGCCAGGCCGCTCGCGGCACCGGCCGCACCCGCGGCCACTGCCAGGTGCGGAGTGCGGCCCAGGGCATCCCATCCGAAGTCGGGCCAGACCTGGCGAGCCAACCGGACCAAGCCCCGGCCCTGGGCCCGGGACGCTCGGCGTGCAGCGGGAGCCGGTGTGCGGGAGTCGGTTTCGGAGTCTCCGCTGGCACCGGCCGCAGCCGACAGCGCCCCCCTGTGCACCGCTGCCGCGATCGATGCCGTGACCAAGCCGTGGGTACGTATTCTGCGGCGCAGGTAGGCCCGCAACGTCACGATGTCGGTGACCAACTCGCTGACAGCCGCCTCCTCGATGCCGCCCGAGTGTACGTGGCCCCCGATCGGCAGCCGGGAATCGGACAAGGCGAGCAAGGCGGCGATGCCGGTCAGGTTGGACATCAGAAAAGAAAATATCTCTGAGCCATCGGTAACTCGGCCGCGGGTTGCTCGCGCCACACCTCACCGTCGATGCGCACCGTGAACGTGTCGGGGTCCACCTCGATGTCAGGTGTCGCGTCGTTGAGCGGCATCTGGGCCTTACCGACGCCGCGCACATTGCCTACCGCAATAAGCTTGCGGTTCACAGCGATCCGTTCGGCCAGGCCGTCTTCGATCGCCTGGGGCGCGACGAAGTGCACCGACGTGGCCGCCGCCGCCGCGGGTGCCGCACCGAACATCGGCCGGGGCAGCACCGGCTGCGGCGTAGGGATGGAGGCGTTGGCGTCCCCCATGGCGGCCCACGCGATCATTCCGCCCTTGATCACGGCGTGCGGGCGCACACCGAAGAATGCGGGCTCCCAAAGCACTAGGTCGGCCAACTTGCCGACCTCGACGGAGCCGATCTCGTGATCCAACCCGTGCGCGACGGCTGGGCAGATCGTGTACTTCGCCACGTAGCGCCGCGCCCTGTGGTTGTCGGCTGCGCCGTCGCGTTCCAGCGCGCCGCGACGGCGCTTCATCATGTGGGCTGTCTGCCAGGTACGCATGACGACCTCGCCGATGCGCCCCATCGCCTGGGAGTCGCTGCCGATCATGGAGATCGCCCCGA
>JAHZIT010000082.1 GCA_022601275.1 Actinomycetes bacterium
GCCTGTTTGCAACCCGAGGCCGGCGTCGGCCATCGACTTGCCGAGCAGCAGCCACGATCCTGCATACAACGGTAGAACGATCGCCAGTTCCACCCCGCGGGCCTGCCACCAGATCGTCCCGCTGGGTGACCACAACGCGAACAGCGCGAAGATCTGGATCGCAGCGATCGTGACATAGGTCGTCGGCGCCAGCGTGGTGCCGGTGCCCGATGGTGCCAGGCGGGCGAGCACTGACCGGCCGCGGCCGGTCAGCAGTAGTGAGTGCACCAGCGGGAACTGAACAATCAGGGCGCCGTTGGCCACCCAACTCCACGGGGCGGACAGGCCGCCGAGCGAGCGGCTCATCCCGAAGTACATCGCCACCATCATGGTGCCCACGCCGAGCGCAAAACACAGATGGCAGACCAGGCCGTAGGACAGAGCGACCAGTTTGCGCCCACCGCTGGGGCTGACCGCGTCGGATGACTTTACTGTCCGCACGCAACCCCCGATTCGTAGAAGCCCAGTGTCGCATTGTCGCGCGGGTGGCACAACGTGTCGCATTGTCGCGGCGGTCGCACAACGTAGCCTGATCTTATAAGCTTGATCAGGCGACTGCCGATGCTGCGATGGTCGGTGCTGCGGACCGCGCTCAGTATCCGCAAATTCAACACCACCGGGCAGGTCGGCGACGGGCGGGAGGCCGCGGCCGCCGATTACGTGGAGGCTCACGCGCGTCCCGGCGATGTTGGCGACGTGCTGGCCACCATCGATGAGTACGCCTACCAAAAATCCTTTCTGGTCAACGTCGGCGAGGAGAAGGGCCAGCTGCTCGACGCCGCCGTGCGCCGCGCCGATCCGCGACTGGCTCTGGAGCTGGGTACCTACTGCGGGTATGGCGCACTGCGCATAGCCCGCGCTGCCCCGGCGGCCCGGGTGTTGTCACTGGAGTTGTCCGCCGCCAATGCGGAAGTGGCGCGTCGGATTTGGGCTCACGCCGGAGTCGAAGACCAGGTCACTTGCGTGGTCGGAACCATCGGCGACGGCCACACCCTCGACCGGCTGAGCACCGAATACGGATTTGCCTCCGGCACTGTGGATTTCCTCTTCATCGACCATGACAAGGACGCCTACCTCGCCGATCTTCTGAGCATCACCGACCGCGGCTGGCTGCATCCGGGATCGATCGTCGTCGCCGACAACGTCGGCTTTCCGGGATCTCCGAAGTACCTGGCCTACATGCGCGAACAACAGTCTCGGCGGTGGCAGACCCTGGAGCACAAGACCCACGTCGAATACCAGACGCTCATGCCTGATCTGGTCCTGGAATCCGAGTACCTGGGCACGGGGCATCCCCCGAATCCACCTACCCAAGAGGGGATCACGACACACGGCTAGCTCTATGTGGGTGCAATCCTGCTTCCCAAGTTGAGTACGCGGGTCAGATGCCCGTCATCGGCTCCACGAAAGTGCTGGCAACAGCCTTCAGTCGGCGTGACTGTCCCTCGCTACGGGGAGCAGTGGGTTGTGTGGGCTTGCCACCACCTGACCGGGTTCGGCGCCAGGAATGAATTTGCGCCAGTCGCCACTGACCATGGTTGGGCTGGACACTACCCGGACACCGTCGGCGAAATAGGTGGTGGCCAGCGCCATCCGTGCGGTGTTCGTGTGGTTGGCCCCCGCCGTGTGGAAGCAATTCGCGGCATGAAAGCTGACCTCTCCTGCCGCGAATGATCCGTCTTCGACCTGCACTGAGTGGGAGCGAAAGGCCTCGGATACACCCCGGTCGTAGGACGTGCCGTGCTTGTCGAACTCAAGACCCGCGATCAGCTCTGCGAGGTCTGCGCCGCGCGCGAACGCGAGCGGCCCCATCTCCGCCGGGGTGGGCTGCAACGGGATCCACGCCGTGAGCACATCGGGGGAATCGAGCGGGAAGTGGTGGGCGTCGTAATGCCACGGGGTGCGGCCGGCGCCGGGTTGCTTCGACAGGGCGTTGTCGTGGTAGAGCCGGACCTGGCGCGTCCCCAGCAACGCCGCACAGATGGCACCGATGCGCGGGGACAGCACTGCGGCGCGCACCAAATCGTCTTCGAGCCACATCATCTCAAGGCTCTGGAATCCGATCGAGCGGTCGACGGCCGTGTCGAGCAGCGCGCGCAGGCGGGCCCGGAGGCGCTCCAGGGCACCTGGGGTCAGTACGGCGGGCAGCTTGACGAACGACTCCGCCCGAAAGCTCTCAATCTGCGCGGTCGTGAGCGGATAGGGCTCAGCGAGCTCTGCTGCGACCTGCGCGTCGGAAGGGAGCGGGCCGGGGTCGTGGCACGGCGTATCGATGAGCGGGCCGTCCGGGACGGGGCCGTCGGCGAGCGACATGTACCAGTCCCACCATTGATCGTTGCCCTGGTCCCAGTCAACGCTGACGTCGGACGCGGTGCCCGCTGCGGTTCTTTCCGACAGGTGCGGGTTGCGGATCATGGCTGCTCCCAGGTGATCAGGTGTGCTTCGTGCCGGAACTCGTACGAACCGTCCGAACCCCGGCAACCGGCCAGGTACTCGGCGAGCTGCCCGCGGTTCTCCATCTCTTGCAGCGACACCGTGCTGTCAAACGCGCAGCGCTGCAGGAACCCCTCGACGAGAGCCCGGTCCCCTGTTCCGGTGCGGTAGTGCAACACCTGCAGCTCGACCGGCACCCCGGCCGCACGGAGCGCGAAGGCCACGCCTTCGGCATCGGTGTAGGGCGTGGCCTCAGGGGCGAACGTTGCACGGTAGGCATCGTAGAAGGCCAGGTAGTGCGACCGGGACGACGCCTGCGCGACAACCCCGAAGCCGCCGGGGCGCAGGGCTGCGACCATGGCGGCTACACCAGCGGCGAGCTCGCCGGGCGGCACCGCGTATAGCGCGTGCGGGGCCCAGGCCACGTCGTAGCCGATCCCGGAGAAATCCTGCAAGAACACCTCGTGTTCTCCAGCGGGGACGAATGGCGGTGCCAACACTTCCCGCGCCGCAGCAATGCTGAATGGGGAGGGGTCCAGCAGGTCCACCTCGACAGTGGGCTGATCCGAGAGTTCCGTCGCGAGCAGTGCCGCCGGGAACTTGCCGCTCCCGCACGCCACGTCGAGCAACCTCACCCGATCGCCGACCGCATACCGGCGCAGGTCGGCGCCCCAGTCACGGGCGGCGGCCAGATAGCGGTAATCCTCTGTGGCCAGCGCATAAAACGCTTCCATCTCTGCCCGCCCTGCCTCACTCCAGTGCTCCAAGCTGCGCCGGGCGGTGTCGGATCGAGTCATGTTTCAAGCCAACCACAGACGAATCCCAGCTGCCGCCTCTAACGATCCTGAGGCGACGATCAAGGCCTCGACCGCCAACCGGTGAAACCGACCTGGCAATATTCTCAGACGTGCCCACGCTAACTTCGGCTGCCCGACTGGACCAGCTCCGAGCGGATGTGCGGGGCCAGCCCACGTTGCCGGCGCTGTCAGGTGAACGCTACGCACTCACCCACGCGGTGTACGAAGCAGCCAGCGACCAGCGTCCCAAGCTGCAGAAATTGCTATGCACGGACCTGCCGCCGCTGCTCGCCGAGCACGACCCGGTGCGGGTCGTCGGAGTCGGCGTCGGGGACGGCAGCATCGACGCTCCCCTCGCCCGCGCACTAGCCGCCGGCGGACGCGAGGTGCACTACACGGGCATCGAGCCGCACGCGCCGTCAGCCGCGTCATTCGCCGGCCGCCTGGCCGCACTCGACGCCCCCGGGCTGAGACCCACCACCGTCATTAGTGACTTCGCCCACCACGACGCCGACCATCCCGTCGATCTGCTGCACTTTGTGCACTCGCTGTATTACGTCGCTGACCTGACCGCAACGCTCGACCACGCGCTGAGCGTGCTTCGCCCGGGCGGATTGCTGCTGGCGGCCACCGCGCCGTTAGAGCCGCTGTGCGCTCTCACCGAACTCCTCTGCCCGTGGGACGGGCACGGGCCGTGGTTCGCCGAAGACGTCCGCGCGGACCTGGACGGACGGGGCCTTGATGTTCGTTCGGAGACCATCGTTGGGCACCTAGACGTCCGAGAGGCTGTCGCCGATCCGCTCGGGCGCAGGCAGGCGATACTGGATTTCCTGGTCGGGGCCCGCACCTCGGCGATGCAGCCAGCAACCCGTGAGCGGCTGGTCGACTGCCTGCGTGACATGTTCTTGCCCGACCGCCCCGGCGTGGTGCCACACCCGGTTGACATCACAATCGCCCGCGCCCCCTGACACCCGCGGGTTTTTCAGCGCAGACGCCCATGACCCCCCGGCATGCCTGGATCGGGCTGCACACCCCCGGCCATCGTCCACTATGGGTACCGCCACGCCATGCGCAAAGCTCGTGGCCATGTCCTCGCCGCCTGCGCCGCTCACGTCGAAACGTCCGTCCGCACGCCAATCGTAGAGCGTCCTTTTCCAACGCCGCCTCGCCCAGCAGGCGCTTAAGCCGGTAGTTCTGTTCACCGGTCTTGCCTGCCGCAGCCGGTTCATCGGCTTGGCGCAGCTTGCACACGATGTCTTCGGCGGAACACCGCTTGCGACCTGCCATTTCGATTGTCCTACCCAGCCCCACTAGGGGCCACGGGCCCCCATAGCAGCTGGAAGCGCTCCCGAGGGGACGGGCGAGTTTCAGTGCGCTGCAGAAAGTAACTGGTGCTGCCCGATGGGCCTGGACCCAGCGAGAGCCGAGGGAATCGACATTAGAAACCGCTCATCTTCTTCTTCGACTGGGGCCATCTCGGTTTCGGATTCTGGACTCAACCCCCAAGCAACACACGCTAGAAAAGACGGAGCACATCATGCAAGGGCAGCCGACAGTGACGACTCCCCACCCGGCTCTGAACTGCCGCGTCGTTCCGCCACCCCAATCCGGGAAATTCGAAACGTCCACCATAAGAAACGAATTCAAGTATGACCTCTTCCGTAGCGATCTTCCGGAGATCATGCGGTCGATCGAGCGCGAGCACGACGAGATCGAACGGCCGGCACCCACAACGCTAACGCTCTTCTTCTACAGCAGCCGGCTCGGCGCCCCCGAGGTCGAGACGCGTCTTCGCCTTCGCGCTTACGGACATGTCGATGACCCGACAGCGGTCACTCTTGACGAACTCGCCACGATGAGCTGGCGGATCGAGAAGAAACACGGGCAGATCAAGGAGCACTTGGGCACTATCACGAAGCTCCCGAAAAGCGTTGCAGCCGATGATGAAGCATGGGACATAGCCGGGATGATTCTTCGCCCCAATCTGCTCAAGGTCACCCAGCGGCGCCACTTCGCCCTTACGCCCAACCACGACGAGTCCCATCGGCTGACGGTCGACCTATCGCGTAACGTCTTCAAGTTCTCAGGGCCGCTACAGCACCTAGGCGACATGGGGCCGCGCGTCGAGGTAAAGCTGCCCGCGAACAAGCAAGAAGATCTGGTGCCCTTGACAAGTCAATTGCGCAACATCGGCCATTGGACGCCTTACGCCGGACTGGCCAGCTACTTCCATTTTCTGCTTCGCCATCAGATTCCGGCCGAAACTCACCTGTCGCTGCCCGAGATCGAAGCCAAACATGCCATCTCGTCGGTAATCCCCGTGGAGGTGTTCGATCGCCTCAACGGCTGGCTGCACACGAAGCGAGATCAGTGGCGCCTACTGCTGCCGTACCCGCACACCATCACCCGTGTCCGTCGCTACCACGTGTGCAAGAGCATCTTGCCAGATTCATCCGCCACTGTCGTAGAGACGGCTGCGGGGCGCTGCTCCCTGAAGGTGAAAGACAATGCACAGCAGCATGGTTCACTGTTGCTACGCGATACGTCGGCATCCCACGAAACAGACCTCACCGGGGCAGTAATGTTCGCCGACGCCTTCATACGGGCACACGGGCTGGCGAAACTGAACGAGTTCACCAAAATCCAGCGCAAGATTCCGATCGCACTGGCCAACGGACATTCCTTCCAGTTCAGTCTCGATCAGTGCACCGATCCCGCGGGGCGACAGCTCGCGCAGATCGAAATCGAGTACATCGGCAGCACCGACGGCCGCGTACCTTCCACCGGCCAGGTGCTGAACGAGATGGACGACATTGCCACAGAGCTTCGGTCATCACCGCTCGGACCCTCGCTCGAGCGAACTCACCTCGCGAAGCACGCCTTCTTCTCCACCCGGGTTGCGCCGTGACTGCCCCCGATCGGGCCCTAAGCTATTGGACATTGATGTTTCGCCGGCGCGATTTCACGCTGATGTTGCTGAGTCAGTTCCTCGCCTACTCTGCAATTTGGACATCGAACATCGCCCTACTGCATGTGGTTTACACCGCAATGGACAGCAGTCTGGGGCCGGGGCTCCTACTGACCGCACAGTTCCTGCCAGCTTTCTTGTTGATGCCGTTCGCCAGTCGCGTGATCGGTCGCTACGGCCCGCGCCGCGTCGTCCTAGCCAGCACATTTTGCAGCGGCACGCTTGCGTTGATCCTGCCCTTCTGGTCGTCGATCCTCCCGATCGCCTGGTTCTTCGCGTTCTACGTGCTCTACAGCGCTTCGATCACCATGTTCATCATCGCGGGGCTCACCCTGCTGCCTCTCCTGGTCGGCACGGCCGAACTCGCGAGAGCCAACCGCTTACTGCTGGCCACTCCCAGCATGATGATGGTCTTGAGCGGAGCCTCATTCATGGCACAGGGGCGCGTTGATTTCAATCGCCATGGCGAATTCATCATTGTCGCAACGCTCTTCTTCGCCAGCGCGATCTTGTTGAACCGGGTCCGCGAGCCGCCTTCAGATATCCACAGCACCCCAGCGCGCACCGGCGAAGATGCTCTTCGGAGCTTCTGCGCCGGCTTGCGGTATCTATTCCGGCATCGCGACCTCACCCAGGTTTTCGTCATCCGGATGGCCCTCTACATCGGCGTCGGCGCCCAAGTGCTGCTGGCTCTGTACTCCGAGGAGTTCTTCGATCACGGGGTAAGCGGCACCGGGTCGTTATACGTGGCGCGTGGCTTGGCGATGCTCCTCGGTGCCTTCGGTCTGGCCCAACTTGTGTCCAAGAGCCTCGGCAACATGGATGCCATCGCAGTTGGTCTGGCGATATTCGGCCTCGGTTATCTGTTGGCAAGCGCGCTGTCTGGCTTCGGCATCGCCGCCGTGGCCCTACTACTGGGCATCGGTTTTCTCGGCGAGGGTCTGCTCAAGTCCACCACCATGGCGCTTCTTCATGAGCACACTCCGCAGAATTACATGGCGCGTGTCATGGCCGCCGAACAAGGTCTGAGCGCCGTGGTTCAGAGCGCTGCCGCATTGGCCATCGCCGCCTGCGTCGTCAACGGCATGCCTGAAACCGTATTGCTGACCTCCGCTGCGACCGGAGCCTTGCTCATCTCGGTGTCGTTGATTTGGTTTGCCATGACCCGCTTCTCCAGGGTCCCACGTCAGAAGTTGTAGGCGGCTGGTTCACCCCGGCCAAGGCTGCGCATCGCCTGCCAGACCACCGAGTGCTCCCACTGCGGGTATTCCGGCGGCGGATGAACGACGGGAACCGAATGCGGCACAAGGAACTCGGAGTGGAGTCGGTCGACCTCGCAGCGACTCCCGGGGCTGGATTGTTCTTCTGTCAATTCAGCGTGGTCAATTGCGGCAGTCACAGCGGAACGGACTATTTCAGATCCGGCAATTTGTAGTATCTGATACAGCTGCCCAGGTGATAGGCCAGGATCGGGACCACAACATGACACGACCCAACGCGCCCGTCCAACGCCGCGGTGGCGTACAGCTGCACGAGGTCAACAAGACCTACGGGACCGACGAGGCTGCTGTGCGTGCGCTGCGGAACATCGAATTGCACATCGAACCGGGCGAGTTGGTGGCGATCGTGGGCGAGAGCGGTTCGGGCAAGACCACCCTGCTCAATGTGATCGGCGGCATCGAGGAGGCTGATTCTGGATCGATCTGCGTTGCCGGACAGAACATCTCACGCCACCGGCCGAGATCACTGAGCAAGTTTCGTCGCGACCACGTGGGTTTTGTCTTCCAGTTCTTCAATCTCATCCCGACGCTGACCGCCAGGGAAAACGTCGAGGTTCTCGTCGAGCTGACCGGGCGCGGCGACCGTGGGCGGGCCCCTGACCTGCTCGAGGCCGTCGGGCTGGGCCACCGAGCCGACAACTTCCCGGCGCAGCTGTCCGGCGGCCAGCAACAGCGGGTCGCGATCGCGCGGGCATTGATCACCGACCCCGATCTTCTGCTGGCCGACGAGCCGATGGGCGCACTGGACGTCGCCACCGGCCAGCGGGTGCTGGAACTGCTTCAAGAGACCAACCGATCCGGCCTCGGAGTCATCATGGTGACCCACAACCGGGCAGCAGCGGCAATCGCCGACCGCACGATTCAGATGCGCGACGGGGCGATCGCTGCCGAGGAACGGAATGCAACGCCGGCAGAGGCTGCCACCGTGCGGTGGTGATCGGCATGAACTGGATTCTGCTGCGTAAGACCGCCCGTGATCTGCGGCGGCGACCGACACAGTCTGCGGCGATCGCCGCTATCGTGATGCTCGGAGTGCTGCTGTTCATCGCCAGCTACGACTCGTTCCGCAATTTGAGCGCATCATACGATCGCACCTACGAGCGGCTGAGCTTCGCCGACTTGGTCGCCTCGGGCGGCAACCCGGAATCACTGGCCGCTGCGGCCCGCGCAGCCGAAGGTGTCGAGTCCGTGTCCACCCGCACCGTGCAGGACGATCCCCTCAAGATCAACGGCACCAAGCTGATCGGGCGAATCGTCGGATTGAGCGGGGAGGGCGGAGTCAACGACCTTCAGATCATTGAAGGGCAAGCGCCAGAACCGGGCACCCTCGGCGAGGTCGCGATCGAGAAACACGCAGCCGAGGCGTTTGAACTCACCCCAGGAGACGGTTTCGCCGTCTACGACGGCTCGAACTGGCGGACCGTCGTGGTGGCCGGGATCGCACTGTCACCGGAGTACCTGTGGCCCGCCCGCAGCCGTCAGGACATCCTTCCCGACCCACATGCATTCGCGGTCCTTTTCGCTCCACCGGCCCTCGCAGCGGAGCTGACCGGACAGGCCGCACCCAATCAAACCCTGGTCCAGATGGCAAGCAGTGCAACCGAAGCCGATACGGGCAGGATTGCCGAACTTCTGATGTCACGCGGCGCATTGGATGTGCAGACCCGCGCGGACCAACCCTCGAACGCGGCCCTGCACGAGGACCTCAACGCCTTCTCCGAACTTGCCGTGGGCTTTCCAGTACTTTTCCTGACCGCGGCGGCCATCGCCGCGTACGTAGTGGTCACCAGGGTGGTCCACACCGAACGTCGCATCATCGGCGCAATGCTCGCGATGGGCGCCAGACCGATGAGAGTGGTCCGTCACTACCTCTGGTACGGCGCCGCAGTGGCCACCATCGGGGCGGTCTTGGGCGTAGCGCTTGGTATCCCCGCCACCTCGTTGGTCACCGGCCTGTACACATCCGCGATCGGGGTTCCGGACACAGTGGTCCACCACCATGGCAGCACGGCGGTCATCGGCTTCGCCCTAGGCCTGGCGGCAGGGCTGATCGCAGCATTGGCGCCGGCGCTCGCGGCGGCCCGCACCGCCCCCGCCGACGCGATGCGCGGCCAACGCCTGGCGGCTACGCGGGCGGGACCACTGACCCGGCTGACAACCCGCTTGCGGTTACCCGCCGTGGTCCAACTTGCAGTTCGGTCGCTGAGCCGCAGCCGGGGGCGCACCGCCGCGACCATGGTCGGCAGTGTGCTGGCGTTGATCCTGATACTCGCCTCAGTCGGCATGGTGACCAGCATGAGCGCGATGTTGGACGTCCAGTTCGGAGACGTCCAACGGGAGGACGCATCGGTGCTCGTCGCACCCGGCCCGAAGGCCGTCGGCGAAGAACTGGCAGCCTTGCCCGGAGTCGCCGCGGTGGAACCCAGCATCGTCGTGCCAGTGACTGTCAGCGCCAACGGGCGCACCTACCCGACGTCGTTGACCGGATTCGTGCCAAATACCTCGATGCACGGATTCCGCGGCGTCGACGGCACCGGCATCGCCTTGCCCAGCGACGGTGTTCTGGCCGGGGCCGCGCTGGCCGACCAACTCGGTGTGCAGGCGGGGTCGGAGCTGAGCATAACTACCGTCGATGGCGGGCCGCTCCGAACTCGCCTGGTCGGCCTCCTCGACGAACCGCTGGGCACACTTCTCTATGCGACCAACTCGACGGCCGCGGCGGTCACCGGCAGCCCCATCGACGGTTACCTACTGCGTTTCGGCCCCGCCGCGGATCGGGATGCTCTCAGGGCGGAGATCACGTCGTTGCCGGGAGTCCTCGCCTACACCGATACGCATGCACTGGAGTCCACGGTCGACAGCTATCTCGCACTGTTCTGGGCCTTCATCGGGGTCATGTTGGCGCTGGGCGCGACGTTGGCCTTCATGGTGATCTATGTGACGATGACGGTGAACCTGGCCGAGCGCAGCACAGAATTGGCCACCCTGCGCGCCGCGGGCGTGTCGACACCGCGACTGACCGCCACACTGGCATTGGAGAATCTGGCTGCGACCGCGCTCGCCATCCCCTTCGGGCTGGGCGCGGGCGCCGTCACTGCGTGGCTTTTCCTGCGGTCGTTCAACAGCGACCTGTTCGCCCTGCATCTATCACTGACCTGGACCACGTTGGCGCTCGCGGCCCTGGCCATTCTTGCCGCCGCCGCGCTCTCACAGTTACCCGCAATGCGAATGATCAACACTCTGAACGTCGCCCGCGTAGTGCGCGAGCGCGCGCAGTAACACTCATCCACTCAATAGGAGGCCAACGGCTCCTACTGCCCTGCGGATACCCAAGCCGCCCAGGCTGTTCCCGCTCGGAACCGAGACACACCACGCCGCATTCCGCACCCGGGGGTCAGGCTCATTCCGGCGCGAAGAGGAGTACTAAGACCCTTCCGCCATGCAACTGCCAACGCAGAGACTTGAA
>JAHZIT010000083.1 GCA_022601275.1 Actinomycetes bacterium
GGCCTTACCTGCCACTACATCTCCTGTCTGGGAGGCGACAGCGGTGGTGGGCGCCGCGCCTCGGTTTAGCTATGACGCATGGTCATCGAGACTTCACGGTGTGCTCATGTTCTTCGCTACCTGTTCTGTTGCCGGGTGAAACGCTCTTCCACCGCGGTGATGTCCGGACTACCGGTGATCCGCAACGCTCGGCCGAACGCCCGCCGGCGAATTGCCGCTCGGAGGCACTCGGGGTCGGGATGCAACCATGCACCTCGCCCCGGGAGCGTTCTCGCTGTGTCGACGGTCACGGCCCAGTGGCCGGTTCCGCCGTCGTCAGCGACAACCCGAAGCAGTTCGACGGCCAGCTCTCGATTTCGACATCCGATGCAGGTCCGCACTGGTCCACCCGAAGGGTGGACCGCGCTTTCCTGCCTCCGAGCCGATGTCTCGCGCTGGATCACAGCTGAGTCTACCGTCACCGCACTGCGGAAATGAAAACCGGCATGACGCGGCAGCGTCAGCGGTCACCGACCGGGCCGTGGGCGGCGGCACCTTCGGCAGCAGCACCCTCGCCAGCAGCACCCTCGGCAGCGGCACCCTTGCCAGCAGCACCCTTGCCAGCGGCACCCTTGCCAGCGGCACCCTCAGCAGCGGCACCCTCGGCAGCGGCACCCTCGGCAGCGGCACCCTCGGCAGCGGCACCCTCGGCAGCGGCACTGTCGCTGCGGATATCGATGCGCCAACCCGTCAGCCGGGCTGCCAACCGCGCGTTCTGACCTTCCTTGCCGATCGCCAACGACAGCTGGAAGTCTGGAACGACCACCCTGGCCGCCCGCGAGGCCTCGTCGATGACGGACACCGACACCACCTTGGCCGGCGACAACGCGTTGGCAACGAACCGGACGGGATCCTCGTCGTAGTCGATGATGTCGATCTTCTCGCCGGACAGTTCGCTCATGACATTGCGCACGCGCTGTCCCATCGGACCGATGCAGGCGCCCTTGGCATTGAGCCCCGGCAGCCGCGACGTGACACCGATCTTGGAGCGATGGCCGGCCTCCCGGGCCACCGCGACGATGTCGACCGATCCGTCGGCGATCTCCGGGACCTCCAAAGAGAACAGCTTGCGCACCAAGTTGGGATGCGTGCGCGACAAGGTAATGAGTGGTTCTCGCGCACCGCGTGAGACGCCGACGACGTAGCAGCGCAGCCGGTCACCGTGTTCGTATCTCTCGCCGGGAACCTGCTCCGAAGCGGGGATGACACCCTCGGATCCCTTGGTCTCGCTGCCCATCCGGACCATCACGAGGCCGCGGGCGTTGGCACGCGCGTCGCGCTGGATGACCCCTGCAACGATATCGCCCTCGCGGGCAGCGAACTCGCCGTAGTTCTTTTCGTTCTCGGCGTCGCGAAGTCGCTGCAGGATGACCTGGCGCGCGGTGGTGGCTGCGATGCGCCCGAAACCCTCAGGGGTGTCGTCCCATTCGTGCACGACGTTGCCATCGGCGTCAACTTCGCGCGCCATCACCTTGACGCTGCCGGTCTTGCGGTCGATGTCGATGCGCGCGTCGGGCTCGTGGCCTTCGGTATGTCTGTATGCAGTCAGCAGTGCTGATTTGATCGTCTCGACCACGACCTCTACGGTGATTCCCTTGTCGACCTCGATCGCGTGCAGGGCCGCCATGTCGATATTCACGCTCAGGCCTCCTTCCCGGGCCGGCCGGCCAATTCCAGCTCCTGCGGATTCGGCGGTGAAAATTCCACTTGAACAACGGCTTTGGCAATTTCGTCGAGTCTAATGTCGGAAACTGTGAGGCCTCCGTGGGCACCCGCCCGCCGGACGAGACCGACCGTTCCCCCGTTGGTCTTACCCAACCGTCCAGTCAGCTTCGATCCGTCCGTCAGCGTCATCTCCACTTTGCGTCCATGAGCCCGGCGGAAGTGTCGCTCGGTCGTCAGCGGGCGCTCCACCCCGGGCGAGGTCACTTCGAGGACATAGCTCGCAGTGTCGAGTTCATCGAGCAGCTCGGAGGCGACCCGGGACAGCTGCGCGACCGAATCGAGGTCCAGCCCGACCTCGCCGTCGGCGACCACTGTGATCCTGGGCGGACGCGCGGCAGCGTCGACATGAACGTCCTCGATGTCGAACCCGGCACGCGCGAACTCCCCATCGAGCAGTTCAGTCACCTGTCGTTGCGACGGTAATCCCGTAGACCGCTCCGCCACGGCGAGCTCCTCGTCTTGAGTTGTCCGGACACGGCGTGCAGGGACTTCGGCGCTTGCGAACACAGTCCCCGCACATCCGCGACTCCACGATACGCCGGTGTCGGCGTGCCGAATGGCGATAATCGGCCACCACTGCCAGGCCGACACCGAACTCGGTCGGCCCGGGCAGCCCCGCGGGAATGGCAGGATGTTGCTCGTGCAGACCCGCCCGCTTGCCATCAGCCGTCGACGCGTGCTCGCCGGGGCCGCCGCACTGGTCGCTCTCGGCGCAACAGCGGTGACATCGACGGCCTGCGGCACCACCCCGCCACCCGAACCTGATCTCGACGATTTGACGACAGCTCTCGATCTCGCCCGGGCCGACAGCCAGTTGGCCGCCGACGCCGCCACGGCCGACGGATCCATGAAGGACGCGCTCTCCACGGTCGCCGCCGAGCGATCCGCGCACGCCGACGCCCTCGCCGATGAGATCGTGCGGATGACCGGCAGGGCCGCCCCCACCACCAGCGTCACCAGTACAACCACGCCGGCGCCATCGTCACCAGCAGCGGTCCCGCCGGTACCCACAGTCGCCGACGTGGTAGGTGCGTTGCGGACATCGGCCGACAGTTCCGCGCAGGCAGCGGCGACGCTGTCCGGTTATCGCGCAGGGCTACTGGGGTCCATCGCCGCGGCATGCACGGCGTCCTACAAGGTGGCTTTGACCCCACAGGGAGGTAATCGGTGACTTCTCCAGATCCGGTCGCGCCGACTCGCCCGAACAACGCCGCTGACGGGGCCTTGTTCGACGCGGTCACCACCGAGCACGCGACCATCTACGGGTACGGCATCGTGTCGGCGCACTCCATCCCCGAGGTCAACTACCTCGTTTCGGACGCCATGGCCCAGCACCGGTCACGCCGGGAGTCCGCGATCGCGATGCTCGCCGACGCCGGTGTCGCGGCACCCGTACCCGCGGCCGGGTATTCGCTGCCGATGGAGGTCGACGCTCCCACCGATGCCGCCAAACTCGCGGTGACCATGGAGCAGGACTCGGCCACGGCATGGCGGGCCGTCATCGAGCAGGCGACCGATCAGAGTACGCGGGCGTTCGCGGTCACCGCGCTGACCGACAGTGCCGTCACCGCCGCGCGCTGGCGCCGCGTAAGCGGCGAACCCACCATCACCGTGGCGTTCCCGGGCGGTTCCGAATAGTTCGGATACTCAGCCGCCCCGGGCAAGGCTCAACGCGGCACGGAACTGCTCGACGGTGGCCAGTTCGGCACTGACTGGCGCGGCAATGTACTGCTCGGCGACTTTTCCGACCTCGGCCCGAAGCAGGGCGCGGGCGGATCGGGCCGCCCGTTTCGCGCTGGTTCGTGCCAGGAACCGGCCGAGGCCGGCCAGGACCACGCCGCCGAGCAGCCCGACGATGAGCAGGAGCGTGGGCACGGGGAAACCGCCCGCCGTGGGCGTCCGAGGCACATCGAACTGCAGGTACTGCAGCCCTGCCAGTCCCAGCAACCACAGTCCCGAGGCCACCGCGAGCGCGAACAGTACCCACTGCAACGCCCCGAACATGCCCCACCAGCGTGGGTCACGCGGCGCTACCAGTGGCGCTCGGGTCACGGCCTGGTCCAGATGGTCGGTAAGGGCCGCCGATGCCCGATCCACCACCGCGCGGGTGCTCTGCACCCACGCCTGCGGTGCTCCCGCGCTAGCTTTGTCGGCGCAATCCATCACCGCGGTGTCGGCGCGCGCCCGGGCCACCGGATCGTTGGACGGCAGCGACGATCGCACCAGGCGCGGGTCGACACCGGGGCGTTCGAGTCGCAGTTGCGCCACCGGGTCCTTGCGCAGGCGGGCGAGCCATTTCAGCGGTGGCCACCCCACTGAGTGCACTGCCCTGCGCTGACTGGATTTCTCGATAGCCGCCGCGATGACGGAGGCACCGGCAGCCTCGGTCAAGGTGTCGGTCAGCCGCGCCACATCGGCGGGGGCGACACCGGCGACCGGTGTCCCCGGGTCCTCGGCGGCCTGAGCCAGCCCGTCGGCAGCCGTCGCGACGTCGGCAGCCAATCTGGCGACCGCCGTTCGCCGACCGGCGGCCGCGGTCAGGATCCGATCGGCGAGGCTCTCCAGACCTTCGCCGCTGCGGTTGGACGTGGCCAGAACAACGGCATCCGTCAGGCCGTCCTCGGCCACCAGTCGCCTCAGGTGCGACAGACACTGCTGGGCGTCTGAGACGGTCAGCCTGTCGACCTGATTGAGCACGACGACGGTGACTTCGTCGTGACGGGAGAATCGACGCAGGTACTGCTCGTGCACCAGGGCGTCGGCATACTTCTGTGGATCGAGCACCCACACCATCAGATCGACCCGTTCCACGAAGTGATCCACCTGAGCCCGGTGCGAGGACTGGGTGGAATCATGGTCGGGCAGATCGATGAGCACTAGTTCGGCGAGTCCTTCGGCGCCACCTTCGACCCCGCCTTCGACCCCACCTTCGACCCCGTCTTCGGCGACATGCCATCGCGTGACTCCCAGCCACTGCAGCAGTTCGACCGTCTCCGGGCTCTCCCGCCAGATCGCCGCCAGCGGCTCGGATGTGGTGGGCCGCAGCACCCCTGCTTTGGCTACCTCCTCGCCCACGATGGAGTTGAACAGAGTGCTTTTGCCCGCACCGGTGGAGCCCGCGAAAGCCACCACCGTGAGATGTTCGGACATCCCGCGCCGCTCCTGCACGCGTTCGGCCAACGACCGAGCCTGCGCTACCGGCGATGTCGGCAGCCGCCCCTCAGCGAGATCCGCGGCCGCGGCCAGGCCGGTAAGCCGGCGGTCCAACGCGGCCGCGTCGAGGTCGGTCGCGGGTTCCGTAGACAGCGGGTTCAGCCTTGCGAGCAGATCTTTCATCATGAGCGGTCAATCCAATCCCGCAAAGACTGGCGCCACTTCTTGCGTGGCGCGGCCGCTTTCCCGGACGCTCGTGGGTTGGCCGGCAGCACCGCATCCACATCTTCGGCATGTCGTGCCTGTTGTGTCTGCACCGCTGCGTCTCGCAGACGGGCGGGCAACTCGGGATCGAGTTCCAGTGCGTCCAGACGTCCCAGAAAGCGACTCTTCTCATCGGCCATCAGCCCGTCGACGCGGTCCCGGAGTTTCTCCAGGGCGATCGCCGACATTCGTCGAACCCCTTCCTCACCGAAAACCGCTTCGAGCAACTTCTGAGCCAGTACCGAGGATCCCCCGGCAATACCGATTTCTGCGCCGGAGAGGCCACCGGTTGTCGAAAACACGGCAACCATCAGCGCGAGGGCCACGACGTTGACTCCGTAGGCCATCGCCCGCGCAGTCTGCCGCTTGTCGGCTCCCTCTGTTCGGATCATGTCCAGCAGGTCGTCCTGCCAAGCCCGGACGAGCGTTGCGGCGCGGTCGGCCACATCACCGGAGGCGCGCGCAAGGTCGGAACCGGCGAGCAGCGCCCGCCCGGCGTCGTCCTCGCGCCATGCCAGATCGGCGCGCCGCGAGGCGTCATTTGCGGAGTCCACCAGCAGAGTTGCCAGACTGGACTCGATGGCTTCGCTGACCCGTTCGGGCGGCGGGGGCCCGCCCCGGACGGCCGCGCCGATGCGATCGCGCAGGCGGCCGACGCCCTCTTCCAGCCGCTTGAGCAACTGGCCGGTGCCCACGAACTCCTGCCACCTGGCCAATACCTCACCACGCATGAGCGAGCCGTCCGAGGCAGCCTCTTCCAGCTCCGCGGCAGCCCGGGCATAGGGCCGATCCACCGCCGCACGCAATCGATCGGCGGTATTGCACTGCAGCGCAACGGCATCAGCGATGCCGGGCATCTCAGAGACGATGCTACCGACGGCGCCGTCGACGGTGCGGCGGGCCACCGCTGCGCGCACCGACGCATCGGCGACGAGATCGTTGAGCCACGTGTGCAGCTCTGCCAGACGATCGGCCGGAAGCATTCCGTCGACCAACGGCGACTCGGAAACAACGAAAAGCGGAGCATCTCCGAGGCGTTCCTCGACCAACAGCTGCCGCAGATGGGTGGTCACTTCTGCGGTGGCCTCGACGGGCACGCGATTGAGCACGATCACCACCGCGGCGTTGCGGTCGACGGCCGCCCGTAGCGCCGCCCACGGCACTGCATCGGCGTATCGCGCAGCAGTGGTGACGAAAATCCACAGATCGGCCGCCGCCATCAACATACCGGCCATCTCACGGTTGGTTTGCGACACCGAGTCCAGGTCGGGGGCGTCCAGCAGGCCCACGCCGATCGGAACTTCCTCGACGGCGAAAAGCCTCAAGCCGAACACATCGTCGGTGCCGCCGAGCGCACTTCCACCGGTGATGCGGGGCAGCCGAGGCAGGATCTGGTCGGAGGCGAATCGAACGGTGTCGGCCGGGTTGTGGGCGAGCACGGGGTGACGGGTCGTCGGACGCAGCACACCCGGCGTTGTCACCGGCTTGCCGACCAGGCAGTTGACCAGGGTCGACTTACCGCTTCCGGTGGAGCCGCCGACGACGGCCAGCAGCGGCGCGTCGGCATCGCGAAGCCGGGGCAGGATGTAGTCGTCCAGCTGGTTGGTGAGGTTTCCCACCGACGACCGGGCCTCGGCTGAACCTGGGACGAGCAAGGGCATCCGCACCTGCCCCAGGATCTCGCGCAGTGACTCCAGCGGCGACAGCAGCGATCCGGACACTCGTACATCCTGCCGCAAGTACCCCACCGGCGATCGCAAGTCGGTTCGTCGCGTTCCGCCGGTGATGGGTGCGCCGGCGTTCGGGACCCGGCAGCGCTAACCGATGGCAGCACCGATAGCTGTGCGTATTGCGCCGGCGGCGTCCTCGATGGGGACTTCTCGCTTCTCACCGGTGAGCCGGTCGCGTAGCTCGACGACACCGTCTGCCCACCCTCGTCCCGCCACAACGATCCACGGCACCCCGAGTAACTCGGCATCTTTGAATTTCACGCCCGGGGACGCCTTGCGGTCGTCCAGAAGCACCTCGACGCCGAACCGGTCGAGCTGGGCCGCCAGCTCGGTGGCCCCGGCGCGGGCGGCGCCGTCCTTGTTTGCGATCACCACGTGCACGTCGAACGGCGACACCGCCGACGGCCACCGCAACCCGAGTTCGTCGTGATGCTGCTCAGCGAGCACGGCCACCAGACGCGACACTCCGATGCCATAGGAGCCCATGGTCAACCGGACCGGCCTGCCGTCTTCCCCGAGCACGTCGGCGCTGAACGCATCGGCGTACTTGCGGCCGAGTTGAAAGACGTGGCCGATCTCGATGCCCCGTGCGGCGACCAGGGACCCGGCGCCGTCCGGAGAGGGGTCCCCCGCACGGACTTCGGCTACTTCGATGGTGCCGTCGGGGATGAAGTCCCGGCCGGCGACCAGTCCGACCACGTGGCGACCCGGCTCGTCAGCCCCGGTGATCCAGCTCGTGCCGTCAACGATCCGCGGGTCGACAAGATAGCGAACTCCGTTGGCCAACAATCCCTTCGGGCCGATATACCCCTTGACCAGGAACGGATACTTGGCGAAGTCGGCGTCGTCGAGCATCGCGTACTCGGCTGGCTCAAGCACCGCGCCGAGGCGCTTGTCGTCGACCTCGCGATCACCGGGCACGCCGATGGCAAGCAGTTCCCACTCACCGCCGGGCCGGCGCACCTTCAGCAGCACATTCTTCAGGGTGTCCGGGGCGGTGATATGGCGCCCGAGCCCGGCGCCGTTGGCCCAGTCGACCAGAGTGGCGATGGTCGGTGTGTCTCCGGTGTCGTGCACGACCGGTTCGGGCAGGCCGTCCATGGGTAGAGCTTCGGGCGCCGCGGTGATCACGGCTTCGACGTTGGCGGCGTATCCGGACTCGAGGCAGCGCACATAGGTGTCCTCGCCGACTTCGCTCTCTGCCAGAAACTCCTCCGAAGCGCTGCCCCCCATGGCCCCCGACACCGCCGAAACGATGACGTAGCGCACCGCCAGCCGGTCGAAGATCTTCTGGTAGGCACCGCGGTGTGCGTGATAGGCGTTCTCCAGGCCGGCGTCGTCGACGTCGAAGGAGTACGAGTCCTTCATGATGAACTCGCGCCCCCGCAGAATGCCCGCCCGCGGACGGGCCTCATCGCGGTACTTCGTCTGGATCTGGTAGAGCCGCAGCGGAAAGTCCTTGTAGGAGGAGTACTCCCCCTTGACTGTCAGCGTGAAGAACTCTTCGTGCGTCGGGCCCAGCATGTAGTCGTTGCCGCGTCGGTCCTTCAGCCGGAAAACGCCGTCGCCGTATTCGGACCACCGGTTTGACGCCTCGTATGGGCCACGCGGCAACAGCGCCGGGAACAGGATCTCCTGTCCCCCAATCGCGTTCATCTCCTCACGGACGATGGTTTCGATCTTGCGGAGCACCTTCAACCCCAGCGGCAGCCAGCTGTACAGACCGGGGCCGATGGGTCTGATGTAGCCGGCCCGGATCAATAGCTTGTGGCTCGGCACCTCTGCGTCGGCCGGGTCCTCCCGGAGAGTGCGCAGGAACAACTCGGACATGCGGGTGATCACAGCCGACAACCTTACTGACTGCGCTGACCTTCCAAGCCGTCCCCTCGCCGCGCAGATAAACCTTGCTGCGTGGATGAGTTCGGGTAGCCGGGGCTGCACTGGCATTGGCCGGTTATTTCTGGCTGTGAGCAGCACTTCGCTGTGTTCATTTGAGCGCCTGAGACCCGTCGGCACACCGTTGCGATGTCTCTCTGCCCGAGGTCACCGGTGCGAAACCAGCCGTCATTCAGGGTGGCGGCGGTGAGCTCCTGGTCTTGCCAGGATCACTGCATGGCCATCGGTCCCGCGACATGCAGCCCATTTGGTTGTTTCTTCGATTCTCAGCAGGGCGCCGCCGACTGGTCGTCCAATACCGCCCTGCCCGGCAGTGCTGGGTTCGCGCTGCAGCTATGACCGGACGCACTCGATGACGATCGCAGGCGGGTAATTCAAGTAGTCGTCCCAATAGTCGCCCTCGTCGCCGGCTTCGGGCGCGGGGGAGAGTTCGGGCATGTGTACGACGAAATTGCCGAAGCCGGCGTCGCGAAAGGCGGATTCGTATGCCTCGATCGGCAGGTAATAGTTCTCGATGACAAGGGGGCCGTCATCGAGGAATGCCGTCAGTTCGATCGGCGCTCCGTCGTAAGCGGTGTCGGCCAGCTTTATCTGGAATCCGTACTTGCGGTAGTCGGGCACCTGCTCAAACGCGTAGAGACCCGGGTTGGTGGTGATGGTGATGAACCGGCCGCCCGACTTGATGCGGCATGCCAGGCCACGACACATCCTGCCGAGCTCATCTCGGTCCCGCGCATAGACCAAAAGGTAAGCCGCGACCGCGATGTCGAAATCCTGTTGCGCCGCGGTCGCGCGCGCGTCGGCGACCAAGTACTCGATGCCCAGCGGTTCGCGGGTTTCCTGCTCGCGGGCCAGGCCGATCATTTTCTCGGAAATGTCGAACCCCACCGTGGGATCGGCGCCGGCACAACGCAGGATGCGGGTGTAGTCCCCCGCCCCGCACGCGACGTCAAGGACCTTCCTGCCTTTCACATCGCCGATGTGCTTCAGGAATGAATACGACTCGATCCGAGACCGGACGGGTACTTGCTTGGTCTTTTCATACTGCTCGGCGGTATCGCCCTTGCTGTAATCGATGACCATTACGGTCCCCAGTCCTGATCGGTGCGCATCGGGAATTCAGCGCGGCGCAGTTAACGTACCGCGCAATAAGCATGAGCGGGACTCACACAGAAACCGAACTGCACTGAGGCGGCCCGGGCTACGCCGGCCGCGTCGAGGCCCATCGGCGTCTTCGACTCGCTGCTGACAGCCTGCCCGCCAGTGGGTGAGCTAGAGCTCGCCGGCGTCGATCGCGTCCTTGACTTCCTGAGCGTGCGCCACCTGCTTGGCGGTATAGCCGATGAACAGCGCCGCAACGCCCACGACCACGGCGACCGCCGCCACCCACAACAATCCGTACGAGTAACCCTGATCCAGCGCGTGCAGCTGGGCATCGTTCATGTTCTTGACCGGGCCGGTCGTTCCGCCCAGGTACAGGGTGCGCGACGTGATGACCGCCTGGATGATCGCCAGCACGACCGGCCCGCCGAGGCTCTGCAACATCAGCGCGATCGCCGACACCGGACCGATCTGGTCGAAGCCGACACCGGCGATGGCCGACACGGTCAGCGGCACCACAATCATGCCGATGCCGAAGCCGCCGACGGTGATGGGGAGCACGAGGTTCGGGAAGTACGGAATGCCGGCGTCCAGCGTCGAGCCGTAGAGCATCGCCGCCAGAACCAGCACACCGCCGGCGATAACCAAGACCCGCGGCGGGAATTTCGACACCAGTGCCGAGGACAGGCCCAGGCCGATCCCCAGCGCGATGACGAACGGGATGAATCCGATGCCCGCCCGCAGCGCGCTGTAACCCATGATGTCCTGGACATAGAGTCCGATCAGCACAGTCAAGGTGAACATCACGCCGCCGGCGAGGAAGATCGCGGCGAACGTGGCAACACGGTTCCGATCGTGGAACAGGTCGAACGGAACAACGGGGTTCTCGGCCGTGCGTTCGACGAAGAAGAAGGCAGCCATGCAGGCCAGCGCCGCGATGCCGGACCCGATCGTCACCGACGAGATCCAGCCCTGCTCCGGCCCCATCGAGAAGGCGAACACTGCGGCGGTGCAGCCCATAGTGGCCAGCAGCGCACCGGCGGCATCGAGCTTGAGCCGCTCTTTGTTGGTCTCCCGCAGCGTCTTGCGGGCCAGATAGATCATCACCAGGCCGATCGGCACGTTCACCATGAACGCCCACCGCCAGGACACCTCGGTGAGCGCGCCGCCCACCACCAGCCCCATCACCGAGCCGATACCCGTCATCGCCGCGAAGACCGCCGTGGCCGCGTTGCGCGCCGGACCCTTCGGGAACGTCGTGGCGATCAGCGCCAGACCGGTCGGCGAGGCAATGGCGGCACCCACGCCCTGAAGTAACCGGGCGGTCACCAAAGTAGTTTCGTCCCATGCGATTCCACACAAAATGGACGCGATGGTGAACAGCGCGACACCGACGATGAAGGTGCGTTTGCGGCCGATGGTGTCGCCAAGGCGACCACCCAGCAGCATCAACCCGCCGAAAGTCAGAACGTAAGCGGTGATGACCCAGCTACGGCCGGCGTCGGAAAGGCTGAGCTCGTCCTGGATCCTCGGCAGCGCCACGATCGCAACGGTGCTGTCCATCGTCGCCAGGAGCTGCATCCCGCCGATCGCGATGACCGCGGCGAAGAAGCGGCGCGAAGGAAGCCAAGCCGGAGCCTTGCCGGGCCGTTGCGCGGCAGCATCGGCGGCGCCGGACCCGGCATCAGCCAAACCGGCGGTATCTGCGGGCAGTGCTCGATTCGAGCTGCGCCTTCCCCAGCTTCCCGCATCACGGTGGATGGCGGCACGCTCGGCGTCGTTGAGAGCCGTCATGCGAAGTTACCTTACAGTACTCTTAAGAATCCTTTAACCCGCGAAGCCCGCGACAGCGCCGATCACGATGATCGCAGGAGGCCGGATACCGTCGGAACGGATGCGCTCTGGAGCGTTGGAAAGCGTTGCCAGCAACGTCCGCTGTGATGACGTAGTGCCGTGCTGGACCACCAGAACCGGGGTATCCGCAGGTCGGCCCCCTGCCAACAATGCTTTGGCAAACAATTCGATTCGCTCAACCGCCATCAGCAAAACGATGGTGCCCGTCATGGCGGCCAGCGCATCCCAATTCACTAACGATTCGGGGTGCTCGGGGGCAAGATGGCCGCTGACCACGACGAACTCGTGGGTGATGGCCCGATGTGTCACGGGAACGCCGGCAAGTGCAGGAACCGCTATGGCACTGGTCACACCAGGCACCAGAGTGACCGGAATACCGGCATCCGCACACGCAAGGACCTCTTCATAGCCCCGCGCGAACACGAACGGGTCACCGCCTTTGAGCCGCACTACGAACTTGCCCGCCTTGGCTCTGTCTATGAGGACATCGTTGATCGCCTCCTGTGCCATCGCCCGGCCGTAGGGGATCTTCGCGGCGTCGATCACCTCCACATCCGGTGACAGTTCGGCGAGGAGTTCCTGCGGCGCGAGGCGATCGGCGACGACCACATCGGCGTGGGCCAGAAAGCGTCGACCACGAACAGTGATGAGTTCGGCATCGCCGGGCCCGCCGCCCACCAATGCCACGCTGCCGGGCGACACGCCAGGAGCCACCGGGCTATCCCTCGCGATGAGCCCCTGCTGAAGCGCCTCATGGATCGCTGAGCGGATGGCGGCCGAGCGGCGGTGCTCTCCGCCCGCCAGCACCCCGACCGACAGGCCTTCGTATTCGAAGGAGGCCGGCGTGACCGCTGTGCCCTCGCGCGCCACATCGGCACGCACGCAGAACACATGCCTGCTTTCTGCTTCGGCTACCACGGCGGCATTGACGTCGGGATCGTCGGTGGCCGCGATCACATACCAGGCGCCTTCCAGATCGCCGTCACGAAATTCGCGAATCGTGAGCGTAATTCCGGCCTCCTCCCGACTCAAAGCTTCGACAGCGGGGGTCGCACTGGTGGTGATGACGTGTACGTCGGCGCCGCTGGAGACCAGAAGCGGCAGGCGTCGTTGGGCGACCGTCCCTCCGCCCACGACGACGACCAGCTTGCCCGCCAGCCGCAGGCCTACCAGATAGGCGTTCTCGGTCACCCGGCGAGCTTAGATGTTGAGGCGGCGGCGATGAAGCGACCGATTGCCCGTGGTTGGGCCGCGGGGTGGGTGTGAAGGTAGCCGGCGTGCACCCCACCCTGGACCGCGCCGTCGGCGACAGCCCCGCCCGCGCCGCCGACGTACCGCCATGCCGGTCGCGGGGTGCCTGCGAAACGCACCTTGGTCCGGTGAAATTCGTGGCCGACCACGCGGTCACCCAAGGCATGCAGCGACGAATCTGCAACCGCGACCGCGTCGCGATACCCCAGTGTCAGCATGTCGGAGAATGACGCCGATCCCGACAGCACTCCGCACATCGGATGCCCGTCGAGGTCATCGACCAGGTAAGTCAGTCCAGCGCATTCGGCGTGTATCGGTGCCCCGCGCGCGGCCAGCGCATTGATCTGGCCGCGCACCGTTTCGTTGGCCGACAGCTCGGCGCCGAATTGTTCGGGGAATCCGCCCGGCAGCACCAGCGCGGACGTTCCGGACGGCAACGGGTCCTGCAGCGGGTCGAAACCCACGACGTGTGCCCCCGCCGCCCGCAGCAGCTCGCCGTGTTCGGTGTAGCTGAAGTTGAACGCCTTGCCCTCGGCCAGCGCCACAGTCACCGGGCCGGCGAGAGGTTCGACCAGGAGAGGATCGGCCACCTCCGGGGTCCATGGGTTGTCGAGGACGTTGCCGGACGCGACCGACACCACCGCGTCCAGGTCGACGTGGCGGGCGACCAACGAGGTCATCGCTTCGACCGCGGCGCTGGCCCGGTAGCCATGCTCCACGGCGGTGACCAGCCCGAGGTGCCGCGATGGCACCGTCAGCTCGTCAGCACGGGGAATGGAACCCAGTACCGCCACCCCGGCCTGTGCACATGCCTGGCGCAACACTTCGTCGTGTCGCGCGGATCCGACGCGGTTGAGTATCACCCCGGCGAGTCGCACGCCGGGGTCATACGTCGCGAAACCGTGCAGCAGGGCTGCGACGCTCTGACTCTGTCCGCGTGCGTCAACCACGAGGATCACCGATGCGCCCAGCAGCGAGGCGACATGCGCGGTGGAGCCCCGTGCAGTGCCCGACGCGACGTCAGTGGCGGCAGCGATGCGCCCGTCGAAAAGGCCCATGACACCCTCAATGACCGCGATGTCGGCACCGTCACTGCCGTGCCGGTACAGCGGACCGATCAGGTGGTCCCCGACGAGCACCGGGTCGAGGTTGCGGCCGGGCCGCCCTGAGGCCAGCGCGTGATATCCCGGGTCTATGAAGTCCGGACCGACCTTGAAACCCGCCACCCGACGACGGGCCTGTCCCAGCGCACCCATCAGACCCGTTGCCACGGTTGTCTTTCCGCTGCCCGAAGCCGGTGCGGCGATCACGACGGCCGGTACGCTCACCTGCTAGCCCACGAGCCCCGCGAGCCCCCAGGGCGCCACGAGCCCCCAGGGCGCCACGAGCCCCGCGAGCGCGCGTGCCTGCACGCCGACGCGCCGCGGTAGCTGTCATTTTGCGCTCTCTCGCGCAAATCGTGCGTGCGCGCCCTCACCATCGCTCTCAACATATCGTTACCACTCAATACCCTTCTGGCCCTTGCGCCCGGCGTCCATCGGGTGCTTCACCTTGGTCATCTCGGTGACCAGGTCTGCGGCGTCGAGCAGCCCGGCGGGCGCGTCGCGGCCGGTTACCACCACATGCTGGACGCCGGGTCGGGTACGCAGCGCCTCGACCACATCCTCCAGGTCCACCCACCCCCACTTGAGGGGGTAAGTGAACTCGTCGAGCACATAAAAGTCGTGGCGATGTTCGGCCAACCGACGCGCGATCTCGGCCCACCCGTCGGCAGCTGCGGTTGCGTGATCGGTCTCGGTCCCGGATTTGCGTGACCAAGACCACCCGGCGCCCATCTTGTGCCATTCGACCGGTCCGCCCACACCGCGCTCCTCATGGACCCGCCCCAGCTCCCGCAGCGCGAACTCTTCTCCAACTTTCCATTTGGCGCTCTTGACGAACTGGAAAACCCCGATGTCGAAGCCCTGGTTCCAGGCGCGCAGGGCCATCCCGAACGCAGCGGTCGACTTACCCTTGCCCGGCCCGGTATGTACGGCCAGCAGTGGAGTGTTGCGCCGCGCCCGGGTGGTCAACCCGTCGCGGGGAACTGTCAGCGGTTGACCCTGAGGCATCCCATCACCTATTCACCACTCGCAGGATCATCAGCGTCAGGCCGCACCCCGGTCGGCCTGCACTTTGACCAGGCCGGTCAGGCTGTCGGCCCGCAGCTGATCCAGCCGCACCGATTCGGCATTCAGATGGCTGGCCAACTCGGCTGCCAAACCCAGTCGTACATAGGCTGTTTCACAGTCGACAACGACGGCAGCCGCGCCTTCGGCGACCAGCCGGGCTGCCGCGATGCGGGCACGGCCGAGCGGGTCGGGCCCGCCGGTCGCGCGACCATCGGTGAGCACCACCACGAGGCTGCGGCGTGCCCGGTCACGGGCCCGCTCCCGCACCACCATGTCGCGGGCCGCCAGCAGTCCCTGCGCCAGCGGCGTTCTACCGCCGGTGTCGAAGCGGGCCAACCTGCGGCCGGCGACGTATACCGAGGAGGTCGGCGGCAGCAACACCAGCGCGTCCTGCTGGCGAAAGGTGATTACCGCTACCTTGTCCCTGCGCTGGTAGGCATCGCGGAGAAGAGACAGCGTCGCACCGCTGACCGCCGACATCCGATCGCGGGCGGCCATCGAACCCGACGCGTCAACGACGAAGATCACCAGGTTCCCTTCACGTCCTTCTCGCACGGCACCTCGGACATCACCGGGGCCGGGGCGTAGCCCACCAGGGCGGGTCTTTCGTCCCGCCGCAGCCAGCAGCGTCGCGAAAAGGTGCACGCCGTGTCCGGCTTCGGGCTCGGTGGCCGCCACGACCCTGCCGGTGCGATTTCGTGCACGCGATCGCCTGCCCGGCGCGCCCTGGCCGACCCCGGGAACGACGAGCGCCTTGGTGCGAAATTCCTTCGACGGTGCCGCACTCGACCGGTGCGGGGTTCCCGGCGACATCGACTTCTGTGGCGCTCCCTGGCCATCAGCCATCCCATCCGGCAGCGATTCGCCGCCGCCGGATGGGTCGGGATCGGGTTCGGGTCGGTCGTCGGCCGCCTCGCCGGCCTGCTCCATAGCATCGTCGAGACGGTCTTGATCCAAACCCGGGTCGTCGAACGGATCGCGGCGGCGACGGTGGGGCAGCGCAAGTTCAGCGGCCACCCGGATGTCCTCTTGATCGACGGTGATTCTTCCCGTCGCTTCGCTCGCCCCGGTGATTCTTCCCGTCGCTTCGCTCGCCCCGGTGATTCTTCCCGTCGCTTCGCTCGCCCCGGTGATTGTTCCCCGCCACGCAGCATGGGCCACGGCGGTGCGCGCAACCACCA
>JAHZIT010000084.1 GCA_022601275.1 Actinomycetes bacterium
CAGGGCACGATGGACGATGCGGTGGAAACCCGCGCTGAATGCGTTCGCGATCACTTTCGGCGACCGATTCCCCGCAGCCGAAACCTACTGATGGAAACCGCCGGAAACACCGTTAACGAGATAGTCCCTCGCCACCGGCGTCACCAACGTCATGGCCTCATACAACTAGTCGGTGAGCCAGGCGTGGCTGAGAGGGTCCCGGTTGGTGGTCCAGTCGCTATGCGGCTTGGGGTTGATGGGTCGTGGTCCAGTGTAGGGCGTATTCGCTCGGGGTGAGTTCGCCGTGGGCGGTGTGTGGTCGGTTGGTGTTGTAGTCGATCCTCCAGTCTTCGATGATCACTTGGGCTTCCAACAAGGAGTCGAAGCGCCAGGCGTTGAGCAGTTCGTCACGCAGGCGGCCGTTGAACGATTCGACCCAGGCGTTCTGCCACGGTGAGCCCGGATCGATGAACAGCGAACCAGCACTGGGGAATCGGCACCAGTCGCTTACAGCGTGGGCGATGAACTCGGGCCCGTTGTCGAAACGGACATAGGCCGGTGCTCCGCAGGCACTTGCGAGCCGATCGAGCACAGCCACGACACCGTCGGCGTTGATGCTGCGGTTGACCTCGATGGCCAGGGCTTCGCGGGTGAACTCGTCGATGATGGTCAACATTTTGAGGGTGCGCCCGTCAGCGGTGGTGTCAAATTGGAAGTCCATCGCCCAGACCACGTTCGGGCGGATCGGCGACATCGCGCCCACCGCGACGCCGATCCCGGTCAACCGCTTCTTGCGGCGCCGCTGCGGAACCCGCAAGCCTTCGTCATGCCACAGTCGGCGCACGCGCTTGTCGTTGACATGCCAGCCCGCCCGGCGGGCCATCTTCGCTGCTCGACGCCATCCCCAGCGCGGCCGGTCGGTAGAGAACGTGCGCAGCCACGCCCGCAACTCGACCTCCTCGGCCGTCATCGGCGGCGGCGCCAGCCGCATCGTGGAGCGGTGAATGCCCACCACGGTGCAGGCGCGGCGCTCAGACACCCCGAACCGCTCGCGCAGCATCACAGCTGCGCGGCGTTTGCGGTTCGGGGTCAGAAGTTTCCCGACCCGATCTCCTTGAGCATGTCGATGTCGAGGGCCTGATTGGCCACCATCTTCTTGAGGCGAGCGTTCTCGGCCTGGAGTTCCTTGAGCCGCTTGGCGTCGTCGGCCTTCATGCCGCCGTACTGGGCCAACCAGCGATGCCACGTCGACTCCGCGACTTCCAGATGCCGGCACACCTCGGCCAGTTCCTGGCCCGCGGCCAACAGCTTGTTGCCCTCGGCGAGCTTACGGATGATCTGATCCGGCGTATGCCGCCGGCGCTTATTCGATGCCATGTCGTCAGTGATTCTTCCTGCCCGAACACTCGGGCAACAGAGTCCCACAACGACTGGATCACTTCAGAGGGCCCACCTCACCCCCAGTGCGGGGAGCGCTCCACCAGGTCGAAGGGCTGGGTATCCACCGGCCCGCGCGATGTCCAGGTCGGCCCAGACCGGCCGATACTGCGCTGGCGTAAGCGAAAATGGTTGTGCCCCAGCGCGGTGTGCGACCGGAAGGTGTTCACCGAATCGGTGCCCGGGGTACCGGCGCGGGCGCGAGTCACCCCGCGAGCCAAGGCCTCGATGGCCACTGAGGTTCTCGACAAAGATCGCTCGGTGGCAGCAGTCGCCGGAGACTACCGCTGCGGTTGGCACACCGTGCACGAACACGTCATCACCATCGCTGATGAGGCGCTGAGCTCTGAGCCGGCCCCGGTACTGGTGCTGGGAATCGACGAGACCCGCCGCGGCAAGGCCAACTGGGAACACGACCCGGCGCTCGGGCGGCGGGTGTGGGTGGACCGCTGGGACACCGGCTTGGTCGACATCACCGGTAACCAAGGGCTACTGGGCCAGGTCAACGGGAGAAACTCTGCAGTGGTGATCGACTGGCTCACGCAGCGTGACCCGGCCTGGCGCGCTCAGATCACCCACGTCGCCATCGATCTGTCAGCGGTGTACGCCAAGGCCGCCCGCGACGCCCTGCCGCAGGCCAAGCTGATCGCCGATCGGTTCCACCTGGTCAAGAAAGCCAACGACATGGTCGACGCGGTGCGCCGGCGGGTCACCTGGACCCAACGCGGTCGCCGCGGACGCAAGGCCGACATCGAGTGGATCAACCGACGCCGGCTGCTCCGCGGCGCCGAGCGGCTCACCGAAGATCAGCGCAGCACCCTGTTCGCCAAGCTGCTCTCCGCCGACCCGAACGAGGACATCGCCGCAGCCTGGATCGCCAAAGAACTCCTGCGCGAACTACTCTCGTGTGCCGACCGCGGTGGCCTGCACTACGAGATCGCCACCGCTCTGGACCGGTTCTACCGATTCTGCGCGGCCTGCTCGGTGCCCGAGGTGATCAGCCTCGCTCGCACCATCGAGACCTGGCAGACCCCGATCATCGCCGCCCTGCAGACCGGGCTTACCAACGCCCGCACCGAGGGCTACAACCGCATCGTCAAACACGTCGGACGCATCGCGTTCGGCTTCCGCAACCCCGAAAACCAACGCCGCCGCGTACGGTGGGCCTGCACCCGCCGATCACGGCGAGTCACACCCAGCCAGCACCTGCGCCACTGCTAACTGCGAAGAGCCACTAATTTGAGCCAAGTCGGGTTTCAGGCATCGCATCGCTTCGTTGTGTCCCTTGCCTTGTGATCGTTTCCGCAGGTAGTAGTTCCTCCCTGGGGTGTCGTGGCGGATTTGGCTGGTGGCCATGACGTGGAGGCAGTAGTTGAGTTGGCGGTCGCCGGCGCGGGAGAGTCGTTGGCGGACAACGTCCCCGGAGGATACGTCGATCGGTGCGGTGCCGGTGTACGACCTGACTTCGGACATTTTGCCTAGTACCCGGGTTTGATGCCGAGATCGGTGAGGATCTTGCGCTGATTGTCGGGAACGGCTGGTGGGAACGTCTGGGTCGCTCCGTTGATGTTGATGGTGGCGCTACGCAGTGGACGGAGCTGCTTGACGACCTTGGCGATCGATAGTCCGGTGCGGGACTGGATGGCATGAGCCACCGCCAAGGCGGCGAGGACGATCGTCAGGTGCGCCTCGATGGCCGCGCGGGTGTGGTGAAACATCGGCCGGCCACGAAGGTCACTTTGGGACATACGGAACGA
This sequence comes from Actinomycetes bacterium, assembly GCA_022601275.1. Classification (GTDB taxonomy): domain Bacteria; phylum Actinomycetota; class Actinomycetes; order Mycobacteriales; family Mycobacteriaceae; genus Mycobacterium. The sequence goes on from JAHZIT010000084.1 coordinate 3,174, forward strand.
CTTCTCGACATGCCACAGGTCGTGGTACTTCGCGATCACCTCGGCCGCCGGCATCACCGTTACCGGCACGTTGCTGAGGTAACCCTTGAGCCCGACCAACGATTGCGCGCGGGCCAGGCTCGCCTCGTCGACGGCGCGAGCGTCGCCACGAGCCTTGACGAAGCGCGCGGACTTGGCCTTCTTCTCGCCGGCGACGATCGCCCGCGCCCGGGCTTCTTGTGCCGCCAGAGTCTTCTGATCACGGCGTGAGCGTTTGGCTGAGTACGACCAGATCGCCCGCCAGGCACCGGAATCGCGTTCAGGATCCCAGACAGGTTCGGCACGCAACTTAGCGTCGTTGACCTTGATGTTGCCGTACCGGGGAGTGACGGTGTCGATGATCTGTCCGTCGGTGAAAACATCACCATTCCAATGGAAATGGGACTCCAGATCCCCGGGCGCCTTGGTGACCCGGGACCCAACAATAAACGACAGCTTTAACTCGTCGAGCGCTTTGAGATTGCTCTGCGACAGCATTCCGGCGTCCGCGGCCACCACCATCGGGGTGTCCTGCAGGCCATGGCGGTCCAGAAAGCTGGTGATGATCGGTACGATCGTGGTGGTCTCGGCGGTGTTTCCTTCGAAACAGCCGATTTCCAAGGGGAATCCAGTGCGGTCGACCAGTAGCCCGACGACGATTTGAGGGTCGACGCGGCGTTCCTCACTGAACCCGACTTTGCGCAGGTCGTCTTCGGATTCGGCCTCGAAATACAGTGTCGTAACGTCGTAGAGCAGAAGGCCCAACCCGCCGCAATCACGGCTGTAATCAAAACATTTGGCGGCGACCGCATCCCGGTATCCGCCCGGGTCGACCTGATCGAGGTGACGCGCCAGCGTGCGGTAAGACACCGGCGTTGCGCCCAGGTCGATCAACACGCGCGCAGAGTCGGCCTTGCTGGTCGGCTCGACGATGCGGGCGATGACCAGATCGCGGAACACACTGTCGGCGACCACGTCGAACCCCCGAGCCAGCCGTAAACACCGCGCAGCACGTCGTAGAGCAGTCGCGAACAGGTGCCCATCGTGCGTCCCGACGGGACGACAGCAGCCACGCTGGGATCGGCCGGCTCAGCGGTCAGTGCCCGCTCCATGCGGAAGTCAGGCACCTCGGTCATCGACTGTGCACGCGCTGCTACCTCGAAATCGAGGGCAACCTGTCCACCAGCAACGCTCTGCCGGGCCGCTTCGAGCAGAATGCCCAGCTCAGCGTCGGTATGCGCCGAACCCAGATGCGCCAGGATCACCACCTTGCCCTGATCTTTGCGCGCGACCTGCACCGCCACCGCGCCC
>JAHZIT010000009.1 GCA_022601275.1 Actinomycetes bacterium
AGTGTCGGTCGGCGTCCATCGCCCGGACTGCAGCAGAAACGCATCGGCGGGGAATGTCAGATGGCAACTGTAGTGTCGAACACATGTTCGAACAGTTGCTTCCGCCGGCTGGTGATCTAGCCAAACTCAGTGACGCCGAGCTGATCGATGCAGCCTGCGGCTGGGCACGCACGGAGAACGCCGCGTGTGCCCGCAAGCTGGCGGTGATGGCCGAGATCTTCACCCGCCGCACCGGCCTACCCGCGGGGCAGCGCGAACTATGGTGGCTCGATCCGGAGGCCGCAGTCGCCGCGGAGCTGGCGGCCGCGCAGAACGTGACCCGCTCGCTGGCGCTGCACCAGACCTACCGCGGCGTCGCGCTACGTGACCGGTTGCCTCGCCTCGCCGAGCTGTTTGACGCAGGTTTGGTCAGCGAGATGCTGGTTCGGGCGATCGTATGGCGTACCTGCCTGGTCTCCGATGAGGCCGCGATGGCTGCCGTGGATACCGACCTGGCCCGCGAGATAACTTCCTGGGGCGCGCTGTCGATCACCAAGACCGAACAAGCCATCGACGCTCTGGTCGAGCGGCATGACCCTGGTGCGCTGCGGCGGGCCCGCGAATCGGCGAGCACCCGCGATGTGCAGGTCGGCTCACCCGGGGACCCGCCGGGACTCACCAGCTTGTGGGCGCGGCTGTACTCCTCGGACGCGGCGCTCATCGACAAACGCGTGCAGGAGATGGCCTACAGCGCGTGCCAACACGATCCCCGCAGCACCGCTGAACGCCGCGCCGACGCACTGGGCGCATTGGTCACCGGAAGTGACCTGATCTGCCAGTGCGGGGCTACCGACTGTCAATCCGCCGAGGGGGCCGGGCCGTCCAAGAACGCAGTCGTGTACGTCATCGCCGACGCCGCCGCGGTCGCCGAAAACCGCAGCGGTGGCGACGGTGAAAGCGGGGGCGACACTGACGCCGGCGCTGACAGCGCTGCCGGTGACGGCGACGGCGACGGTGTCGGTGACGCTGCCGGTGACGCTGCCGGTGACGCTGCCGGTGACGCTGCCGGTGACGCTGCCGGTGAAGGTGAGGGTGACGGTGACGGCGACGAAAATGCCGGTAAAAACGGGCCGAAACCCCAACACCCGCGGCGACCGCCCTGCCCGCTGGTCGGTGGGTCAACGCCCGCCGCCGCCGGTCGACCGGGGCCGGCGTTCGTGTTCGGGTCCGGGGTCCTGCCCGCGCCACTGCTGGACCCGTTACTGGACCGCGCCCGGCTGCGCCAGATCACCCACCCAGGCCAGGCCCCGGCCGAGCGCGCATACACCCCGTCACGGGCGCTGGCCGATTTCGTCCGATGCCGAGATCTGAACTGCCGCTTCCCCGGCTGCGATGTCCCCGCCACCGAAGCCGACATCGACCACACCGTCCCCTACCCGGCCGGCCCGACCCATGCCTCCAACCTCAAATGCCTTTGCCGCTTTCATCACCTTCTGAAAACGTTCTGGACCGGCGAGCACGGCTGGCACGACCGTCAACTGCCCGACGGGACGATTATCTGGACCAGTCCAACCGGCCATACGTACACCACGCGCCCCCGCGGCGCGCACATGTTCCCGGGTCTGCGCCCGGCCACCGCTTCCATCTGGGACGGCGACCCACCCGCTTACACCACGGACACCGACCGGCGGGGGGCGATGATGCCCCGGCGCCGACACACCCGCGTGGCCAACCGAGCCCACGCCATCGCAGCCGAACGCCGCCTCAACGACACCCTCGTCGCCGAGCTCAATAGACCACCGCCCTTCTGAGAACCCGTAAGCTTCCCGGGTGGCCGAGCCCCCGATGTCACCGCAGCTGAGCCTGAGGACGCAGATATGGCGGTTCGTCGTGACCGGCGGACTTGCGGCGATCGTCGACTTCGGCCTCTACGTGGCGCTCCTGACCGCGGGCTTACACGTCAACCTCGCCAAGACCCTGAGCTTCATCGCGGGCACCACAACCGCTTATCTGATCAATAGGCGATGGACGTTTCAGGCGCCGCCGAGCAGCGCGCGATTCCTGGCAGTGATCGTTCTCTACGCCGTCACGTTTACCGCCCAGGTCGGTATCAACTACGTCTTCTACATGCACTTCGAGGACAAGCCATGGCGGGTACCGGTCGCGTTCGTGATCGCCCAGGGCACGGCCACGGTCATCAATTTCATCGTCCAGCGCTTGGTCATCTTCCGGTGGGCACCGCAGTAATGATGCGGCCGTACTGAGTAACGAGGCTCAAGCGGTACCCTCTGTGACGATGTTGAGCACCGAGTTTGCGACCACCGCGAAGCAGCTGACTGGCTGGGGCCGCACCGCCCCGTCGGTGGCTCAGGTGCTGTCGACGCCGGAGCCCGAGGTGATCGTCAAAGCGGTAAACCACGTAGCCGACCGGACCCGGGGATCAAACCGGGGCATAGTCGCCCGCGGGCTCGGGCGCTCGTATGGCGACAATGCGCAGAACGGCGGCGGCCTGGTCGTTGACATGAGCGTTGTGAATCGCATTCATTCGATCAATTCGGACGACGCGATCGCGGACGTGGATGCCGGGGTGAACCTCGACCAACTGATGCGTGCGGCATTGCCGTTGGGCCTGTGGGTGCCCGTCCTGCCCGGCACCCGTCAAGTAACCATCGGTGGCGCGATCGCCTGCGACATCCACGGCAAGAATCACCACAGCGCCGGTAGTTTCGGGAACCACGTCCGCTCGTTGGACCTGCTCACCGCCGACGGCGAAGTCCGTCAGTTGACGCCGACCGGACCCGACAGCGACCTGTTCTGGGCGACCGTCGGCGGCAACGGGTTAACCGGCATCATTCTGCGCGCCAGCATCGAGATGACCCCGACCGAGACGGCCTACTTCATCGCAGACGGCGACGTGACCGGCGGGCTTGACGAGACCATTGCCTTCCATAGCGACGGCACCGAAGACAACTACACCTACTCCAGCGCGTGGTTCGACGCGATGAGCCCACCACCCCAGCTGGGCCGGGCGGTGATCTCCCGCGGCTCGCTGGCCACCATCGACCAGCTCCCCAAGAAGCTGCAACGCGCACCACTGAAGTTCGATGCGCCCCAATACTTCACCGCGCCCGACGTTTTCCCCAGCGGACTGGGCAACAAGCCGATCTTTGGTGCGATGACCGCACTGTGGTACCGGATGGCCAAGACCTATCGTGGCAAGACGCAGAACTTGACGCAGTTCTATCATCCGCTGGACATGGTCGGCGAGTGGAACCGTGCCTATGGCTCAGCGGGTTTCACTCAATACCAATTCGTAGTGCCCACCGAGTCGGTGGATGAGTTCAAGCGGATCGTCTACGACATCCAGAGTTCAGGCCACTACTCGTTCCTCAACGTGTTCAAGCTGTTCGGCCCCGGGAATCAAGCGCCACTGAGCTTCCCGATTCCGGGCTGGAACATCTGCGTCGACTTCCAGATCAAGCCGGGTCTCAATCAGTTCCTCAACAGCCTGGACAAACGCGTGCTGGAGTTCGGGGGACGGCTCTACACCGCCAAAGACTCGCGAACGACCGCGGCGACTTTCCACGCTATGTATCCCAGAATCGACGAATGGATCACCCTGCGCCGCAAGGTAGACCCCGATGGACTCTTCGCCTCCGACATGGCCAGACGACTGGAGCTGCTCTGAATGGTTTACTCACATGGTCTTTGATGCGACGGGCAACCCGCAGACGATCCTGCTTCTCGGCGGCACATCCGAGATCGGCCTGGCAATCTGCGAACGCTACCTACGTGACGCGCATGCCAGTGTCGTACTGGCCTGTATGCCAGGTGATCCGTTACGCGATACCGCAAAAACCCAGATGGAGCAGGCAGGCGCCAAGTCGGTCGAGGTGATCGATTTCGACGCGGTGGATACGACGAGCCATCCCGCAGTCATCGACGCGGCCTGGGGCGGGGATTCGCACCGAGACGTAGACGTCGCGATCGTGGCGTTCGGGCTTCTCGGCGACGCCGAGGAACTCTGGCAGAACCAGCGCAAAGCCGTACAGATCGCCGAGATCAACTACACGGCAGCGGTTTCGGTGGGTGTGCTACTCGGTGACAAGATGCGAGGCCAGGGCTCCGGCCAGATCATCGCGATGAGTTCCGCGGCCGGTGAACGGGTCAGGCGGTCGAATTTCGTGTACGGCTCCACCAAAGCGGGGCTCGACGGGTTCTACTTGGGGCTTGGAGAAGCTCTCCGCGAGTTCGGGGTTCGCGTTCTGGTTATCAGGCCCGGCCAGGTACGCACCCGGATGAGCGCGCATGTCAAGGAAGCGCCGCTGACGGTCGATAAGGAATACGTTGCCGAGCTCGCAGTCACTGCATCTGCGAAAGGCAAGGATCTGGTGTGGGCGCCGGGCGGCTTCCGCTACGTGATGATGTTGCTGCGCCACATTCCGCGACCCATCTTCCGCAAGCTACCCATCTGATGCCAGGAGTGCTGGCCGCGCCGTTGAAAGTCGCCGGCCAGATGGTCGCGGCAATCGTGGTGGTCGCGGCCATCTGCGTGGTCGGGCTGGTAGCGATCGCGCGCGTCGAATGGCCTGCGTACAACTCGTCCAATCAGTTACACGCATTGACCACGGTCGGCCAAGTGGTCTGTCTGGCCGGGTTGGCGGCGTGCGGACTGGCGTGGCGGCGCCGGCGCCAAGCCATTGCCCGAATGGGCGCGGTGATCTTGCTCGCCGGTTTTTCCCTGGTCACCCTCGCGATGCCGCTCGGCGCCACCAAACTCTATCTATTCGGCATCTCGGTGGATCAGCAGTTCCGCACCGAATACCTGACCCGGCTCGCCGACTCGCCTGCGCTGCACGACATGACCTATATCGGCTTGCCGCCCTTCTACCCGCCGGGATGGTTCTGGATCGGCGGTCGCCTCGCCGACCTCACCGGTATGCCTGCGTGGGAGATGTACAAGCCCTGGTCGATCATCTCGATCACCATCGCGATCGTGCTGGCGTTAGTGCTGTGGACCAACCTGATTCGCTTCGACTACGCACTGATCGTGTCGACAGCCACCGCGGCGGCGACGTTGGCGTACTCGCCTGCTGAGCCGTACGCGGCCATCATCGCGGTACTGCTACCCCCGATGTTCGTGCTCGCCTGGTCGGGATTGGGCGGCCGTCAGCGGTCCGGAGGGCAGGAGCGCAGCGACCCGGGAAAGAAACACGGAGGGCAGGAGCGCAGCGACCCGGGAAAGGGCCACGGAGGGGGGTGGGCCGCGGTCGTCGGGGTTGGCGTCTTCCTTGGCATCGCGGCACTGTTCTACACGCTGCTCTTGGCCTACGCCGCGTTCACGGTGACGGTCATGGCCGTACTGCTGGCCGCGACACACCGGCATTGGAGCCCACTGCTGCGACTGCTGGCCATCGCGGTCATCTCCGGCCTGATAGCCCTCATCGGCTGGGCCCCCTACCTGCTTGCCGCCCTCGAAGGCACGCCCGCCGAAACCGGCACGGCCCAACACTATCTGCCCGTCGACGGCGCTCAACTTTCGTTCCCGATGCTGCAGTTCACCCTGCTCGGGGCCTTGTGCATGCTCGGCACCCTGTGGCTGGTGGTCTGTGCGCGCACCTCCACCCGCGCAGGAGCGTTGGGCGTCGGCGTGCTGACGGTTTACGCGTGGTCGCTGCTGTCGATGCTCACCACGCTGGCCGGCACGACCCTGCTGTCGTTCCGGCTGCAACCCACGCTCACCATCCTGTTGACCGCCGCGGGTGCGTTCGGCTTTATTGAGGTCAGCCGGGCGTTGGCCGCCCGCGTCCAGCAGCAGAACGCCGGCAAGGTGGTGGCCGCCGCCACCGCAGTGGGCGCCCTCGGCGCCCTGACCTTCAGCCAGGACATCCCCCACGTGCTGCGCGCCGACATCGTGGTCGCCTACACCGACACCGACGGCTATGGCCAGCGCGCCGACCGTCGCCCGCCCGGAGCCGCGCAGTACTACCGCGAGATCGACTCCCGGATACAAGAAGTGACCGGCCGACCACGCAACGAGACCGTCGTCATGACCGCTGATTACAGCTTCCTGTCGTACTACCCGTACTACGGCTTCCAGGGGCTGACCTCGCACTACGCCAATCCGCTGGCACAGTTCGAGCAACGCGCCCAAGCTATCGAGGACTGGACCTTGCTGACCGGCACCGACCAGTTCATCAATGCCCTCGACAGCATGCCCTGGGAACCGCCCACGGTCTTCCTGATGCGCGTTGGCGCAGACGACACCTATACCCTGCGACTGGCCTCCGACGTCTACCCCAACCAGCCCAACGTGCGGCGCTACCGGGTCGCGCTGGACAACGCGCTATTCGACGATCCCCGTTTCGACGTGTCAACCATCGGGCCGTTCGTGCTTGCCATCCGCAAGCCAATTAGCATTTAGCCCCGTGGTCGCCAACCACCGCACCGCGCGGCTCATCGCGATCATCGCTGGGCTGTTGGGGACGCTGCTGGCCGTCGCCACACCGCTGCTCCCGGTCAACCAGACCACTGTCGAACTGAACTGGCCGCAGAACGGAGTGCTGAGCAGCGTCGACGCGCCGCTCATCGGCTACGTGGCCACCGACCTCGAGATCAGCGTGCCGTGCAGCACCGCCGCCGGCCTGGACGGGCCTGGACGCACGGTGCTGCTGTCCACCGTCCCCAAGCAGGCGCCCAAGGCGGTCGACCGCGGCCTGCTCATAGAGCGGGTCAACAACGACCTGCTCGTCATAGTCCGCAACACCCCGGTGATCAGCGCGCCGCTGGACCAGGTGCTGAGCCCTGAGTGCGAAAAACTGACGTTCACCGCGCATGCCGACAGAGTGACCGGCGAGTTCGTCGGCTTGACGGCGCCGGCGGATGGCGACGCGACCGGCCCGGGCGAACCGCTCAGCGGTGAACGCAGCGGCTACGACTTCCGGCCCCAGATCGTGGGGGTCTTCACCGATCTGGCCGGACCCGCTCCGCCGGGCCTGGAATTCTCGGCGACCGTCGACTCGAGATACAGCACCTCGCCGACGTGGCTGAAGCTACTCGCGATGATCGTCGGCGTCGCCATGACGATCATCGCCCTCGGCGCGCTGCACGTGCTGGACAAAGCCGACGGCATGCGGCACCGGCGTTTCCTGCCCCCGCGCTGGTGGTCGATGTCACCGCTGGACGGACTCGTCACCTCGGTGCTGGTGTGGTGGCATTTCGTCGGGGCCAACACCGCCGACGACGGTTACATCCTGACGATGGCACGGGTGTCCGAGAACGCCGGCTACATGGCCAACTACTACCGATGGTTCGGCACCCCCGAATCGCCGTTCGGCTGGTACTACGACCTACTCGCACTGTGGGCCCACGTCAGTACGACCAGCGTTTGGATGCGTCTGCCCACGCTGCTGATGGCACTGGCCTGCTGGTGGGTGATCAGTCGCGAGGTGATTCCCCGCCTGGGTACGGCCGTCAAGCACAGCCGGGCCGCGGCGTGGACGGCCGCCGGGCTCTTCCTCGCGTTCTGGTTGCCGCTGAACAACGGCCTGCGCCCCGAACCGATCATCGCGCTGGGAATTCTGCTGACCTGGTGTTCGGTTGAGCGCGGTGTGGCAACCAGCAGGCTGTTGCCCGTTGCCATCGCCATCATCATCGGAGCGTTGACGCTGTTCTCCGGCCCCACCGGTATCGCTGCGGTCGGCGCGCTGCTGGTCGCCATCGGGCCGCTGAAAACCATCGTGGCACGCCATACTTCGCGGTTCGGCTACGCAGCGCTGCTGGCACCGATCGCCGCGGCGGCATCCGTGACCATCATCCTGATATTCCGCGACCAGACGTTGGTCGCGGAGATGCAGGCCAGCAGCTTCAAGTCCGCCGTCGGCCCCAGCCTGGCCTGGTTCGACGAGCACGTCCGTTATTCGCGACTGTTCACCACCAGCCCGGACGGTTCGGTGGCGCGACGGTTTGCGGTGCTCACGCTGCTGCTGGCGCTAGTCGTCGCGGTGGCGATGTCGCTGCGAAAGGGCCGGATTCCCGGCACCGCGCTGGGCCCCAGCCGTCGCATTATCGGGATCACCATCATTGCGTTCCTGGCGATGATGTTCACCCCCACCAAGTGGACCCACCACTTCGGCGTGTTCGCCGGACTGGCCGGCTCCCTCGGCGCGCTCGCCGCGGTAGCCGTTTCCGCAGCGGCCATGCGCTCGCGCCGCAACCGCACGTTGTTCGCCGCGGCGGTTCTGTTCGTGACTGCGCTTTCGTTCGCGACAGTCAACGGCTGGTGGTACGTCTCCAATTTCGGTGTGCCGTGGTCGAATTCATTCCCGGAGTGGAAGTTCGCCTTCACCACCATCCTGCTCGGCCTGTCGATACTCGTCTTGCTGGCGGCCGCCTGGTTCCACTTCTCCGGGCGGGAAGGTGCACCGCCCAACGGCGGTCCGCGTCGCTGGCGACCGATCTTCCAGGCGCCGCTTGCCACAGCTACCTGGGCGCTGGTGACCTTCGAGGTGATCTCGCTGACGCTGGCGATGACCGGTCAGTACCCCGCGTGGACGGTCGGGCGGTCCAACCTGGAAGCGCTGGCCGGCAAAACGTGCGGCATGGCCGAAGACGTCATGGTGGAGCAGGATCCCAACGCCGGACTGCTCACACCTATCGGGCTGCCGATCGCCGATGCACTGAGCGGCGGCACTGCCGGCACCACCGAAGGATCCGGAACCACAGAAGGATTCAGACCCAACGGAATCCCCTCTGACGTGTCCGCGGATCCCGTCATGGACCAGCCCGGCTCCGACAACTTCGCCGACACCGAGAACACCGGTGCCGCCGAGACCGAGGCGGGCACCGAGGGCGGCACCACCGCCGCTGCCGGGGTGAACGGCTCACGCGCCCGCCTGCCATTCGGCCTGGACCCTGCCCGCACCCCGGTGCTGGGCAGTTGGCGCAGCGGAACTCAGCAGCCTGCCAGGCTACGGTCGGCCTGGTACCGGCTACCCGCCGGTTGGAGCGAGAACGACCGATCTGATTCCATCCTCGTGGTGTCCGCGGCCGGACGGTTCGACCGCAGCGACGTAACGGTTCAGTGGTCGAGTTCGGGCGACACCGGCACCATCGAACTCGGCGATGTGGGCGCGGCTCCGGCCTGGCGCAACCTGCGAGTGCCGTTGTCCGCGCTCCCCCCGGACGCCACCCGAGTCCGGTTGGTGGCCACCGATGACGACCTCAGCCCGCAGCACTGGATCGCCCTCACACCGCCTCGGATCCCGGTGCTGCGCACTCTTCAGGATGTCGTCGGCTCAACGGAGCCGGTCCTGCTGGACTGGCTGGTGGGCCTGGCCTTCCCGTGCCAGCGGCCCTACAACCACCGCAACGGCGTCATCGAGGTGCCCAAATGGCGCATCCTGCCCGACCGGTTCGGTGCCGAAGCCAACTCGCCGGTGATGGACTACCTCGGCGGCGGCCCGCTGGGCATCACAGAATTGCTGCTGCGCTCCACCACCGTTGCCACCTATCTGAAGTACGACTGGCTGCGGGACTGGGGCGCGCTGCAGCAGCTCACGCCCTACTACTCGGACGCCACACCGGCTCGCTTGGATCTCGGTTCCGCGACGCGTAGCGGATTATGGAGCCCGGCGCCGCTCCGTCTGAGCTAACGTCGCATAGCATCGAACCTCGTGCCTGACCGGACAACCCGCCTCATCGCGATCGTCGCGGTTGTCGCCGGGCTGCTGGGAATGGCGCTGTGCGCGATGGCTCCGCTGCTCCCGGTCAACCAGACGACCGCGACCATTCAGTGGCCGCAGACGGTCGACAGCGACGGCAATATCGCAAGCGTCACCGCACCGTTGGTGTCGGGTGCTCCCAAATCGCTCGACGTCGCCATCCCCTGCCAGGCCGTGGCCACCTTGCCTGCCGACGGCGGACTGGTGTTCTCAACGATCCCGCCGGGCGGCATCGACGCCGGCAGCAACGGACTGTTCGTGCGCGCCTACGCGGACAACGTCGTCGTCGCGTTCCGCGATTCGGTCGCCGCGGTAGCCCCCCGCGACGCGGTGGAGGATGGGGCCTGCAGCGAAGTCCGGCTGTGGGCCAATGTCGGTGAGGTCGGCGCCGACTTCGTCGGAATTCCCGGCGCCGTAGGAACTCTCCCCGCCGAGAACCGGCCGCAGGTTGCGGGACTCTTCACTGAACTCGAGGTGCCCGCCAACAGCGGCGTTTCGGCCACGGTCGACGTCGACACCCGGTTCATCACGGCCCCCACGACCCTCAAGCTCGCCGTGATGATCCTCGGTGTCGCCTGCGTGGTGGCCTCGATCCTCGCCCTGGCACTGCTGGACCGCACCTCGGCCAGGCGGTGGGTCCGAGGTCGACGCCGCCGAGTGGGCCTGTCGACTTGGCTCGCCGATACCGCCGTGATCGGCACGCTGCTGCTGTGGCATCTGGTCGGCGCCCAGTCGTCGGACGACGGTTACAACCTCACCATCGCCCGGGTTTCCGGGGACGCCGGCTACATCGCCAACTACTACCGATTCTTCGGCGCGACGGAGGCGCCGTTCGACTGGTACCAGAGCGTCCTGGCCCAACTGGCTTCCATCAGCACCGCAGGCATCTGGATGCGCCTGCCTGCCACCGCGGCCGCCATCGGCACCTGGCTGATCCTGAGCCGGTGGGTACTGCCACGCCTGGGCCGCAATCTGGTCCGCAACCCGATAGCGGTGTGGACGGCAGCGGCGGTGTTCCTGTCCGCATGGCTGCCGTTCAACAACGGCCTGCGACCTGAACCCCTGATCGCCTTCGGCGTGCTCGCGGTGTGGATGCTGGTGGAAAAGACGGTGGGGTCTCGTCGGTTGGCTCCGGCTGCGGTCGCGATCGTCGTCGCGGTGTTCTGCGTGACCCTTGCACCGCAGGGGATGGTCGCGTTGGCGCCGCTGCTGGTCGCTGCGCGCGCCATCACACGCGTCGTCAAGGAAAACGCCGCCGCTCAACGGCCGGGCTATGGACTCGCAACCCAGCTGGCCCCCCTCGCCGCCGCCGCATCACTGGTGTTCGTCGTCGTGTTCCGCGATCAGACGCTGGCCACGGTGGCTGAGTCGGCCCGGATCAAGTACGTCGTCGGTCCGACGATCCCCTGGTACCAGGAGTTCCTGCGCTACTACTTCTTGACCGTCGAGGACAGCGTGGACGCATCGCTGACCCGCCGCTTCTCCATGCTGATCCTGTTGCTGTGCCTGTTCGGTCTGCTCATCGTGTTGTTGCGCAAAGGCACGGTGCCTGGCGCCGTGAACGCGCCCGTGTGGCGGCTGACCGGCACGACGGCGCTGGGCCTGCTGCTCTTGACGTTCACCCCGACCAAGTGGACCGCACAGTTCGGCGTGTTCGCAGGCCTGGCCGGCGCCCTTGGCGCGGTCACCGCGTTCGCATTCGCCCGGGTCGGGTTGCACAGCCGACGCAATCTGGCCCTCTACGTCACCGCCCTGCTATTCGTCCTGGCCGAGTCGACCGCTGGTATCAACGGCTGGTTCTACGTCGCCAACTACGGTGTCCCGTGGTTCGACAAGCAGCCCGTCATCTTCGGCCAGCCCGTCACCACGATCTTCCTGGTCATGGCGATCGCCTGCGGCCTGCTCGCCGCCTGGCTGCATTTCCGGATCGACTACGCCGGGCACACTCAGGTCGCCGACACCAGACGGAATCGGGTACTGGCCTCCACCCCGCTGCTCGTGGTGGCCGCCATCATGGTGGTGCTCGAGGTGGGTTCGATGGTGAAGGCCACTGCCGGCCGCTACCCCGTGTACACGAACGGCGCGGCCAACCTGTCAGCACTGCGATCCGCCCTGACCGGATCTTCGCCACCCAGCTGCGCGATGGCCGACGCCGTTCTTGTCGAAACGGACACCAACGCCGGGATGCTGCAACCGGTGCCGGGTCAGCGCTACGGAAAGTACGGGCCTCTCGGCGGCGAGAACCCGATCGGCTTCACGCCCAACGGGGTCAGCGACACCCTGGAACCCGCCGAACCGGTGGCGGCCAACCCGGGGTTGGCGAACTCCGACGGGGCCGTCGACAAACCGAACATCGGCGTCGGCTACGCGGCGGGTACCGGCGGCGGCTACGGCCCCGAGGGTGTCAACGGATCACGTGTCTTCCTGCCCTTCGAGCTCGATCCGGACCGCACCCCGGTGATGGGCAGCTACGACGAGAACACCGTCGCCGCCAAGGCCACCTCGGTCTGGTACCAGCTGCCGCCACGCAGCGCTGACCGCCCACTGGTGGCCGTCGCCGCCGCGGGGGCAATCTGGTACTTCGAAGAGGACGGCTCGTTCAACTACGGCCAGTCCCTGAAGCTGCAATGGGGCGTGCACCGTCCCGATGGGTCGTATGAGGCGCTCGATGAAGTCGAACCGATCGACATTTTCCCGCAGAAGGCGTGGCGAAACCTGCGCTTCCCGTTGGCCTCGGCGCCACCCGAGGCCAACGTGGCCCGGATCGTCGCCGACGACCCGAACCTGTCTGAAGATCAGTGGTTCGGGTTCACGCCGCCCAGGGTGCCGGTGCTGACCACCGCGCAAGACTTCCTCGGGTCGCAGACCCCGGTGCTGATAGACATCGCCACCGCGGCCAACTTCCCTTGCCAGCGACCCTTCTCCGAACATCTGGGGGTGGCCGAGCTGCCGGAGTATCGAATACTGCCCAACTTCGAGCAGGTGGTGTCTTCGTCGAACCAGTGGCAGTCAGCCGAAGACGGCGGACCCTTCCTGTTCATCCAGGCGTTGCTGCGTACGTCGACCATCCCGACGTATCTCCGGGGCGACTGGTATCGCGACTGGGGATCGATCGAGCGCTATATCCGAGTGGTGAAGGAGGAACAGGCGCCTGAGGCGATCATCGAGGAGGGGTCGACGCGAGTGTTCGGCTGGAGTCGTGGCGGACCGATAAGGGCCCTGCCGTGAACGGAGAGAACGGCAGCAAAACAACCACAGCCGTGAACGGAGAGAACGGCAGCAAAACAAGCCCTGCCGTGAACGGAGAGAACGGCTTCAGGGTGGCCAGGTGGGTCGCCACTATCGCCGGCCTACTCGGCTTTGTTCTTTCGGTAGCCACGCCGCTGTTACCGGTCACGCAGACCACTGCGACGCTGAACTGGCCCCAAGGGGGACAACTCGAGAACGTCACCGCACCACTGATCTCACAGGCGCCGGTGAGCCTGACTGCCACGGTGCCCTGCGCCGTTATCGGCTCGTTGCCCGCCGAGGGTGGACTGGTCTTGGGCACCGCGCCATCGGAGGGCCGGGACGCGGCACTGAACGCGATGCTGGTCAACGTCACGAAGTCGCGCGTCGACGTCATCGTGCGCAACGTCGTGGTGGCCACTGTGAAACGCGACCGCGTCGTCGGAAACGGGGCCGGGCCCGGTTGTTCCAGCATCGACATCACCTCGTCGCTGGATGGGACCTTCGCCGACTTCGTCGGCCTGACCCAGGATTCCGGCTCGGATGCCGGAAAGCCGCAGCGCACCGGATTCGACGACCCTAATCTGCGGCCCGCCATCGTAGGAGTGTTCACCGACCTGACCGGGCCCGCTCCCCCGGGCATGGAGTTCTCCGCGACGATCGATACTCGCTTCACCACCCACCCCACCGCGTTGAAACTCACGGCGATGCTGCTGGCGATCGTCTCAACAATCGTCGCCCTGCTTGCGTTGTGGCAGCTGGACCGCGCCGACGGGCGGCGCATGCACCGGCTCATCCCGTCCCGCTGGCGCACGGCCAGCCCCGTCGACGGCGTCGTCGTCGGCGGGTTCGCGCTCTGGTACGTCATCGGCGCGAACTCCTCCGATGACGGCTACATCCTCGGAATGGCTCGGGTTGCAGATCAAGCCGGCTACATGTCGAACTACTTCCGGTGGTTCGGCAGCCCGGAGGACCCGTTCGGCTGGTACTACAACCTGCTCGCATTGATGACCCAGGTCAGCGATGCCAGCATCTGGATCCGGTTGCCCGACCTGATCTGCGCGCTGGTGTGCTGGCTGCTGCTGTCCCGCGAAGTGCTGCCCCGACTGGGCCCTGCCGTGTCGAGCAGCCGCGCGGCGATGTGGGCCGCCGGACTGGTGTTACTCGGGGCGTGGATGCCGTTCAACAATGGGCTCCGCCCGGAAGGCCAGATTGCCACCGGTGCGCTGATCACCTACGTGCTGATCGAGCGGGCCATCACCTCGGGCCGGCTCACACCCGCGGCCTTGGCGATCACCTCGGCGGCGTTCACGCTCGGTATCCAGCCCACCGGGTTGATCGCGGTCGCCGCTCTGGTGGCCGGGGGTCGCCCCATCCTGCGAATCCTGATGCGCCGACGGCAGCTGTTCGGCACCTGGCCGCTGGTGGCGCCGTTGCTGGCCGCGGGCACCATCGTTCTCACGGTTGTGTTCGCTGACCAGACGCTGGCGACGGTGTTGGAAGCCACCAGGATTCGCACTGAGGTCGGCCCCAGCCAGGAATGGTTCACCGAGATCCTGCGCTACTACTACCTGATACTGCCCACCACCGACGCCGCGATCTCCCGCCGGTTCGCGTTCCTGTTCACCGTCTTGTGCCTGTTCCCGTCGCTGTTCATGATGTTGCGGCGCAAGCGGATTCCCGGTGTGGCCCGGGGTCCGGCCTGGCGACTGATGGGCGTCATCTTCGCCACGATCTTCTTCCTGATGTTCACCCCCACCAAATGGATCCACCATTTCGGTTTGTTCGCCGCTGTCGGCGCCGCGATGGCAGCGCTGGCAACCGTCTTGATGTCGCCGCTGGTGTTGCGCTCGGCACGCAATCGAATGGTGTTTCTATCCTTCGTGTTCTTCGTGCTGGCCATGTGCTTCGCATCGACGAACGGCTGGTGGTACGTCTCGAACTTCGGCGTGCCGTACAACAATTCGGTACCCAAGCTCGGCGGAGTGACGGTCAGCACGGTATTTCTGGCACTGTTCGCGATCACTGCGCTGTGGGCGTTCTGGCTGCATGTCACCTCCCGAACCGAGTCGCGGGTCGTCGACAGGCTCACCGCAGCGCCGATACCGATCGCCGCGGGCTTCATGGTCGTCCTGTTCATGGCCTCGCTGGCGGTGGGCATGGTGCGCCAGTACCCCACCTACTCCAACGGTTGGGCCAATATTCGCTCCCTTGCCGGGGGTTGCGGCATGGCCGATGACGTGCTCGTCGAGCCCGACGCCAACGCGGGCTTCCTGCGACCGCTGTCCGCCGGCCCTGACCAATCCCCCTGGGGTCCGCTGGGGCCGCTGGGCGGAATCGGACCGGTGGGCTTCTCGCCCAACGGCGTTCCCGATCGAATCATCGCCGAAGCCATCCGCATCAACAACCCGCAGCCGGGAACCGATGCCGACTGGTATCAATCCAAGAAGCGGTCCCGCAAGGGTGTCAACGGATCCACCGTGCCATTGCCCTACGGCCTCGACCCCGCGCGAGTCCCCGTTGCAGGGACGTATTCAACTGAAGCGCAACAGGAGAGCCGGCTGGCCTCGGCGTGGTACGAGTTGCCGGCCGCCGATGACGCGCACCCACTGCTGACGATCACCGCGGCCGGAACGATCGCGGGTGACAGCGTCTCCGAGGGCCTGGTCTCCGGCCAGACGGTGGAGCTCGAATACGCGCTTCCCGGACCCGGCGGAGCTCCCGAGCCCGCCGGCCGGGTCAGCCCATTCGACGTCGGGCCGACACCCTCGTGGCGCAACCTTCGCTATCCACGCGCGCAGATTCCCGCCGACGCGATCGCGGTTCGGGTAATCGCCGAAGACCTGTCGCTGAACCAGGGCGACTGGGTCGCCATCACACCGCCACGGGTGCCGGAGCTGCGTTCGGTCCAGGAGTACATCGGATCTGAACAGCCGGTGCTGATGGATTGGGCGGTCGGACTGGCGTTCCCCTGCCAGCAGCCGATGCTGCACGCCAACGGAGTCACCGACATCCCCCGGTATCGCATCTCACCGGACTACTACGCCAAGCTCCAGAGCACCGACACGTGGCAGGACGGGGTAAACGGCGGGCTACTGGGCATTACCGACCTACTTCTGAAGGCTTCGGTGATGCCGACCTACCTGTCACACGACTGGGGTCAGGACTGGGGTTCGTTGCGCCGCTTCGACACCATCGTCGATGCACAGGAGGCCGAGATCGACCTGGGCTCTGCCACCCGTTCGGGGCTCTGGTCCCCCGGCCCGATCCGAATCGGTCCGTGACCGGCGGGATCCCCGCTGCGCACCGGCCAAGAAACCCAGGCACCGGCCCGCGCAGCGGGGATGATGACGCCGTTGCGACTATGCGATCGGCGCGATTCGCTGGACGAACGGCAGCGTCGCGGGGAAGGCGATGAAGGGAATGTCGAGGTGGCTGTACTGGGGATAGGTGTGGTGCTCGACCTGGGTTCCCGCGGATCGCAGGTCGTCAGCCAAGCGTGTGATGGTGCCTGGAACACAGAACTCATCCCTGCCGCCCTCGGCGAGCAGTACCGGCCGGTCGAGCAGGCCGCGAGGCACTTCCAGGTCGCTGAAGTCCAAAGTGGCGGCCAGGCGCCGGCTGGCGTCACTGTCGGTCTTTTCGCCGGGGACCAGGGCGAACAGCGGCTTTCCCGCGAGCGGCGCGAACGTGTCCATGACCGTTCCCGGCTCCAAGATGAAGCTGGTGCGCCACGCGTCGAGGAGGGTGCGGCCGTCTTCGTTGAGCAACTGTTCCACGTCTAGTGATGGGTCGCGGTAGCTGACGGCGTGCAGAACGGCCGGGGTGAGAACCCTTCCGAGTTCGGTGGTGTCAGCCAGCAGCGTTGGCCACTCGGTCGGCGGCGCGGTGGCCACGGCGCCCCGGTAATCGAGTTCGGGGGCAATGGTTGTGGCGTATGCCGCGGAGAACATGGCCGCCTGCCCGCCTTCGGATTGACCCATGGCGACCCACACGTTCGACAGCTCGCTAGATACTTGCATGCCGGCGGTGACGGCGTGAGTCTGACTGTGCGCGAGGCTTTTCCCGTGGCAATACGGGTGTGGCCCTGCCGTGCCGAGGCCTTCGTAGTCGGTGCAGACAGCGGCGTATCCCACGGCCAGGAACGTGGACACTTCACCCAGGATCGGGTAGCCGAGCACTCGCGCGTTCGGGTTCAGCGACGGAGCGGCGGCGGCGGTGATGCCGGTGGTGCCGTGTGCGTAGGAGATCACCGGCCGACCGTTGGAAGCGGGGGCACCGTCGGCAGGCAGGAACACCAGACCGCTGACGGCGACTTTGTTGCCGTCGTGACCGGTGCTCACGTACAGCATCCGCCAGCCTTGGGATGCGACGGGGATCAATTCGGCGTCGGTAAGCGGCTCGCTGCGCAGCAGGTGGCCGTTGTCGTAGTCCGTCAGGTCGGCGGTCCATTCGTAGAAGTCATTCGCGGGGGCGAACGGGGAAACGCTGGTCATGATGTCCTCCTGGGATCTCTGATTAGTTATACCACTCGGTAGAGCAATAACTTCAGTTGTTGTTATACCATTCGGTATATCTACTGTCAACGGCCGGCGGAGAGACGAGAGAAACCATGACCAACACAGGCGACGGTGAACGCGTGGACGGCCGCAGGCTGCGCTACCAGAATCGACGCGGTGAGATCCTGGACGCCGTCATCGCCCACGTACTCGACCATGGGATCGGCACCATGTCGTTTCGCACACTGGCAGCGGCGGTCGGCGTGTCACATGTCACGCTGCACCACCACTTCGGCACCAAAGATGAACTCTTGGTAGAGATCTTCGACGAGATCGGCAAGCGGCAACCGATCCCCGATCAGCTCAGCAACGACGACATCGAGGTACTCGTACGCCAGCTCTGGCACCTGTGGACTCAGCCGGAGGGAGCTCGTCAGTTCCGGTTGCTCTTCGAGGCCTACGGCCAGGCGCTGCGCAATCCAGAGGAACACCGCGCTCTGCTCAACAACATCGTCACGAGGTGGATTGAGGTCATCCGGCGCCTCGCCCTTCAGGCCGGGTGTCCCCGCTGCGACGCCGACGACTTCGCCACTGTGCTGGTTGCTCAACTTCGGGGTCTGCAACTCGACCTACTCGCCACCGACGATCACGACCGCGTGAACTCCGCGCTCGACAACGTCATCGACGACATCCGCGATCAACGCACCCGTTGGAACAACCCGAAAACCTGAAGGCTGTCGCTCAACGCTGGCGCACGTAGACGACCCGGCTGCCGAACACAATGTCCTGCAACGACCTTCGGCGTCGGTCCACAGCCACCCAGGCCAGCCCCACGGGGAAGAATACGCACGCGCCGCCGCGCAGCAACGCGATCGCAGGTCTCAGCCGGGCCGAGCGCCGCCCGACCACCTGGAGGCCCATCGCCGCCGCCCCGGCGGTACAGCCCGAGACCGACCAGCAGCCGGCGAGATAGAGCACCGCGACGCCGAATATCACCACGCCGGTGAACACCAGATCAAGGGCGGGGAACCGCAACGAGCCGGGGTTGAGGGCCAGCATGGTGAGCACCAACCCGAGGTAGAGAAATGCCAGCATCACGCCGACGACGCACAAGTCGATCAGCGCGGCGACACCGCGGCTGACCACGCCCGCCGCACGAGCCGCCGGCAGCACGTCGCTGTCATCGCGGCTGTTCATCGATAACCTGCCGACGGCCCAGCAGCCGGTCGACGAATCCGGAGACCGCGTCGTCGGCGCGTTCGCCCTGACTACGCACATCTGTCATCACGTCCGCGGTCACCGAACTGGTGGAGCCCCGGATGATGGCCGGCAGATCCACCTCTTCGATCACCTCGTTGGCCAGACCGACGAGGTCGATGCGCGCGATCACCGCTTCGATCGCCTCGGCGTGCAGACGGTCTCGCACGATCGCGGTGAGGTCGAGTTCGTCGAGCACGGCAGCCACGACGACCGAGAGAAGGGCCTGCGCCTCCTGCTTGCCGAGGGTGAACAATCCGCCCACCACGGGCAGCCCCTCACACGTTCGGTAGAAATCGAGCAGCACGGACTTCGGAGCCGGCGGCCGCTCGGCTACGGGGTCAATCACGAGGGTCATCGGCGCATCCTCAGCGCCTGAGTGAGATGTGGAGGACCGAGGTACGGAAATTCAGGAAGGAGGTCGGTGTGCGGGCTCCACCCCGATGGCGGGCTTTGCCCGTTGGTCAGGAACGAACGGCGGTGTCCGATGACGTCGTCGGTCAGTGTGCGACCGTTCGGGTACTTCGCCGGCCGCGACGGGTCGTAGGTCAGTACGTCGGGAAGCGTGCGGTCGGTGTTGATCGCGTCGATCGCCTCCTGCCGGGTGTATCCGCCGTTTCGGGTCATCACCTCGATCAGTTGTCCCATCCAGCGTTCCCTGTCGCGGTTCGGCTCACCGGCCTGATATTGCGCCCGCATGTCGTCGTCCGTGATGAGGTCGCCCAGTGACAGATGACCGACTCGGTCCGTGTGCACCCACTGGCGGTCGTTCAATATGCTGCAACGTCCCCAGATTCGGACGGCCGGACCGGCACTGAGGTAGCTGTTGGGCAGTTCGACGATCATCGCAATGACGTTGGTATCGGCGCGGGACGGGTCGCTGCGGGCTGCGGAGGCGAAGGTGAACCCGCCCGATTCCACTGCCGTGACCCGCTCACCGAAGGACACTTCGACACCGCCGAATAACTGAGACCCTACCGCCGCGATCGTTGAGGCCTGATTGCCGACGGCCAGGTAGACATCCACCTTCTGGGCCCCATCGACGGGCGGAGCGTAGACGAAGCTGATCGCGATATCGTTGCGCAGGTCACCGGTGTGGTCGATGGCCAGCCGATAGACCGCATCGGGGTGCATCGGACCGCCCCCGGGATTGGCCGTCAGGACCAGCGCGGTCCGTTCGGGAGCAGCAGGCAGCTGGAACGCGTATAGGTCGCGCAGTTCCAGCCGCGGATCCCTACCGTGATTCGACGTCTCCTTATCGGGCACAGCTTTAGATGGGGGTCAGGCCGTGCTTGCGCTGCACGCGGTTGATCTGCTTGTCCCGCAACAGGTGCAGGGATTTGCGCAGCAGCAACCGCGTCTGGTGCGGCTCGACGACGCCGTCGATGAAGCCCCGCTCTGCCGCCACCCACGGCACCGCCATGTTGGCGTTGTAGCCCTCGATGAAGTCAGCCTTGATCTTCTGCACCTCGGGTGCGGTGGGGTCGGGAAAGCGCTTCACCAGCAACTGTGCGGCGCCCTCAGCGCCGATCACGGCTATGCGCGCGGTAGGCCACGCGAAATTGAGATCGGCGGTCAGCTGCTTGGAACCCATCACCGCATAGGCACCACCGTAGGATTTGCGCACCGTAATCGTCACTTTCGGGACACAGGCCTCCACCACGGCGTTGAGGAAACGACCGCCCCGCTTGATGATGCCGCCCTTCTCCTGTTCGACGCCCGGCATGAACCCGGGGGTGTCGACCACGAACACCAGCGGAGTGTTGAACGAGTCGCAGAACCGGACGAATCGGGCGGCCTTGTCGGACGCCTCGTTATCGATCGCCCCCGACATGTACATCGGCTGGTTGGCGATCACCCCGACGGGACGGCCATCGACGCGGGCCAGCGCGGTGATGATCGCCGGGCCGGACTGCTCCCCGACCGACAACACGTCGCCGTCGTCGAAAATCCGCAGCAGGATCTCGTGCATGTCGTAGGAGGTGTTGTCCGCATCCGGCACGATCGAGTCCAGCTCCAGGTCGTGCGGGGTGATCTCCGGCTCCAATCCGGGATTGACCACCGGCGCGTCATCGAAGGTGTTGGCGGGCAGGAAGCTGAGATAGCTCCGCACGTACTCGAACGCCGCCGCCTCGGACTCCACAACCTGGTGAATGTTGCCGTACCGGGCCTGCGCATCGGCGCCGCCCAATTCGTCGAGGGTGACGTCTTCACCGGTGACATCCTTGATCACGTCGGGGCCGGTGACGAACATGTAGCCCTGGTCGCGCACCGCGATCACCATGTCGGTCTGGATCGGTGAGTACACCGCGCCGCCGGCGCACTTCCCGAAGATCAGCGAGATCTCCGGCACCAGTCCGCGCAGCAACTCGTGGCGGCGGCCGAGCTCGGCGTACCAGGCCAGCGATGTTGCCGCGTCTTGAATGCGGGCACCGCCCGAATCGTTGA
The DNA here is from genome assembly GCA_022601275.1 of Actinomycetes bacterium. Lineage (GTDB taxonomy): Bacteria > Actinomycetota > Actinomycetes > Mycobacteriales > Mycobacteriaceae > Mycobacterium. The sequence goes on from JAHZIT010000009.1 coordinate 21,134, forward strand.
TGCCGATGATCGGGCAGCCGACCATGGCCACCCACTCCATCAGGCGGGCGACCTTGCGGCCGAACATCTCCCCAACCGAACCCTGGAACACCGTCTGGTCATGGCTGAACACGCCGACCGGGCGGCCGTTGATGGTGCCGTGGCCGGTGACGACGCCGTCCCCGAACAACGCATTGGGGTCACCGGGTGTCTTGGCCAGGGCGCCGATCTCCAGGAAGCTACCCGGGTCGAGCAGCGAATAGATGCGCGCCCGCGCGCTCGGAATGCCCTTCTTCTCCCGCTTGGCGACGGCCTTTTCTCCGCCCGGTTCCTTGGCGAGCTCAAGCTTGTCGCGCAGCTCGGCGAGCTTCTCGGCGGTAGTCACCGGTGCTTTGGGGAGAGATTCCGCTGTCACGTGGCTGCGTCCTCCTGGTTCCCGGCGCTGATCTCGCTGATCGCTTCGCTCATGTGCGCGCCGACCTTTGCAATGTACGGCTCGTCGATGGCCTGGATGTGCTCGCCCCCGATGGCCACCACCTCGAGGTCGTCGACGAATTCACCCCAGCCGCCGTCGGGCTGACGGGTGGCGTAGCGGGGCTCGAACATGATCGCGTCGTCGTGGTATCGATCGGCCATGTAGAGGGTGACATGCCCGTCGTAGGGTTCGATCACCGCGGTATCGAGCGCCCGGTTGTCCAGATAGGACGTGCGCTGGTGCTCGATGATGCCTCCGGGAATGTCGACCCCGCTCCCCTTCACCGCGTCGAGGACGAACGTCACCTGACCCTCGTCGTCGAGCTCCTCGAGCTGCTCATAGGGGATTTCGGGGATCTCCACATTGAATGTCCGCTGGGCGAACAGGGCGTACCGATCCCATCGGGCCCGGATCTCCTCCTTGGTCTGGGGGACCTCCTCGCCTGCACGCACGGTGTCGATCAGACCGACGAACCGGACGTCGGCGCCTGCGCGCTTGAGCCCGACCGCGCAGGCGTAGGCCAGCGCGCCACCCAATGACCACCCGGCCAGGATGTAAGGGCCATTGCCCTGAATCTCCATGAGCTTGGGCACGTACTGCGCCGCCCGCTCCGCTATCGAGCCCTCCACCCGCTCGATGCCGTACACCGGGGTGTCCGCCGGCAGCCGCTTGACCAGCGGCTCGTACACCACGGTGCTACCACCGGCGGGGTGGAACACGAACACCGGAACGCGGGTAGAGCCCTCGGCCGGCGCCCGGATCGTGCGGACGAACCCATCCAACTCGCCGGCGTCCATCAGGTCGCGCACGATGCTCGACAAATCCTGGATAGTGCGCGCTGAGTCGACCTGCTCGGCGGTGATGGTGTTCTCGGCGCGTTCCGACAGGCGTTGGGCGAGTTTCTCGGCGGTGTCGGTGTCCAGGGACGGCAGCTCGTTGAAGACGCCGCCCGGAGACTTGCCGGTGACAATCGCCCAGGTGGCGAAGGTGACCCGCTCCGCGGCGTCGCGTGGCGGAACGTCAGCGCCGAGCGCCTCACTGACGGCCTCCTGGGTGAGCGGTCCGGCTGCCGCCCGGGCAGCTCCGGCTGCCGGACCTGCGGGATCAGTCGGTGGGGCGGGGACCGACGGGTCGATCGAATGCCCGGCCTCGGCAAGCTTGGATTCGAGTTCGGCCACGGTGGTGGCCCCGCCCATCAGCTCGGCCTGGGCCGCCGCGATCTCCTCGGCAGACTTGCCCTTCTGCTGTTCGGCCAGCTCGTCGACTTCGCCGCGGTGCTCGACCGCGTAGGCGATCAGCTTCTCGACGGCGTAGAGGTTCGCGTCACGCACGGCCGTCAGTTGAATAGGCGGCAGGTCGAAGTCGTACTCCACGCGGTTCTTGATCCGCACCGCCATCAGCGAGTCCAGACCGAGCTCGATCAGCGGCACCTCCCACGGCAGGTCCTCGGGCTCGTAGCCCATCGCAGCGCCGACGATGGTGCCCAGCCGCTCGCCGATGCTCTCACCGGAGTCCGGACTCCACTTGGCGAAGCCCGCAGCGATGCCTGCGCCGGCGGTGAGGTTGTCGTGCAGGATGGCCGCGTCGTCCCCGGTTTCCTCAGTGGGGTCCGCCGCGTTCACCTCGGACGCCGCGGTCTCGGCGATGGTGCCTGCGCCCACCGCCGTGGGCAACGTGACCTGCGCGTCGCCGCGGGCCACGATCGCGTCGTAGACCAGCGTGAACGACTCGTTGATGCGCGCATGCACCTGCACGCCGGCGCCGCCGGGGTGACGGGTCACCGTGGTCACCAGGCGGGCACCTTCGCCCGGCACCGCACGCTGCTCCGAGGCGACCAGCCTGGCATCCGGAAGGACCGCGGCTGCCGCCGCTTTCACCAGTGCCGCCAGATCGGTCTCGTTGCGCGGCGAGTACTCGAAGACGTGCCTGCCGTCCGGCGTTGCGACGTGGTTTCCGGGGATGACCGCCGAACTGTCGCCGGTGAAGTGCGCGTCGAGCCAGTGCGGCTTGCGGCGGAACCGGGTCGGCGGGATGTCGGCGAAGTCCAGCGCACCGGCCAGACCCCTGGAGCGCCGCGGGAACAGCGTCCTGATGTCGAGGTCGTGGCCGTGGACGAACAGCTGCGCCATCGCGGTGGTCATCGAGTCCGCTTCGTCCTGCTTTCGGGCCAGGGTCGCGATCAGCTGCGCATCGTGCAACCCGGCGGCCGCCGTAGTGAGGCCCACCTGCATCAGCGCAACCGGATTGGGCGCCAGCTCGAGGAAGGTGGTGTGGCCGTTGTCGACTGCGTTGCGGATGCCGTGGGTGAAGTGAACGGAGTGGCGCAAACCCTTCTTCCAGTACTCCACGTCGTGGATCGGGTCCCCGCCCGGACGGACCAGGTTGCCCTCGTGCACGGTCGAGTAATACGGAGTCTGAAGCGGCAGCGCCTCGATCCCCTGTAGTTCAGCAGCCAGCTCGCCCAGCAGCGGATCCATCTGGGAGGTGTGGCTGGCGCCCTTGGTCTGAAACTTGCGGGCGAACTTGCCCTCCGACTCGGCCCGGGCGATGATCGCGTCCACCTGGTCCGGCGGACCGCCGATAACCGTCTGGGTCGGTGCGGCGTACACACACACTTCTAGGTCACCGAAGTCTTCGGCATCATTGAACACCGTCTCGATCTCCTCGGCGGAGTACTCCACCAAGGCCATCAGCCGGATGTATTCGCCGAAGAGCATCGCCTCGCCCTCACCCATCAGGTGGGAGCGCGAGCAAATCGTTCGGGTTGCGTCCGCCAGCGACAGCCCTCCGGCGAAGTAGGCGGCCGCCGCCTCCCCCAGGGACTGGCCCACCACCGCACCGGGTTTCGCGCCGTGCGCCTTGAGTAGCTCGCCGAGCGCGACCTGAATCGCGAAGATGGTGACCTGCGTGGTCTCGATGCCGTAATCCTTTGAGTCGTCGAGGATCAACTCGACGACGGAATAGCCGAGCTCGTCCTGGACCAGGGAGTCAACCCGGTTCATCCACTGCGCGAACGTGTCATCGCGCAGATACAGACTCTTGGCCATCTTCCGGTGCTGGGCACCGAAACCGGCCAGCACCCAGACCGGACCGTTGGTCACCGGACCGTCAGCGGTGAGCACCGTCGGGCTGGGCTTGCCGTCTGCGAGGGCGCGCAGACCCTTGATCGCCTCGTCGTGGTCGTGCGCCAGCACCACGGCGCGGGAGCGGCCATGGTTACGTCGCGACAGCGAACGCCCGATGGACTCCAGCGAGGACGCCCGGCCTCCGGGGCTGTCGATCCAGTCCGCGAGCTCGGCGGCGGCAGCCTTCTTTCGTGAGGTCAGAAATCCAGAAACGGCGAGCGGCACGATCTTCGCGGCGGGCGCCCCGTCTTCTGCTGCCTCCGCATTTTCGAGTTCCTCGCGGGCGACTTCCAGCAGTCGCAGCGCTTCCTCGGTCAGCCCGGGTAATTCGGGCTCGTCATTCGCGGGCCCGGGTGGCGTATCCAGAGCGTCGTCATCGTGGTCATGGTCATCGTCATCATGGTCATCGGGTTCATCACCGCTCACAAACTCGCCGTACTCGTCCATCCGCACCCCGCCCACATACACGGCAGCGGCGTCAGCGATAGCCGAGGTGGCCACCGCGACTTCGGGTTTCACCTCAGGTTCGACCAGGTCGCTGGGCAGCACCTCGCGCAGCACCAGATGTGCGTTGGCGCCACCGAACCCGAAACCGGATACCCCGGCGATAGCCTTGCCGCTGTAACGGGGCCAATCGGTGACGGCATCGGCGACCTTGAGGTGTTCCTTGTCGAAGTCGATGTAGGGGTTCGGGCCGGTGTAGTTGATCGACGGCGGGATCTTGTCGTTGCGCAGTGCCAGAGTCATCTTGGCCAGGCTGGCCGCTCCGGCAGCCGACTCCAGATGCCCCACATTGGATTTCACCGCACCCAGCAGTGCGGGCTTGTCATCGGCACGGCCCCGGCCGATGACGCGGCCCAGGGCGTCTGCTTCGATCGGGTCACCGAGTATCGTCCCGGTGCCGTGCGCCTCGACGTAGTCCACCGTTCGGGGATCGATTCCGGCGTCCTTGTAAGCCTTGCGTAGCACCGCTTCCTGCGCGTCCGGGTTGGGGGCGAGCAGGCCGTTGGACCGGCCGTCGTGGTTGACCGCGCTGCCCGCGATGACCGCGAGGATCTCGTCACCGTCGCGGCGCGCGTCGGCCAGTCGCTTGAGCACCAACATGCCGCCGCCCTCGGAGCGGGCGTACCCGTCGGCGTCTTGTGAGAAGGACTTGATTCGGCCGTCTGGCGCCAAAACACCGCCGACCTCGTCGAAACCGACGGTCACCATCGGGGTGATCAATGCGTTGACGCCACCGGCGATCACCACATCCGCTTCTCCTGCGCGCAGCGCCTTGACGCCCTCATGCGTGGCGACCAGTGACGATGAGCAGGCAGTGTCGATGGTCATCGACGGCCCCCGGAAATCGTAGAAGTACGAAACCCGGTTGGCGATGATGGAGCTCGCGCCGCCGGTGATGGCGTAGGGATGGGCGACCGACGGGTCGGAGACCGCCAGGAACGTGTAGTCATTCGTCGAACTACCGACGTACACACCGACGCTCTCCCCGCGCAGGCTGGAAGCCGGAATCCGGGCCTGCTCCAACGCTTCCCACGTCAGTTCCAACGCCATTCGCTGTTGCGGATCAACGTTGTCGGCTTCCATTTTCGACAGCGCGAAGAACTCGGAGTCAAAGCCCTTGATATCTGCGAGGTAGCCACCGCGGGTGTGTGCCTTGGCGACCCGCTCGGCAATTCGCGGCTCCTCCAGAAACTCCGACCAGCGTCCCTCCGGCAGGTCGGTGATCGCATCACGCCCCTCGAGCAGAGCAGCCCACATTTCCTCGGGAGTGCTCATGTCCCCCGGGAAGCGGGTGGCCACGCCCACGATCGCGATGTTGAGCCGGCCATCCTCGACTTCGTCCGTGTGGCGCGACCAGTCGATATCGGCATCCGCGCCGTCATCCTCGGGCTCGCCCTCAACGATCACTGTGGCCAGCGATTCGATGGTCGGATGTCGGAAAGCGACCGTGGCGGTCAACGTGACGCCGGTGAGGTCCTCGATATCGCCGGCCATGGCCACGGCGTCACGCGAGGACAGACCCAGCTCGACCATCGGTGTCGATTCGCTGATCGAATCAGGTGCCTGACCGGTAGCGCTTCCGATCCAGTTGCGCAGCCATTGGCGCATCTCGGCCACAGTGATGTCCGGACCGATGTCCGGACCGATGTCCGGAGATTCTTGTGCTTCAGCCATATTCACATAACCTCACGATCGACACGCGGGCAAGGGCCACCGTTGCCGTTGCTGTAGTTGAGCGCCGTTGCTGTAGTTGAGCCTCAGTCCTTCTCGTCCGGGAAGGCGTTGACCACCTTGCCGCTACGCAGGCTGCCGTCCAGATATGTCGACCGGCAGGCCCGCCGACCGATCTTGCCGCTCGATGTTCTCGGGATCGCGCCGGCCGGGGTCAGCATGACGTCGCGCACTGTCACGCCGTGGCGCACCGCGATCGCGGCACGAATGTCGTCGGCGATCGGACCCATGTCGAGTTTGTGCGAACCGGGCGCCCGCTCCCCGACGATGACCAACTGTTCGGAGGTGTCCTCGGGGTCACGCTTGAGGCCGGCGTGAGCGTTGTCGAACACCTCGTCGGGAAGCTGATTCGCCGGCACCGAGAACGCGGCCACAAACCCCGTCCGCAGCGCCTTGGTCGCTTCCTGTGCGGAGTACTCCAAGTCCTGCGGATAGTGGTTACGGCCGTCGATGATCACCAGATCCTTCACCCGGCCGGTGATATAGAGCTCGCCCTCGTGATAAGCGCCGTAGTCGCCGGTGCGCACCCACGTGGCGTCGTCGTCGGCCCGCTCGGCATGCGACGGGCTGGTCCGCGATTTGAGGATGTTGTGAAAGGTTGCGGCGGTCTCTTCAGGCTTGTTCCAGTAACCGAGGCCCATGTTCTGGCCGCTGATCCAGATCTCCCCGATCTGGCCATCGGGCAACTCGGATGCAGACTCGGCATCGACGATGACGGCCCATTCAGCCACCCCGACCTGTCCGGCCGAGGCCTGTGCGACCGCACTCGGCGAGTCGGGCGGCACCTCGACGAAGCGGTGGTTGTTGAGCTGCTCCCTATCGACGGTGACGATTTTCAGCTGCTCGTTGAAATGGGTCGACGAGACGAACAACGTAGCCTCGGCCAGCCCGTAGGACGGCTTGATCGCCTGCGGGCGGAAACCGTAGGGCCCAAACGCCTCGTTGAAGTTTCGCACTGTGGCCGCCGAGATCGGCTCGCTGCCGTTGAGGAGAGCTTTGACGTTCGACAAATCCAGCGGCGGCTCGCCTTCCTTGGGGAGACCGCGTATCGCGGCGTGGTCGAACGCGAAGTTCGGCGCAGGTGAGATGACGCCGCCGGTGTCATCTGGCTTGCGGGCCATCTCGCGAATCCAGCGACTCGGACGTCGGACGAATGCAGCGGGGGTCATGAACGAGATGTAATGACCGATCACCGTGGGCAACAGAACGGTGACCAGGCCCATATCGTGGAAGAACGGCAGCCAGGACACCCCGCGGTCACCTTCTTCGCCCTGCAACGCCTCGATGATCTGCACCACATTGGTCGCAAGATTCACGTGGGTGATTTCCACGCCGGTCGGAATGCGCGTGGATCCGGAGGTGTACTGCAGGTAGGCGATACTGTCGCGGGTCACATCCACCGGCTCCCAGGTTGCGCCCACCTCCTCGGGCACCGCGTCCACGGCGATCACGCGAGGCCGCTCCTGGGCCGGACGGCTCCGGAAGAACTTGCGCACTCCCTCCGCCGATTCTGTGGTGGTCAGGATCGTCGACGGGCTGCAGTCGTCGAGCACGGCATGCAAACGGCCGACATGACCGGGCTCGGACGGGTCGAACAGCGGCACGGCGATGCGGCCGGAATACAAGGTACCGAAGAACGCGACGAGGTAGTCAAGGCTCTGCGGGCACAGGATGGCCACCCGGTCGCCCGGCTCGGTGACCTGCTGCAACCGTGCCCCGATCGCACGGTTTCGGGCGCCGAAGTCAGCCCAGCTCAGATCGCGCTCGACACCGTCGCGCTCGGTCGAGAAATCCACGAAGCGGTAGGCGAGCTTGTCCCCACGAACCTTCGCCCATCGTTCGACGTGCTTGACCAGGTTCCCGTTGTCGGGGAACTTGATCAGTCCGTCCTTGATGAACGGGTTATGGAAGGCCATATCTCACAAACTCCAATCGACGGGATCGGTGATCCCGGCCCGAAGATCGTACCGGGAGCAGACTTCTCGCACGTCAGCCGCCGGACAATGCTCTCAACTCAACGCTCTTAGATTTTCCTTAATGTTAGGCGACACCCCCACCAGCGCCAAATCACCCCGGTCACAGCTCAGCCATGTTTTGGCTGCGGAGCGTTATCGATCAGACCCTGCGCCCAGTTCAGTGTCCACTGTGTCGCCGGCAGTCCGTCGAGATTCCAGAAATCCGGCGTTGCATACATTGCGTGCACCGGCGCACCCGCCCCACCGCTGAGCACCTCCAGCGTCTTGGGCAGCTCCAGGATGTTGAACGCCGATTCCGGCGCGGCGCAGATCAAATCGCCAGGCGCGCAGATCTCGTAGGTGCGCTCGTCGAGCATCCCGAACCCACCCGGGCGCGGACCCGACATGGTCAGACCCAGCGCCGAGAGCGTGGGAATCTCCTGCAGCGTGATCTCCGCGCCCTGGCCTTCGGGGTTGGGGCCGATGTCCTGACCGACGTTCGCCTGGCGGCGGCCATCAGCAATGAGCATCACACCGAGCACCAGATCCTGGTCGACGGGGCCACGCCCGTTGCCGACGTCGCTGGCGATGTCTCCGGCGATCACAGCCCCCTGCGAAAACCCGACCAGGACATAGCTGGTCAAAGGGCAGCGATTGTTCATGTCTGTCATCGCCTGCGTCGCCGCACGGGTGCCCTCGGCACGGCTGTCGTTATAGGACATCTGCCGGTCGGATGACAGCGGGTTGTGGAACTGAGCCGTGTAGGGAACGGTGAACACCTCGAGTCGGTCCGCGCCGAACTGCTGCCGAATCGGGTTCGTGACGTTGAGCAGCAATGCGGCCGGAAATTGCACGGGGTTGAACGGGTCGAGCGCTAACGAAGACTCCCAGGTGCCGGGAATCGAGATCAGCTGAACGTCGGGGCAACTGGCGTCCTGGAAGTCCGGACGTGGTTTCTTCATTCCAGGCACGACGGTCGTCGGTGGGACGGCACTGGGCGGGATGGCGGTCGACGGAGTGTCGGGCCTCCGCAGGACCACGACCACGATCGCCACCACCAGCACCACGACAAGGCCCACCGCCCCGGCCGCGGACAACGCGAGAATTCGGTGGCGTTTCCGCCGGTTGGTCTTGGCCATCAAGTTGTTGTGCTCCTGAGTGTTCGTGCACCTGCTAGCAGAGCCGGCCCGTCGCTATCCGGATGTAGTCGGAGGTTGCGGAGCGAAGCTCACCCACCGACGGCTCCATCGACCGCGGACCGTCGTGGTTGTCGGATTCGGTGAAGTCGTCGCGTACCAACGGCTCCACGAAGTCCCATACCGCCTGCTCGGTATGACTTGCCGCGCGCGCTTGACACACATAGGAACCGATACTCAGCGCAGTCAATTCACTGGACGGCGTGACACCGGCGACCTTCAGCGCTTCGAGATAGGCGCGTTGCCGCGGGGTGACGACCAGCGCATGGGACTGAGACCCTGACTGCGAGGGCCCGGCGATCTGAGCGTTGGACTGGCCTTGCGCCGTAGCGGTCTCCAGCTGCGGCCCCAGGCGCACCACCATCTCGTCGCTCGGCGAACATCCCGTCAGCCACCCGGCAGAGGAAGCCAGGAGTAGGGACACCCCTGTCATTCCCGCCATCGCAGATCTCGATCCGTGCTGCACGCCTCCACGGTACCGGCTGCCCGCCGGGCGCCTCGTATGCCGGGAGCGCCTACCTGATGGTCGCAACCAAATCGCCCGACATCGCGGCCAGTTGCCCGCTCCACGTACCCCAGTCGTGGTTACCCCCGGCCGGGATGGCCAAGTGGGCATTGCTCCCGCCGACCCCGCGGTACTGCTGGATGTAGCGGCGGTTGCTGCCCTGGGCCTGGGCGCAGTAGTTGATCATCGCCGGCGGGTCGGTGCAGGTGGTGGCAGCGGGGCTGAACACCCAGAGCCGGGTGTTGTTGTCCACCACCTTCTGAACATGCACCTCGGGGTCACGGTACTTCCAACGACCGAACTGTGCCGGACCATACATGTTCTGGGTGTCGACACCGCCGAACTGCATGAGCCCGGCGGTGATCGCACCATTCATCGTGGTCCGCGACGGTGTGAGGAACCCCGACAGCGACCCGGCGAACCGGTAGCGGTTGGGGTAGAAGGACGCCATGGTCAGCGCACCGGTGCCACCCTGCGCGGCGCCGACGATGCCGTGCCCGCCGGGGGCCAACCCCTTGTTGGCGGCCAACCAGTTGGGCAGCTCGTCGGCCAGGAAGGTCTCCCACTGCTTGCTGCCGTCCCGCTCCCAGTTCGTGTACATGCTCCACGCGCCACCGGCAGGGGCAGCCACGGAGATGCCCAGTCCGGCGAGCGTGTTCATGGCGTTGCCTGCGGTCACCCAGTTGCTGACTTCAGGCCCGGCGTTGAACGCGTCGAGCAGCACGACGGCGTGCGGCCCGCCGCCCTGGAAGGCGACGGGGATGTCGCGGCCCATCGCCCCCGACGGCACCATCAGGTACTCGACGCCCTGTGCGTTGGCGGTCGGCGCGCCGGGAGTCCACCGTTCCGAGGACACCGCACCCACCGACCACAGCGCCACAGCCAGCACTGCGGCCGCGATCATTCGAGTCAAAGCACGCATCGACCCCACCCCATTCTTTCGCCCATCCTCTGCACTGCCTGTGCGCCGGTAATGCGCGCCGCCATCCCGCGTCGCCCGTCCGACCTACCGCAAGGTAGTGAATCACATCACCGCGACCGACCGGGGCTAAAGCGATCGACGGCGGTGACCCCCAGGAGGGGATCACCGCCGTCAGTGTCGTTCTTGGTGTCGTTCTTGGTGCCGTTCTTGTAGCCCGGGGCTAGCCGCCGTTGGCCGCCGATTCGGCCGGTGCCGCTTCGGCCGACGCTGCTTCAGCCGGCGCGGGCAGAGCCGACGGCTGCGGCACCGCGCCGAGCACCCGCTGGATGTCGGGCTTCATCTGCTGAAGCTGCTGGCCCCAGTAGCCCCAGCTGTGCGTGCCGTTGGACGGGAAGTTGAACACACCGTTCGTACCGCCCGCAGCGATGTACTCCTTCTGGAAGGTCTTGTTGGTGCGCAACGTGAAGCTCTCGAGGAACTTCGCGTTGAACAGGTTGCCCGAGCTGGAGCCCGCGTCGAGCTCAGAGGGCTTGCCGGTGCCGCACAAGACCCAGAGGCGGCTGTTGTTGGCGACCAGCATGTCCATAATGACCATCGGATCGTTGCGCTACCACGCACAGTCGGG
>JAHZIT010000085.1 GCA_022601275.1 Actinomycetes bacterium
CCCCGGCGCGTGGCGCCGAAGCTGACGCGCCGACGGAGAAATTCCAGCTGGCGGCTCCGGCAGCAGCCCCCGAGCCCGGCGGCCCGTCAACGACTGCGGCGCAAGATGGTGCCGCAGCTGATGAGCCGCAAGGTGGTGCGGCAGCTGATGAGCCGCATGGTGGTGCGGGCAGGGCCGACGCGCAGGCCATCGATCAGCTGTGGCTGCGGTGCGCGGCGGGAATCGCCTGCGCGGCGGGTGTTGCGACGCTGCTGACCGCGGTGTCAACGTACCTGGTCGCTGTCGGCAGCAATACCGTGGCCTGGGTGTTCTACGGTATCGCCGGTGCGATCACGCTCGGGATGGCAGCCATCCCGTGGTACGCACTGCGTGAACTGCGTACCCTCATCGACGATCGCTGACAACCGATTCAGGCACGTTTCCTACGAGTTCGCGATGAGCAGGAGCAGCACAACTGCCGCGGATCGCGCGGATTGGGGCCGCGATGAGCGAGCTGCCGCGCCGTAGGCTTCTTCAAGCGGGGGCAAGCGCCTTACTTGGCGGGGTCGGCCTGCTGGCCTGCTCGTCAACCAAGGAGGACACCCTGCTTTCGCCCGCCACGGATTCGTTTGCCGCCGATTCAACCGGGCGGTGGCGTATGCCCGCCGAGTCGGCCCGCCACGCCCGCACGTTCATGTCTTGGCCGCCGCTCGGCTCGGTCTGGGAGGGCAAGGACGGCCCCGCGGTGCAGAGCGACATCGCCGCCATCGCGCGCGCTGTCGCCGAATTCGAGCCAGTGGTGCTACTCGCCGCGCCTGCGGAAACTCGGGCGGCTGGACGAGCCTGCGGATCTGGAGTCGAGGTGATTCCGATCGCCACGGACGATCTGTGGATGCGGGACAGCGGACCGACCTTCGTGATCGGGAGCGGCACACTGGCGGGCATCGATTTCCATTTCAACGGTTGGGGCGGCAAGCAGGAGCACGCACGAGATGAGATGGTCGCCGCCTCACTTCTTTCTCGCATCGGTGTCACCAGGATCGACGCTCCGATCACCGCGGAGGGCGGGTCTTTGGAAGTCGATGGGGAGGGCACACTGATGGCCACCCAGAGTTCGTTGATCAACCCCAACCGCAATCCCGGCGTCTCCCGCGAGGCGATCGAAACTGCGCTCAAGGACCTGACCGGGGTGTCCAAGGTGATCTGGTTCGACGGTGTGCGGGGCCAGGACATCACCGACTACCACGTTGATTCCCTTGCCCGGTTTGCCGAACCGGGCACCGTGCTGCTCAGCCGGCCCGCCCCGGCCGACGACGTGTGGACACGCGCATATCGGCAGGCCCTCAAGGTGCTGCAACAGGCGACCGATGCCCGTGGGCGCCGATTCGAAATCGTCGATCTACCCGAGCCGGACCCCACCACGATCGCTGACCGTGGCGAGGCGTTCCTTGGGTCGTACGCGAACTATTACGTGGTCAACGGCGGCGTGCTGGTTCCGCGGTTCGGCGACCGCCGTGGTGACGCCGATGCCAAGGCGATCGTCGGAGAGCTCCACCCCGGCCGCGAAGTTGTGCAGATGAGGATCGATACCGTTGCCGAGGGCGGCGGCGGAATCCACTGTGCCACCCAACAGGAACCCGCTGTCTGACCGCAGCGGTGGCCCCGGTCAGCCGAGACGGATCGGAGCTGAGACGGATCGGATGTGGCGGGTGCTGTGTCCCTACCGGTGGCCGTTGGACGAGCCGTTGGAAGAGCCGTTGGAGCCGTTGGACTCGCTGGTGGAATCCTGGTGCTCTTTCAACGCGGTGAGGGCTCGGTGTTCCGCGGCGTGCGCGGCCGCATCGAGCGCGTCGTTCTCTTCCATCGGATCGGCATAGAGGAAGCTGCCGGAACCGGGCGAGCCGCTCGATCCCAGCTTGTTCATCCGCTTCGGCAGTGCCGCACCCTGGTATTCCAGCGGGATGGCGTGGCCGTGCTCGTCTACGGGACCCAGCGGTTGATGAAGTTCGACGTAGGCGCCGTGCGGGAGCCGCTTGATGATGCCGGTCTCGACGCCGTGCTCGAGCACCTCGCGGTCGCTGCGCTGCAGGCCGACGGCCCACCGGTAGGCGACGAGGTACACGATGGTCGGCAGCATCACCATGCCGATGCGTCCGATCCATGTCGTCGCGTTGAGCGAGATGTCGAATTTCAGCGCGATGATGTCGTTCATGCAGGCGAAGGTCAGCAAAATATAGAACGAGATTGCCGCGGCGCCCACGGCGGTGCGAGTCGGGGCGTCCCGCGGTCGCTGCAACAGGTTGTGGTGGGCGTCGTCCTTGGAGAACTTCTTCTCGAGGAACGGGTAGGCGATCAACAGGGTGAAGATCAAACCCATTCCGGCCGCGACCCAGTTGCCCTGGGGAATGGTGTGACCGAACGGGTAAAACTCCCAGGCCGGCCAGAGACGAATCAGCCCATCGGTCCACATCATGTAGAAGTCGGGCTGGCTACCTGCCGAAATCTGGGAAGGTTTGTAGGGGCCGAGCGCCCAGATCGGATTGATCTGCAGTAACCCGCCCATCAGGCCGAGGATGCCGAGCGTGACCGCGAAGAACGCGCCGGACTTCACCGCGAACACCGGCATCACCCGCACACCCACCACATTGGTTTCCGTGCGTCCCGGGCCGGGGAACTGGGTGTGCTTCTGGAACCACACCAGCGCCAGGTGTACCCCGATGAGCGCCAGGATGATGGCGGGAACCAGCAGGATGTGCAGGGCATACAGGCGCGGAATGATGATCTCGCCCGGGAAGTCGCCGCCGAACAGCGCCCAGTGCATCCACGTGCCGATGAGCGGTATTCCCAAGGTGATGCCCGAGAACGCGGCGCGGAGGCCGGTACCCGACAGCAGATCGTCGGGCAGCGAGTAGCCGAAGAAGCCCTCGAACATCGCCAGGATCAGCAGTAGCGAGCCGATCACCCAGTTGGCTTCGCGGGGCCGACGGAACGCGCCGGTGAAAAAGATACGGGCGAGGTGGACCATGATCGACGCAGCGAACAGTAGCGCGGCCCAGTGGTGAACCTGGCGCACGAACAAACCGCCGCGGACCTCAAAGCTGATTTCCAGGGTTGTCTCGTAGGCGCGCGACATCTGCACGCCGCGCAACGGCTGGTAGACCCCGTCGTAAATGACGTGAGCCATCGATGGATCGTAGAACAACGTCAGCCAAATGCCGGTGATGAGCAGCACGACGAAGCTGTACAGCGCGATCTCGCCGAGCAAGAAGGACCAGTGGGTCGGGAACACCTTGTTGAGCTGCCGACGAACCGCTGCCGAAGGGTGGTACCGCGAATCGATCGCCTCACCTTGCTTGGCGGCGATCTCGGCCATGTTGGGTCGTGGGCTCATGACTTTCGCTCCCAGAATGCCGGTCCGACAGGTTCGATGAAGTCGCCGTTGGCGACCAGGTATCCATCCTGGTCAATAGTGATCGGCAGCTGAGCCAATGCGCGTGCCGCCGGACCGAAAATGGGCTTGGCGAAATGCAACGCGTCGAACTGCGACTGATGGCAGGGGCAGAGGATGCGGTAGGTCTGCTGCTCGTAGAGCGAGGATGGGCAGCCCAGGTGCGAATACACCTTGGTGTAGGCGAAAAGCTCGCCGAAGTTGAAGCTCTCCTGGCCCTGCCGCTTGACCACCCGTGACATATCGCCGGGTTTGATGCGGATGAGCATGACGGGGTTGCGGACGCCGTAGGAGATCTCGGTCAGGTGGTGCTCGGACTCCACAGTTGTTCCGTCGCCGTCGGACTCCCGCCAGGGGAACACCGTCTCCATGCCGCCCGCATCGATGTCCTCCGGGCGCATCTTGACGAACGGTGAATTGCTTGCGTTACCAGTGGCCCGGGCCAGGTAGATGGTCTCGCCGGCGAAGCGCGGGGTCCACCCCGAGGTCCACAGCACCGCCTTGAGGCCGTCGGCCGTAGGTACCACGGGCTTCCACGGATTCTTGATCAAACCGCCCATGAAAGCCACGAGCGTGCCCAGGCCGAACGCCCCGAACCCGATACCGAGACTGAGGCCGATCATTTTGCGGCGCTTCAGAGTCGAGCTATCCAGCGCGTTGCCCAGGTTGGCGGCGACGGTCTTGCGCTGCAGTTCGGAGGAGGGGCCGTCGTGGCGTTCCTGGATGGAGATTTCTTCGGGGATGAATTTCTTCTGAAACAGCACCGCGCCGACGCCGATCGCCAGGATCGACAATCCGAACGTGAGGCCGTACAGCGGAGTCGTGAGTGTGTATAAGAACTCACCCTCGCCTCCGTACGGCACATACTCCCAGGGCCAAAACAGGAAGATCAGCAGCAGCGCCAGACCCGAAAACCCGGCGAGCAGCAACCAGTAGGCCACCGTCCGCTCGGCGCGCTTCTCCGCCTTGGTGTTGGGAACCGGCCACCGATCCTGCCTGTGGACGATCTCGACGCCGTCGAGCTTGCCGCCGAGTTCAAGCAGCTCTTCCTGCGACATCTCGGCCAGCTCGGCATCGGTGGGCTGACTGCGGTCCTCACTCATGCCCGTGCTCCGATCCAGAGGGCGGCCGCGATGGCCGCCACCATTCCGATGATCCAGATCACCATGCCCTCAGAGGTGGGGCCGAAGCCGCCCAGCCCGAGGCCGCCGGGGGTCGGTGTCGCGGCCGCTTCCCTGACGTAGGCCACGATGTCGCGCTTCTCTTCCGGCGACAGTTGCCGATCAGAGAACTTCGGCATGTTCTGCGGACCCGTCAACATCGCCGTGTAAATCTGAGCCTCGGTCGCGTTCCCGAGGTCGGGGGCGTATTTGCCCGACGACAGCGCGCCGCCTTTGCCGGTGAAGTTGTGGCATGAGGCGCAATTCAGCCGGAACAGGTCACCGCCGCGGGCTACGTTGTCGCCGATCAGGGACTGCTGGGCGATCTGGCCGTTGGCGTCGCGGGGGACCACCGGCCCACCACCGTTGGCCTGGACATAGGCGCCGAGTGCGTCGGTCTGCACCTCGTCGAACTGGGGCGGCTTCTGCGGCGCCTGCGCCTCGCCGCGCATCGCGGGCATCCGGCCGGTCGACACCTGGAAGTACACCGCGGCCTCGCCGACCCCGATCAGGCTGGGGCCACGATCGGCGACACCCTGCAGGTTGACACCGTGGCAGGTGACGCAGGACAGTTCGTAGAGTTGCTGACCTTGGCGCAGCAAGGCTGAGGCCGACTCGTCGGCAACGGCCACCTGGGGTGACGGCGTGAGGGTGGCCGCCAAGCCACCGGCGACCGTGAGCCCGGCAATCAGAAGTAGTGCAGCCGACAGCCGCCGGCGCAGCCGGCGGCGGGACTTGCTGGTCATCGAACCCCTTCTCATCGGCCTTTTTTGAGAGGCGCCTGCCGTCTTTGGAGTCATCGAACGAAGTAGATGACGGCGAACAGGGCGATCCACACGATGTCGACGAAGTGCCAGTAGTACGACACGACGATCGCCGCCGTGGCCTGTGCTGGGGTGAACTTACTCATCCGGGTGCGCAAGAGCAGCAGCACGAACGCGATGAGACCACCGATGACGTGCAGACCGTGGAAACCGGTCGCAAGATAGAAGACTGTGCCGTAGGCGCTGCCCGGGATGGTTGTCCCGTGCTGGACCAGGTGCAGGTATTCGTAGGCCTGACCGAGGACGAAAAAGGTACCCATCGCCAGAGTCAGGGTGTACCAGCGACGGAGTCCGAAGACGTCGCCGCGCTCGGCCGCGAAAACACCCATCTGGCAGGTGAACGAAGACGCGATCAACACCAGTGTCACCGGCACAGCGAGGCTGAGGTTCAACTCGGTGGGGGCGGGTGGCCAGTCGCCGCCGGCCTGCGAGCGCGCGGTGAAGTACATCGCGAACAGGCCGGCAAAGAACATCAACTCGCTGGAAAGCCACACGATGGTGCCGACACTGACCATGTTCGGTCGATTCAGCGAATGAACCCGCGACGTGATAGCCGTTCCCGAGGTCCCTACAGCGCTCGTCACAGGTGCAAGTATGACGCTTTGTAGTTGTCGAACTCCACCCGGGTGGAGTAATTCGTCATAATCTTTTGATGACCTTCCCTAGCTCCGGGCGCCAGGCGTCGCACGAACAATCGGTTGCGATCCACACCTGGCCAGCGATTCTCGGCAGGTTGACCACGGATCAGGCGCTTGCGCCCGGGCAGGCGGCCTGGGCGATGGACCAGATCATGACGGGCGCCGCGACCCCGGCGCAGATCGCCGCCTTCGGCGTGTCGCTGAAGATGAAGGGCCCCAATTCGGCCGAAGTCACCGAATTGGCCGACATCATGCTGCGGCATGCACGGCGGGTGCCGACCGACACGATCGGCACCGAGACGGTGGACGTGGTGGGTACCGGTGGCGACGGGGCCAACACGGTCAACCTGTCCACGATGGCATCGATCGTGGTGGCCGCAGCCGGCGCCCCCGTGGTCAAACACGGTAATCGTGCCGCCTCATCGTTGTCCGGTGGAGCCGACACTCTCGAAGCCCTGGGAGTGCGTGTCGATCTGGGCCCCGATGAGGTTGCGCGCAGCGTGGCCGAAGTCGGCATCGGTTTCGCGTTCGCCCCGCAATTCCATCCGTCCTATCGGCACGCGGGCGCGGTACGGCGGGAGATCGGTGTGCCGACGGTGTTCAACCTGCTCGGCCCGCTGACGAATCCGGCCACTCCGCGCGCGGGTCTTATCGGCTGCGCGTGGGGTGATCTGGCGGAGGTGATGGCGGGCGTGTTCGCCGGCCGCGGGTCCAGCGTTCTGGTCGTGCACGGCGACGACGGCCTCGATGAATTGACGACCACCACAACGAGCACGATCTGGCGGGTACACAACGGTGCGGTCGAACGCTTGACATTCGACTCGGCGGATTTCGGCTTCCGGCGCGCGGAGATTTCCGAGCTGGTTGGTGGCGACGCCGAATCGAACGCGGCGGTGGCCCGGGCCGTTCTGGGCGGCGCGAAGGGCCCGGTTCGCGACGCGGTCGTTCTCAACGCCGCGGGTGCCCTCGTCGCCCACACCGGCTTATCCGGCGACGCCGAGTGGGTTCCGGCCTGGGAGTCCGGCCTGGCCCGCGCGACCGAAGCGATCGACTCGGGGGGAGCCGAACAGTTGCTCGCGCGTTGGGTGCGGTTCACCGAGCAGCTGTGAATCGGTGAGTTGTCGGTCGGCGAGTTGTTGGTCGGCGAGTTGTTGGTCGGCAAGGCGTGCCGAGCGAGCCGAGGCCGCCCAGGGCGACCAGCGTCCGGCCGCGCCCATTGGCGAGCAGTAGCCCGTATCGGCTCGCACGATCCGGGCTCCGGGCATAGCGAGCCAACGGGTGAGCAGCGCCGTTTCCTCGACAAGTGCACCCCCAAGGGGTTCAGCCGTCGGCAGGATCGACTGCGCGCCGGCCGTGAGGGCCTCCACTACGGGCATCGGAGGCACCCCGCGCGGCGCCACTCCGGCGGCCGCCAGCTGGCCGTGGCGAATCACCGCGAGGTGCCAGCCGTGGTCGCCGTCAGGTTTGGCGGCCACCATCTCGGAGATGCGGGCCAGTGCCCGAAGCCGCTGACCGCGCCACAGCACGTCGATGGTGGCCGCGGCATGGTCGCGCAGCCGCGCGGCAGGCTCGTAACGCCGGCGCTCGGCCAGTTCGGCGATGTGCGATAGTGCCGCCGCCAGCGGTTGGCCACTGCGCCCGTCGATCAGTGCGAGCGCATCTTGCGGCGCG
This sequence comes from Actinomycetes bacterium, assembly GCA_022601275.1. Lineage (GTDB taxonomy): Bacteria > Actinomycetota > Actinomycetes > Mycobacteriales > Mycobacteriaceae > Mycobacterium. The sequence goes on from JAHZIT010000085.1 coordinate 7,721, forward strand.
GTGGCGTATTCGGCGGCGCCCACGCCGCGGACGGCCGGGCATCCGGAGACCTCCAGTTCCGGGCAGACCGGCCCGTGCACTGCCGTGCGGCCCAATCGGGTGGTACAGGTGCGCACGCCGGTGAACCGCGCTATGAACGTGCCGACCGCCTGAGCGTCGGCGCGGGACCGGAAGGGCCCGACGGGGCTGCCGCTGCGTAGTGCCCGCGCCACGGTGCCCGATTGTCCCGATTGTGAGGCCCGCGCAACGGTGAAACGTGGGAAGGCTTCGTCGGTCAGGGTCAGCCACCACCAGCGCCGGGGGAACTTCGACCGCCGGTTGTACTGGGGTGCGTGGGCGGCCAGCAGCCGCAGCTCCCGGACCCCGGCTTCCAGGTCGTGGGCGCATTCGACATGATCGACCGCAGTGGCCAGCGAGGCCATTTCCTTGATCCGGGTCCGGGTATCGGCACCGTTGAAGTACTGCGACACCCGCCGGCGCAGGTTGACGGCGGTACCGACGTAGAGCACCTCGCCTGACGGCCCGCGAAACAGGTATACCCCGGGGCCGCTCGGCAGGCCCCGGGCGAGGTGGCGCTTGGCGCGCTGCGCCGGTGTCACATCGGGCAGGTAAGAGCGCAACTCGGTGTAGGTGTGCACACCCTGGTTGCCGACCCGCTCGATGAGGGCGTGCAGCACGTCGACGGTCGCACGCGCGTCGTCGAGGGCCCGGTGGGTGGGCGTTGTCGAGGCGCCGAAAAGGCGCGCCAGCGCCGAAAGGCGCACGGTGGGCGCCTCGTCCCGGGTGAGCGCGCGGCGCGCCAGTCGAACGGTGCACAACACCGGCGGCCTGGGCCACGTGAGTTGATTTCGCTCGGCTGCCGCGCGCAGGAAGCCGATGTCGAAGCCGGCGTTGTGAGCGACCAGGACCGCGCCCCGGGAGAACTCGAGAAAAGAGGGCAGTACCAGGTCAATCTTCGGGGCGTCGAACACCATCGCCGAGGTGATACCGGTCAGAGCGACGATCTGAGGCGGGATGTCCCGGCCAGGATCGACCAATGTGGCGAACTCGCCGAGCACCTCGCCGCCACGAATCTTCACCGCACCGATCTCGGTGATCGAGTCGTACCCGTCTCCCGACGGCCGGCCGCCGGTGGTTTCGAGATCGACGACGACGAACGTGGTCTCCCGCAAGGTCGGCTCAGCAAACGGATCGACGTCCGCAAAGCTCAGTTGGCCCATGTGCTGAACCTAGGTGCCGCATGTGACAACCAAGGCCAACCCCGCCGTATCTCGGCCGGGAAACGTCGCAGACTCACACCGAGGGCACGTGTCGGTACCCGCCGATAAGGTGCGGCTGAACACCGATCGAGAGGATGAGCGCGATGGCACATGATCAGCGGCTACCGGGCGCACCGCCGGGTCCCGAAGATGAGACCGGAACGGTGAAGATCGACTGCGACGACTGCGCCGTCCGCGGAGCGGGATGTCAGGATTGTGTCGTCAGTGTTTTGCTCGGCGTGCCCGAAAAGTTGCTCGTGGATGAGCGATTGGCGCTAGAAGTGCTCGCTGAAGTGGGCCTGGCTCCGCGATTGCGGCTCGTGCCGATCCATCGGCATGGCGGTTCGGGCGTTGCCTGACGACACGCATCGGCACCGGCGGCGCGCCCATCACAGGACCGGCTGCTAAATTTGCGGCTTCCGTTGGACAAGGCCGTTGCCGTTTCGTAACCTTACTGAGACCTAAATGCAGTTTGAGACGATTCTCTACGGCAGTTGAAGGACGCAAAACCTTGAGGCTCAATCGCGCGCACCGGAGCAGTTGGCTCCCTTGGGGAACCGTCATCACCGCGCTAGCCGGTGTGACTATTTTATTCTCGGCGATGGCCGGCCAGGCGCTGGCCGACCCCGCCGACGACGCGCTGGCAAAGCTCAACGACCTTTCGCGGCAGGCCGAACAGACCACTGAGGCCATGCACTCGGCGCAGCTGGATCTGGACAACAAACTGATGGTCCAGCAGGAGGCTGAAGCCAAACACGCCGCCGACCTTGCTGCGTTGGAATCAGCCAGGGCGCAGCTCGCCACATTCCAGAACTCGGTCAACACTCTGGCCGCCGCCCAGTACATGGGTGGGCGCACCTCCGGATTCGACGCGATGCTGACCGCCGAATCGCCGCGGGGATTGATCGATCAGCTCTCCGTGCAGCGCGTGATGGCCCACGAGATGCGGGCCCAGATGATCGGCTATCGCGAACTAGGCGTCCAGACGCAGCTCGCTGAACAGGCATCGGCCGCATCGGCCAACGAGGCTAAGACGGCGGCCGAACAAGCCGCGGCCGTGCGCGCCGATCTGCAGTCCAAACAGAGCCAGTTGCAGGTGCAGATCGCCATCGTCAAGGCGCAATACGAGGCACTCACCCCGACCCAGCGCGAAGTACTGGCCGCGATTCCGCCGCCTCCTCCGGCCCCGCCTGCCGAGGCGCCGCCAGGGCAGGATCCGGCCATCCTGGCTGCACCTCCGGCCCCCGAACCGCTACCGGGCCTGCCCGAGGCGATTCCCCCGGGCGATATCGCGCCTCCCGGCGCGCCCCACTCGAACACGGTGATCCAGGCTGCCTTGAGCCGGATCGGCTCCCCATATTCATGGGGTGGGTCCGGTCCGGGTGCCTTCGATTGCTCAGGCCTGGTGATGTGGTCCTTCCAGCAGGCGGGCATCTCGCTTCCGCATTCCAGCCAAGCCCTGGCCAATGGCGGGCAGCCGGTCTCGACAGATCAGATGCAGCCCGGTGATCTGGTTATTCAATACTCGGACGCGTCGCATGTCGGGATCTACATCGGCGACGGAATGATGGTCCATGCGTCCACCTACGGCATCCCGGTGCGGGTCGAAACCGTGCACAACGCGCCGATCTACAACGTGCGGCGTTACTGAGGTTCGGCGTTACTGAGGCGGCCCGCGCGGTGAGCCGGCGCGCGGCGATTCGGCGGCGTCTCGGCGCTGTTTTCGGCGCCGAGCTGATCTGTGCGGCGTTCCTGGTGGGCGGACCCCAGACTGTTCCCGCTGGTCCTGCGTCTGCATCGCCCGTTCTCGCAACCTCCGCTCCGTCGGGTGTGGCTACCTCGGTTGCCTCGGGTGTGGCGAACTCCCCGTCCTTTCGTACCGTGACCACGCCCGACGGCCGGACCGCGAAACTGATCGATCTGGGCGCCCCTGACGGCGCCGCGTTACTCGATGTCATCTCGACCGAGTTGCCCGGTGCAACCGATGCGGTCAGCGCCTTCTGGGGTCCGCAGTGGCGCCGCGATCTCGTCATCGTCGTCGCCGGGTCTCCGGAGCAGTTCGGCACCCTGGCAGGCGGCGGCCCGGACGTCGCGGCGACCGCGACCGCCGACCGCATCGTGTTCTCGCCCGGCGCCGCCGCAATCGACACGGCCGACCTCCGGATAGTCCTGCGCCATGAGCTTTTTCACTACGCGGCACGCCCTGAGACCGCCGCCGACGCGCCGACGTGGCTCACTGAGGGAGTCGCCGATTTCGTCGGTCGACCGGCTACCGGGCAACCGCCCGAGTCGGTGCCGGCGGCCCTCTCAGGGAGACTGCCGACCGACGCCGAGTTGGCTACCGCGGGCCCCGGCCGCTCGGCGGCCTACGACCGGGCCTGGTCGTTCGCCTCCTACATCGCCGACGCTTACGGCACTGACGGGCTCCGGAGGTTGTATCTGGAGGCCTGCAGGCCGGGCCATCCCGATGTCGCGACCGCGGTCCGGAATGCACTCGGTGTCGAGCTGCCGGTAGTGCTCACCGGATGGCGCCATTGGGGAAACCCATGATCGGGTCGCGATGAGCCGGGTTCTGCTGGTAACCAACGACTTTCCCCCTCGTCGGGGCGGAATCCAGTCCTACCTCGAAGCGCTGGTCGCCCACCTCACCGGCTCTGCTGACG
>JAHZIT010000086.1 GCA_022601275.1 Actinomycetes bacterium
AGCAGGACCCCGAAGACCACGCTGGGCCGTGACCGACGGTCCCCGGTTTCCGTCGGCACCCCGAGCACCCCGGGGCACCCCGAAAACCCGGAGCACCCGGAGCACCCGGAAGAGCCATAGCGCAACGTGTTACAGCGGCGACGCACCTCTCAGATGCTCGAAGATCAGTGAGGTCTGGGTGCCCGCTACATCAGCGTCGGCGTTGAGATTCTCGACAACAAATGACCGCAGATCATCGGTGTCCCGCGCGGCGACGTGCAGGATGAAGTCGTCGGCGCCGGCCAAGAAGTAGACATCCATCACTCGGGGATTGCTGCCGATCTGTTGGATGAAGTTGCCGATCTTGCTGCGCGCTGTGAAGTGCAGCGTGACCGAGATCATCGCCTGCAGGTTCAACCCGATTGCCGACGGATCGATGTCGGCATAGAAACCGCGGATGACCCCGACCTCCTGCAAACGGCGCACCCGGCCGTGACACGTTGACGGGGCGATCCCGACGAGATCGGCCAACGCGTTGTTCGACATGCGTGCGTCGGCGTGCAATGCGGTCAATATTCGCCGGTCCACATCGTCGATCAGCTCAGGTCGAACATCCTTCGACGTTCCCGGCTTCCGTCGCCCAGATGCGGCTGGTTTGTTAGCCATAGGGCGACCCTAGTGAATTATCTTCACCGATATTGTCAACTAGCCGACTGTTCTTCACAATTGGTACAAACACATTTGGTGTCCAGCCAGCCAGCAATTACCACCAGCCACGACACTGAGGAGCGATCATGCGTGTCGGCGTCCCGAGCGAAATCAAGAACAACGAATACCGCATCGCCATCACCCCGTCGGGCGTCGCTGAGCTGACCCGCCGCGGTCACGACGTGCTGGTCCAGGCCGGCGCAGGCCGAGGTTCTGCGATATCCGACGCGGACTTGACGGCGGCCGGCGCGCAGATGATCGACACCGCTGACAAGGTGTGGGCAGAGGCTGACCTACTGCTGAAGGTCAAGGAGCCGATCGAGGCTGAGTACAGCCGGATGCGCGAGGGCCAAACGCTTTTCACCTATCTGCACCTCGCCGCATCCAAGCCTTGCACCGAGGCGCTTCTGGAGTCCGGAACTACGTCGATCGCCTACGAGACCGTGCAGGTGACCAGCTCGGACGGATCAGTCGCCCTTCCGCTGTTGGCCCCGATGAGCGAGGTCGCGGGTCGGCTCGCCGCCCAGGTCGGCGCGTACCATCTGATGCGCAGCCATGGGGGCCGCGGCGTTCTCATGGGCGGCGTTCCCGGCGTCGCACCTGCCAACGTCGCGGTGATTGGCGGTGGAATGGCCGGAGACAACGCCGCCGCAGTCGCGAAAGGTATGGGCGCTCGCGTCACGGTCTTCGACGTGAACATCGACACACTCCGGAAGATCGACGCCGAGTACGGCGGCAGCATCGAGACCCGCTACTCATCCACCTTGGAACTTCAAGACGCCGTCCAACATGCCGACCTGGTGATCGGCGCGGTGCTGGTACCGGGCGCCAAGGCTCCCAAGCTGGTGACCAATTCGATGGTGGCGCAAATGAAGTCGGGTGCGGTCCTGGTCGACATTGCCATCGACCAGGGAGGCTGCTTCGAGGACTCCCGGCCGACCACCCACGATGACCCGACCTTTCCCGTGCGCGACGCGATTTTCTACTGCGTGGCCAACATGCCCGGTGCGGTGCCGCGCACGTCGACCTTCGCGCTAACCAACGCCACGATGCCGTACGTGCTCCAACTCGCCGACAAGGGCTGGAGGGACGCCTGCCGGGCCGATGCCGCCTTGGCGAAAGGCCTGTCGACGCATCGGGGTGCGCTGCTGTCCGAACAGGTCGCGGCGGACCTCTGCCTGCCGTTCACCGCCCCGACCGACCTGCTCCGTTAGCCGGGCGGATCCCCGTCGACATCCCCGACATCACCGTCGACATAGAACCAACGACGGGCGCGCCGCGCGAACCGCGATCGCTCGCGTAAGACGCCTCCGCGGTAGTACGCGAGGAACTCGACCTCGCCCGATTCGTCACCGGGACCGCCCGCGACGCTGTCGATGATCTCGAGCCGGGTCCACTCCGGTCCGGAGCCGCTGACGCTATCCGGGCGGGTACGTGGGTGCCAGCTCCTCCATAGGTAATCGCAGTCCCCGACCACGTGGGCGCTGTAGCGCGCTCGCATGAGCTGTTCGGCCGTCTGCGCCTCCCGCTCGCCGATGTGCACCGGCAGACAACAGCCGCCGAATGGGTCACCAGTGCCGCAGGGGCAGGCACCGTCGGGTCGCACCCGTACAGTGTGCCCGACTTGACGGGTGTCAAGTAAAGTCGGGCTCATGGTTGCGCTCACCGACGTCCTTCCGAACGCCCCCACCACAACCACCGATGCGCTGGCGTTGTTCGATTCCCGCCCGCCTGTCGAACCGGATTTCATGATCGGCACCTGGCACGGTCTCGAACTTCCGACCAACCATCCTCTCGACGGGATGCTGGCCGCCAGCGGCTGGTGGGGCAAGGCGTTCATCGACTCCGAAACCGTGCACCCACTGCTGTTCCGCACCCACGACGGCACAGCGCTGTGGGCACTCAACCCTGCGTTGGCGTTCGGCGGCCTCGGCTTGGTCACCAAGATTCCTGCCCTCAAGCGACAGAACTTCGGGGGCACCATCGCCGCCCTCAAGCCTGCGCTGCAAGCGCGCGGACCCAAAGCCCGACTGCGCACGACGCGCTACCGCGGCGCGGATACCGCGACGATGATCTACGACCAGTTGCCGATCAACGATGTGTTCCGACGGCTCGACAACGACCTCGACAACGACCTGGAAAACGACCTGGAAAACGACACTGTGGTGGGTGCGATGGATCTGCGCGGGATCAAGGCGCCGTACTTTTTCGTGCTGCAGCGCGATGACTCACTGCCGCTGGTATAAGCGCGCCACCGCGAGCGCGGCCACTTCACCGATCAGCGGACGCTGGTTCGGCGCATCCGCATCCTCCACCGCCGACCTGGTCATGATCGACAACAGCAGCTGACGCCCGTCGGGAGCGTAGGCGATGCCGACGTCATTGGTGGTGCCGTAGCCACCGCCGCCCGACTTGTCGGCGCTGGTCCACCCCGCCGGGAGGCCGGCCCGCAGGCTCGACGTCTCATTTGCCAACATCCAGTTTTTCAGTTGTCGGCGGCCGGCGCCTTCCAGCGCGCTGCCGGCGAGCAGGTTGCGGTAACCAATGCCCAACGCGAGCGGCGTGCTCGTGTCACGAGGATCGCCGGGAATTGCGGAGTTCAGTTCGGTTTCCCAACGGTCCAGACGGGACTCTTCGTCACCGATGCTGCGCGCGAAATCGGTGATCGCTGACGGGCCACCAAGCACGCGCAACAACCAGTTGGCTGCCCCGTTATCGCTGACCTGCACCGCCGCCTGGCACAGCTCGGCCAGCGTCATCGTCGCGCCCACCCGCGTCCTGGTCACCGGAGAGTGGGAAATGATGTCGGCCTGCTCGATGGTGACCGCGTCAGTCAGGGCGAGTTCGCCGCGCTCAGACTTCCGCAGCACCGCGGCAGCGGCGTAGCCCTTGAAAGTCGAACACATGGCGAAGCGGTCCTTGGCGCGGTGGGTCAGCCGTCGACCGCTCGGCACGTCTACCGCCGAAAGTCCGACGACCACGTTGTAACGCCGCTCCAGCGCCTCGATCCCCTCGTCCGTCGGCGGCACCGGCAGGTTGGGATCGAGGGGTTCGGTGGGCTCAGGCTGCCGCGAGCAGGCCGCCAGCGCAGCGACGGCTAAACCCGCCAGCACGACGCGCCGCCGAGGCACCGTCGACATCGGGTGCATTGCGACTAGTCCTGCCCTCAACCCGCGATCGTCTGCAACGGCCGCGGCAACGACTTCTTCCCACGCACCGGGCCGAGAACGGCAGCCCCGAACGAGCGGGTCAGCAGCAGGCGCGCAACCGCATTGACCTCTTCGAGGGTGACGGCCTCGATCCGGTCCAACGTGTGTGCGATGGTGCGGTGGTGCCCGTAGTTGAGCTCACTGCGGCCGATGCGGTTCATCCGAGATCCCGAATCCTCCAGCCCCAGAACCAGCCCACCTCGCAGCGAGCCCTTGGCGATTCGGCATTCGTCGGCGGTGATTCCGTCGCGAGCGACATCAGCCAGCACATCAGTCATCACTCGTACGACCTCGTCGAAACGCTCTGGCAGGCAACCGGAATACACCGAGAGCGCACCGCTGTCGGCGAACGTGTCCACCGTCGAATACACCGAGTATGCCAGCCCTCGCATCTCCCGAATCTGTTGAAACAGACGTGAACTCAGCCCGCCGCCCAGCGCCGTGTTGAGCACCGACAGTGCCCAGCGATGATCCCAATTCCGTCCCGGAGTACGCACGCCCAACGACAGATGAGTCTGCTCCGCCTCACGGCTGACCAGTTGCAGCGTCGGACGACCCGACACCCGGCCAGCCCCCTTGCGCGGCGCCAAGGGCGACCGGCCCCGCACCAAACGCGGGCCGAAATGCTCGCTGACCAGGCCGACGACCTCATCATGATCGACGTTTCCGGCAACCGCCACGACCATGCGTTCGGGCCTATAGCGACGGACATGAAACGAATGCAACTGGGCTCGGGTCATCGTCGAGACCGAGTCCACGCTGCCGATCACCGGTCGCCCCACGGGGTGGCCACCGAACATCGCCGACAGGAAGACGTCACCGAGAGTGTCCTCCGGATCGTCGTCGCGCATGGCGATCTCCTCGAGCACGACGTCGCGCTCGATCTCCACATCGTCGTGAGCACAGCGCCCGTTCAGTACGACATCAGCGACCAGATCGACGGCCAGCGCCAGATCCGAATCAAGCACGTGGGCGTAGTAGCAGGTGTGCTCCCGGGAGGTGAATGCGTTCAGCTCACCGCCGACGGCATCCACCTCCTGGGCGATCTGCACCGCGGTCCGCGTCGGCGTCGCCTTGAAAAGCAGGTGCTCCAGAAAGTGCGCGGCTCCGGCTACCGTGCGGCCTTCATCGCGTGACCCGACGCCGACCCACACCCCTACCGAAGCCGAGTGCACGTGCGGAATGTGCTCGGTGACCACGCGCAGGCCACCAGGCAAGTCCGCGCGGCGCACCGCCATCGACTTCTCATCGGCGTCGCCGTTGCGGCGCCCGCGGCGCAGCGACCCAGCGCTAGCTGCCGGCGGTCGCTGCATCGACCCGACCAGATGAATCGGACCCGGCGGGTGAGTCCGCCGCATCTTCTTCAGCGACGAGCACCAGTGAGATCTTGCCGCGGTTGTCGATATCGGCAATCTCCACGCGCAGCTTGTCGCCGACGTTGGCGACGTCCTCGACCTTCTTGATCCGCTTGCCGCGCCCCAGCTTGGAGATGTGTACCAAGCCGTCCCGGCCCGGCAGCAGGGAGACAAAAGCACCGAAATCGGTTGTCTTGACCACGGTTCCGAGGAAACGTTCCCCGGTCTTGGGCAGCTGCGGGTTGGCAATGGCGTTGATCTTGTCGATCGCAGCCTGAGCCGCGTCGCCGCTGGAAGCGCCGACGAACACCGTGCCATCGTCCTCGATGGAGATCGATGCGCCGGTATCCTCGGTAATCGAATTGATCATCTTGCCCTTCGGCCCGATGACCTCACCGATTTTGTCGATCGGCACCTTGATCGTGGTGATACGCGGAGCGAATGGGCTCATCTCGTCGGGCTCGTCGATGGCCTCGGCCATCACCTCGAGAATGGCAAGTCGAGCGTCCTTCGCCTGCGCAAGGGCGCCGGCCAGGACCGTGGAGGGAATTCCGTCAAGCTTGGTGTCGAGCTGCAGGGCGGTGACGAAGTCTTTGGTGCCTGCGCACTTGAAGTCCATGTCGCCGAAGGCATCCTCGGCGCCGAGGATATCGGTCAGAGTGACGAAGCGGCGCTCCACAACACCCTCGGCTGCCCCCTCTACTTGCACGTCGTCGGACACCAGCCCCATCGCGATACCGGCGACTGGGGCCTTCAGCGGCACACCGGCATTCAGCAGGGCCAGCGTCGAGGCACACACCGAACCCATCGATGTCGAGCCGTTGGAGCTCAGAGCTTCCGACACCTGGCGGATTGCGTAGGGGAATTCCTCGACTGTCGGCAGCACCGGCATCAGGGCCCGCTCGGCGAGCGCACCATGGCCGATCTCGCGACGCTTGGGCGAACCGACGCGGCCGGTCTCACCGGTCGAGTACGGCGGAAAATTG
>JAHZIT010000087.1 GCA_022601275.1 Actinomycetes bacterium
CCGAGTGGAGGTCGAACTGAGCGAAGCCACCGGCGTCAGCGGACCGATCTCCTTCGGCGCCGAGGACGTGGACGGCGACACCCTCAGCTACTCGGTCGCGGCGAAAGGGACCGAGACCGGCCCCCAGTACGGCACCGTGACCATCGACCAGGCCAGCGGCACGTTTATCTACAACCCCGACGACGCACTTACCGGCGAAACGATCACCGACGTGTTCACCGTGACGGTGGTCGACGAAGGGTTCCACCTGCGTGGCCTGTTGGCATCTCTGAACCCCTTTGTCGATCGCGGAACGACTGCGACGATGACCATCGTCGTCGGCGCAATCAACGAAGCCCCGAAGGCTGCCGAAGACAACTTCTCCGGCATCCAGAACTCTCCGGTGATCGGCAACGTCCTGTCGAATGACACCGACCGCGAGGGGCAGACGTTGACTGCGACGCTCGTCACCACCCCGGAATTCGGGGAGCTGGATTTCAACAGCGACGGCTCGTTCACATACACCGCGAATGCAGACTTCACCGGAACGGATGGCTTCGCCTACACCGCATCGGATGGCACCAACACCAGCTTGCTGGCTGATGTGACGATCTCGATGGCCGTTATCCCTACGGTCGACACGCCGACGATCGGGGTGCAGGGGCTGTCCTGGTGGCTTGGCCTGTCAGACACAGACACAGACCGTGCGCTGGACATGGCGAAGTCAGTCGGCGTGGAATCCCTGCGGATCGACATCAGCTGGTACGTCGTCGAATACGAGGAGGGCGAACCAGATTGGTCGCTGATCGATCCGTTGGTCGACAAGGCCGTCGCCCGCGACATCTCAGTGCTCGGAATGCTCTACGACAGCCCAGAGTGGTTGTCGGGCAGCACTGACCCGCATACACCGCCGTCGGATCCACAACTGTTCGCAGAGTTCGCCGCCGCCACGGCGACGCACTATCTCGGGCGCATCGATACCTGGGAAATTTGGAACGAACAGAACATTCCTCGGTTCTGGGCCACGCCGGACCCAGTCGCCTACGCGGAGCTGCTGCAGGCCGTATACCCGGCCATCAAAGCTGTCGACCCCTCGGCCACGGTCATCACCGGCGGATTGTCGCCGGATCCCAGCGGGATCGACCCGCTCGCGTACGTCGAGGCCATGTACGCGGCGGGTGCGGGCGGATACTTCGACGCGCTCTCCATGCACCCGTACTCATTCCCGTATCTGCCGACCCTGGATTCGGTGAAGGCCGTCCACGACGTGATGACCGCAAACGGCGACGGCGACAAGAAGGTGTGGCTGACCGAGGTCGGGGCGCCCACGGGCACCTCTCCGTGGGCGGTGAGTGAGGAAGACCAGGCGGAGACCATCAAGATATTCATCGATGCCGCTCGGACCACTGACTACGTCGGTCCGGTGTACCTGTACTCGCTGTTGGACACCGGGACCAGCCTGTCGGATCCCGAGGACAACTTCGGGCTGCTGCGAGGGGACTTCACGCCGAAGCCGGCGTTCGGCGTCTGGCTCTGAGGGAGCCGTTCCACGGGCGAGCGACCGGTCAGCGGCCGAACCGCCCGAGCGGGCAGATTCTTGCGGTCGCCGCGCCGCACTGCCCTGATCGAGCGGTGTGTTCGGTCCCGGCTGAGTAGAGTGCTGCCGTGGGATACCCCGACAACGTGCTGGCCAAGGACGAACATGTGGTCTTGCATCGCCACCCGCACTGGGGGCGGTTGACGGTACCCGCCCTGATCCTGATCGTCGCGACAGCGGCGGCGGCGTTCATCGCCGGCTACGTCGACACGATGGACTGGGAGTCCGAGGCCAAGAACATCGTCTTCCTCGTCATCGCGGCGATCTGGCTCATTCTCATCATCTGGCTGACGGTGTGGCCATTCCTGAACTGGTGGACCACGCACTTCGTCATCACCGACCGTCGGGTGATGTTCCGGCACGGTCTGCTCACTCGGTCGGGCATCGACATTCCGCTGGCCCGCATCAACAGCGTGGAGTTTCAGCACGGCCTCGTCGACCGCGTGCTGGGCACCGGCACCCTGATCATCGAATCCGCGGCCCAAGATCCGATCGAGTTCAACGACATCCCACGAGTGGAACGCGTGCACTCACTGCTGTATCACGAAGTCTTCGACACCCTCGGTTCGGAGGAACCGCCCGGATGACGCTGCGACCGCCGGCGTGAGCGGCGCATCGGGGTGACATTGCCGTGGGCGAGACCCTCGCCGGGGTCGGCATCGTGTTGATGGCGCGCCTCGTAGTTGTCCTCCAGCGCCTCGGCGAAGCCACCGCCGGTGAGGGTGGACTCCAGAGCCTTGTCCGGGTTGCGCGCGAACTCGTCGGGGAATACAAACCGGCGGAACGCCCAGAACCGGAACGCCATCTGCAGCAGGTTGCCCAGGATGTAGGCCGAGACGAAGTCGGCGATGTTCTCGGTAGCCAGCGACACCATCGGAACCCGCAACATCAGCACGTAGCTGGATACCCACAGCGGCGCCATGCTCAGCAGCACACCCACACCGCTGACCCCGAAGAACAGCAGTGCTTCGTGGTGGCGCTCCCGTCCGCCCCGGTCGCGGAAGCTCCATTCCCGGTTGAGGATGTAGGAGGCGATGACAGCGACGATGCCCGCGATGATCTTGGCGGTCACCGGCTTGGGCTCGAGAATTGTCAGCTTGAGCGTGAAGAAGATCGTGAGGTCGATGACGAAGGTCGTCGCGCCGACGATGGCGAACTTGATCAGCTCATGATGCTGCTCGGCATAGGGACGGATCGGCCCCGGAAGGCGCTTGATCGTCACATCGGCGAAGGACACAAGGTTGCAGTCTACGGAACCATCCTCAGACCTTCCCAATCCTTGGGTAACCGCAGGTCAACCCTGTGACCCAGGTCATGACACGATGGATCGCGTGACCGTACCCCGCTCCCGAGGCCCCGGTGTGCCCCCTGTCGTCGCGATGATCGGTGGGGGACAACTGGCCAGAATGACCCATCAGGCATCGATCGCGCTGGGACAGACGCTGCGCGTGCTCGCCGCGGGTCGCGATGACCCCGCCGCGCAGGTCTCGCCCGACGTCGTGATCGGGTCCCACACCGACCTGGCTGCGCTGCGCCGCGCTGCACAGGACGCGACGGTCCTGACCTTCGACCACGAACACGTGCCGACCGAGCACCTGGAGGCCCTGGTGGCCGATGGCGTCAACGTCGCCCCGCCGCCGGAAGCGCTGATACACGCCCAGGACAAGCTGGTGATGCGTCGACGGCTGGCCGCGCTGGGCGCACCGGTGCCCCGCTACGCCGCTGTGGCCTCCGGTGGGCAGGCTGAGGCGTTCGCCATGCAGATCGGCGGGCCGGTGGTGATCAAGACCGTGCGTGGCGGGTACGACGGGCGTGGGGTGGTGATGGCCGCCGACGCGGACGACGCTCGCGAGGTGGTGCAGCGCTACCTGGCCGACGGTGTCGCGGTCATGATCGAAGAGCGGGTGACGATGCGCCGCGAACTGGCCGCCCTGGTCGCCCGGTCGCCGTTTGGCCAGGGCGCGGCGTGGCCGGTGGTGGAGACCGTGCAACGCGACGGGATCTGCGTGGCGGTGCTGGCACCGGCGCCCGGGCTGTCGGATGAACTCAGCTCTGCTGCCTCGGAATTGGCCTTGCGATTGGCCGCCGAGCTCGGTGTGGTCGGGGTGCTCGCGGTTGAACTCTTCGAGACCCTCGAGGGTGCGCTGGTGGTCAACGAGTTGGCGATGCGGCCGCACAACTCGGGCCACTGGACCATGGACGGCGCACGCACCGGCCAGTTCGAACAGCATCTGCGCGCGGTACTGGACTACCCGCTGGGCGACACCTCGCCGACGGCGCCGTGCACCGTGATGGCCAATGTGCTCGGCGCTGATGTGGCTCCGGCCATGTCGATGGACGAGCGTCTGCACCACCTGTTGGGGCGGATGCCCGAGGCCAAAGTGCACCTCTACGGCAAGACCGAACGTCCGGGCCGCAAGATCGGGCATATCAACGTGATGGGCGACGCGAGTAGCTCCGATGTCGACGTGGTGAGGGAGCGGGCAGAACGGGCGGCACACTGGTTGTCGCACGCGCAGTGGACCGACGGATGGGACGGGCACGGATGAACCCACGGGTGGGCTTGATCATGGGAAGTGACAGCGACTGGTCGGTGATGGCCGAAGCCGCCGAGGCGCTGGCCGAATTCGACGTGCCGTTCGAGGTGGGGGTGGTCTCTGCCCATCGCACGCCGTCACGAATGCTGTCCTATGCGCAGGGGGCCGCCGGCCGCGGCCTGGAGGTCGTCATCGCCGGCGCCGGGGGGGCCGCGCACTTGCCGGGCATGGTCGCCGCCGCGACGCCGCTGCCGGTTATCGGGGTGCCGGTGGCGCTGGCCCGACTGGACGGGCTGGACTCGTTGTTGTCGATCGTGCAGATGCCGGCAGGTGTGCCGGTGGCCACGGTGTCGATCGGTGGCGCACGCAATGCGGGGTTGTTGGCCGTGCGAATACTCGGCGCCTCAGATACCGGGCTGCGCGATCGGATGGCATCGTTCCAGGCCGACCTGGAAAAGATGGTGCTGCAGAAAGACCGGGAGCTACAGCAGCGACTGCTGGGGCAGTAGGGGTTTTGCTCCGTTGAGGTGGCGCTGAGGCCGAGAAAGTCAGACGGAAATCTGAATTCCAGCCGTCGGCTACGACGCCTGCAGGACGAGGGCGGGTGAGGTCGGATCAGCCATCATTATCGCCGAAACCGGCAGGTGACCGGTTTGGGCGGCGTGCATCCCGGCATCGACATTGGCCGATCCTCGGGTCCAGCGGCCGGCGCCGCTCCAACCGCAATCGCACTGTGCGGTCTGGCGGAAGCTACGGCCTGCGATGTAAACCTGCATGATTGGAAAGCTACGGGTGGATACTCAGAACCAACCACGATGACGCTGAGCCTTTCCTGAGAATGCGGGGACGCCGCCGAGCACCATGGGCGCGCTAAAATCACTGATAATCAGCAAGGAGATGATGATGGCTAGTTGGGCCGGAGATCCGTCGTTCGATCTGTTCCAGTTGCCCGAGGAGCATCAGGAGTTGCGGGCGGCGATCCGTGCGCTCTCGGAGAAGGAGATCGCTCCGCACGCCGCTGACGTCGATGAGAACGCGCGCTTCCCCGAAGAAGCCTTCCAGGCGCTCGTCGCGTCGGGATTCAACGCGGTGCATGTACCCGAAGAGTTCGGCGGCCAGGGGGCGGACTCGGTGGCCTCGTGCATCGTCATCGAAGAGGTGGCCCGCGTCGACGCGTCGGCCTCGCTGATTCCGGCGGTCAACAAGCTGGGCACGATGGGACTGATCCTGCGCGGCTCCGACGAGCTGAAGAAGCAGGTGCTGCCGTCGATCGCTGACGGGGAGGCGATTGCCTCCTACGCGCTGTCCGAGCGTGAGGCCGGCAGCGACGCCGCGGCGATGCGCACCCGGGCCAAGGCCGACGGCGACGATTGGATCCTCAACGGCACCAAGTGCTGGATCACCAACGGCGGCAGGTCGAGTTGGTACACCGTGATGGCGGTCAACGACCCCGACAAGGGCGCCAACGGCATCTCGGCGTTCATGGTGCACGTTGACGACGAGGGCTTCACGATCGGGCCGAAGGAACGCAAGCTGGGCATCAAGGGCTCACCGACCACCGAGCTGTACTTCGAGAACTGCCGGATTCCGGGCGACCGGATCATCGGCGAACCGGGCACCGGGTTCAAGACCGCGCTGGCCACCCTGGACCACACCCGGCCCACCATCGGTGCGCAGGCGGTGGGCATCGCGCAGGGCGCGGTGGACGCGGCGATCGCCTACACCAAGGACCGCAAGCAGTTCGGCCGCCCGGTTGCCGACAACCAGGGTGTGCAGTTCATGCTCGCCGATATGGCCATGAAGGTCGAGGCGGCCCGGTTGATGGTGTACTCGGCGGCGGCCCGGGCCGAGCGCGGCGAGGGCGATCTCGGGTTCATCTCGGCGGCCTCGAAATGTTTCGCCTCGGATGTGGCCATGGAGGTCACCACCGACGCCGTGCAGTTGTTCGGCGGTGCCGGCTACACCGTCGACTTCCCGGTGGAGCGAATGATGCGCGACGCCAAGATCACCCAGATCTACGAGGGCACCAATCAGATTCAG
>JAHZIT010000088.1 GCA_022601275.1 Actinomycetes bacterium
GGCAGTCCGGGCCACCGCACAGGGGCGAGCGGTGTTCACGCCTGGTCTGGCCGGCCTGGTTCTCGGTGAATATCGACGAATAGCCCGGGATTCCAGGGACGCGGCCGGAACGGCCGGGCCGAGTCTGACCGAACGTGAAACCGAGGTGCTGCGCTATGTCGCGAAGGGACTGACCGCCAAGCAGATCGCGTCGCGACTCTCGCTGAGCCATCGCACGGTGGAGAATCACGTACAGGCGACGTTCCGCAAGTTGCAGATCGGCAACCGGGTAGAACTGGCGCGTTACGCGATCGAACACGGCCTAGACGAGTAGTTGTACTCATCGGCTTCTGACTCGCTGACTGCGAGGATGAGGAGATGACAGAACCGCACAACGCCGTAATCTCCCGGCTATCGGCGGATTTCGCCGCGTTATCTCATCAGCTGTCTCGAGTGTCTGCCGATCTCACCACGTTGGATCGGACGTTGGATCGGACGTTGGATCGGACGCCGGATCGGCCCCTCGCCGGGAGCCCGTCGCTCGCGGCCCAGGAGCCGGTCGCCCCACCTCGTCGCCAGTATCCCGCGGCGCCTCCTTCCCGATATCCTGCACCACCTGATCGTCAGTATCCCGTGCCGCCTCATCGCCAATATCCCGCGCCGCAGCTCGCGCCGCAGCCCGCGCCGCCGCATCCCGCGCCGCCGGCCATGCCCTTCCGGCCGCAGTACCCACCGCCACCGCCTGGATATCCTTCCCAGTCGATCCCGCCCCCGGCCAAGTCGCGGTCCAAACGTTCGGAAGGCTGGATCGGCAAACTGCTCGCCGTAGCCGGTGTCGCGGTCACCCTGATCGGTGTGGTGCTTCTGGTGGTGCTGGCGGCGCAGGCCGGGATTCTGCGTCCAGAGTTCCGGGTGGCCGCCGGCGCAGGACTCGCCGCGGCACTGGTCAGCACCGCTTGGTGGCTCAACGCCCGCCCCGGCGGACGGGTTGGGGCCATCGCGCTGGCGGCCACGGGCATCGCCGCGGCCTACATCGACGTCATCGCAACCACCACGATCTACGGTTGGGTCTCGGCGCCTGTTGGACTGATCCTCGCGGCCGCGATCGCCAGCGGTGGTCTGACCCTGGCCCGGCGATGGGATTCCCAACAACTCGCGCTATTGGTCCTGGTGCCGCTGATCGTGCTGGCGCCAGTAGTCACCGACGGCATCACTCTGCTGTTGATCGCATTCATGATCGCCCTGTCCGCGGTTTCGGTGCCGGTCCAGCTCGGTAGGGACTGGATTTGGCTGCATGCCGCCGGTACCGCGGCCGCCGCGTTGCCGTTGATGTTGGCACTCATCGCACGCTATCTCGATTCCCGCGAGGACCTCTGGCTTGCCGGCGCGTGTGCTATCGCGGCACTGGTGGCCCTCGGATCCGCGCTGATCCTGCTGCCAAGCACCGCCAACCGTGCGGTTATGGCGATGCTTACCGTGGCCGGTGTGACGCCGGTGCTGTGTGCGGCACTGGCGGTCGACCACGTGGTCGCGGCGATGATGGCGGCCGCCCTGGCAGCTGCATTGCTGGCCATCGTGCTTGCCGCGGAGTGCTTTCCAGGCGTTCCCGGTGTGGTTCGGCAGGTGTACTCGGCCTTGGCCGCGGTTGCTGTGCTGATCGCGGTGACGATGGCCTTTGACGGCAGAACCGCAGGGCCGGTGCTGCTGGCGATTGCGGTCGTGGTGGCCGTAGCGGGGCGCCGTGACACCGTTGCACGGTGGGCGGCGCTCGGGTTTGCGAGCATCGGCGCCGGTGCGCACTTGAGCTACTCACCGCCGAGTTCTCTGCTGACGCCGACTGTGAACACTACGGCAGCAAGTATTTCCACGATGGTGTCGAGCATCCTGCTGGTGACCTGCGCAGCGGCGTTGGCGTGGTCTTGGGGCCGCGCGGTGCGCGCCGTCTGGGCTGTTGCAGCAGTGGTTATCGTCTACGCCGTCACCTCGTTGACCGTCACAACCGGTGTGCTGATCGGTGGCGGGGAGCAAGGCTTCTTTGCGGGACATATGGCCGCGACCATCTGCTGGATAGCCATGGGAGCGGCGCTGTTCGGTTACGCCGCGCGCCTGCCGCGCGCCGGCCGCTCGGTGCCGATCGGCGGCGGACTCGGTCTCGTCGCCGCCGCCATGGCGAAGCTGTTCCTCTTCGACCTGGGCACGTTGGACGGCATCTTTCGGGTCCTGGTGTTCATCGTGGTCGGGTTGATCCTGCTGGGGATGGGTGCTGGCTACGCGCGACTTCTGGAGAAACAGGACAGGCAAAAGGTGAACGCTGCCCACGCATCTGCCGAATCTGCCGCAGAATGAAGCTGGTCATCTTCGACCACCCATCGTCGGCCTGGACGGGCCGGCCTCGCGCTCAGCTCGAAGAGCTAGCCTCGATTTTTCGCGCCGGTGGGGTCGGGGGCGCTGAACCACGAAAATCGTTTAACGGTAGCGCTTTTGGCCTGATGGCGTGTTTGGCTGTCCCGTGTCGCGGGGTTGGGCGGGCGTTCCTGTGGCCGGGGTCTTTCGGCTGGTTGTGGTCAGGGATGGTCTGGCGGTCAGGGGAAGGCGGCGCGGAGGTGCTGCCAGGCGGTCGCGATCGCTGCGGCCCAGCGCCAGGTGGCGTCAATGCGCAGGCGTAGTTGGCGGGCGCCGCGGGTGATGCGGGCCGCGACGTGCAGGATCCGGTAGCGGAAGGCGTTGATCTCGCAGCGGGCCAGTTCGGGTGCGTGGGTGTATCCGATCAGTTGGGCCCAGGCAACCAGATCGGCGGCGGTCAGGACGATCTCCAGCCAGGCGGCATTGGACTGGAAATCATGGCAGGGCAGGTTGGCCAGGCCGGCGGCTTTGGCCTGGCGGATGCGCTCCTCGACGCGGGCGTGCTGGCGGTGGCGTAGTTCCAGGCCGGCCGGCTGGCGGGGCACCGCCGCGGGCGGGGTGTCTGTGATGAACGCGGTGACCCGCATGCCGTCGATGTCGTTGAACCGTAGCTGCGCCCGGGGGTGCGGGCGCTCCTTGAGCAGCACCAGCCGGGTCCCGGTAGGCCAGGTGGGCAAGTTGACCAGGGACGTGGCCTCGGCCACCCACGCCCCGTCACGAATCTTGCCGCCGGAGTCGACCAGCCATCGCCGAGGTTGAGGGTGTCCACGGCGTCCCAGACCCGGGCATCGACGGGGAACCCGAAGGAGAACCCGACACCGCGATCGCAGCAGGCCTGGGCGAACCTATGGGTGGCCCCGGCCGAGTCGCAGTGCACCACCACCGCCGCTGCGCCCGGATTGTCCAGGTCGGGACGTCACTGGACCGGCAGCGAAGCCAACGCCTGCCCCAGGACCGTGATGTGGTCGGCGGCGGTGTTGGACCCGGCGTTGCCTCTGCGCAGCAGCCCGGCCAACGCCTCCCCGCCGGCGATCTCCGGGCGGTCCAGGAACGCCAGCAGCGGGTGATGCCCGAAGGACTTCTTCCACGTCGGGGCGGCGTCTTGTTTGTTGTCGGAATGGTCGATGACCAGGGTCGCGTCGATGTCGATATAAAGCGGCTCACCCGCCGGCGGGGCGGCCCCCGCGGCCCAGGCCGCTGCCCGCGCGGCGGCCCGCGCGTCACCGATCTTCGGCAGGTGTACGTCGTCGATGCGCTGGTCAACGAGTCGCCACATCGTCGTCGTGGAGGCCTTGGCCCCGAATACATGCTCGCGATCCCCGCACAGTTGCCCGACCCCGTCGATGCAGTCCGCCCCATCGGCCACCGCCGCGGCCAGATCGGCGAACACCGCACCCGGGGCATGAGCCCACGGACCGCGATAGGTGTCCGCCAAGGCGGCTGGGACCTGCGCAGACAGTCCGGTCACCTCGGCCAGTTCGCGCAACAGCCCCATCCCGGCGTGCGACACCACCCCGCGGCCATCGGCAGAGACTTTCACCCGCGAAACCGCCGCGATATCCTTCACTTGCGAAGTGCCTTCCCGCTGGACGATTGAACCCTAGAGAAGTCCAATTATCCGTTGCAGGACAGGCACTTTCGCTTATCAACACCCAGCTACATCGGCATTTCGCGAAAAATCCGGGCTAGAAGGCACAACCATGTCGGCTCGTTGGCCGACCAGGTACCAGGTGCGCATGAGGCCCTTGCCTTTGATGTCCACGTAGCCACGTTCCTCAAGAACAAAAGACGTGGACAGACGTTCATAAATGTTGTCGGGCAATTGAATTCGGCCTTCTACGTCGGTGGTCTCCATGCGGGAGGCAACATTGACCGCGTCGCCCCACACGTCGTAGAAGAATTTCTTGGCCCCGACGACGCCCGCGACGACGGGCCCTGCCGCCATACCGATGCGTAACGGTACGTCGCGGCCCTCGGAGTCCTTGAGATCGGCAACGGAGGCGGCCATGTCCAGGGCCAGCAACGCTAACGCCTCGAGGTGGTCATCGCGCGGGGTGGGTACCCCGCTGACCACCATGTAGGAGTCGCCGCTGGTCTTGATCTTCTCGAGGCCGTGCCGATCGACGAGCGCGTCCAGATCCGTGTACAGGCGATCGAGGAACCGGACGAGCTCAGCTGGCGCTGTGTCGCTGGCACGCTTTGTGTAGCCGGCGATGTCGGCGAACAGGATCGACGCGTCGTCGTACTTGTCGGCGATGACGGTGTGGGACGGGTCCTTCAGTCGGGCGGCGATGGTCTCGGGAAGGATGTTGGCCAGCAGCCGCTCAGACCGGCCGTACTCGGCCTCCATCGCTGCCTCCGCGCGTTCGATCTCGCGCAGTGTGTACCAGATAGTGGCGACGATCATCACTGCGGCCGAGACCGTCGAGCTGATGAATCCCGCGGTGAGAGTCCAGGAAGGGCCCAAGCCCCGGTCATGGGGCACCGTGATTTCGAGAATGATGGTGATCGTCACGCCAATGGCGACGATCATCGAGGCCATCAGAATGCGCTCGATGCCGAACACCAACACCACCAGTGACGCGGCGACCAGGAAATAGAACTGTAGACCCGTTCCGGTCCCGACCGTGAAGCAGATGAACCCCACCGACAAATAGGCGAACACGACGAACGTCAGAGGTGCGACCAACTCGCCGAACCCGCCCAGCCGCGGGATGATCAGAAACACCGCGGCGCAGATGACGTTGACCGCACCCAGCCACCACAAGGTTCCGCCCAGCACGAGTTGAAACACTCCGAAGGAGGCCGAGACGGCGGCCGCTATCCAGCTGGCGATCTTGAGCACCTGCAGCCGACGGTCGACCCGATCATCGCGGTGCCGGGACGGAGACCAGGCGCGGCTGCTGAGCGCCACGTCGGGGACGCAGATGGGTCGCAGCTTGGCCACGGCCGGAGCCTATCGCTCGATGAGCCCTGAACTGAGGCCCTCGGTGAGATTCGAAGAAGGCTGCCGGCGCCGCCAGGTCGAATCTCTGCCGAGATTGGTGCGATGCAGGCAAAGCCAACCAAACAGATGGCACGGTCGATACGCTGGTCAGTAATCCCGGAAGGATACTGACATGAACACTCGATCGACTGCCCTCGCCGGTCTCCTGGTCGCCGGCGGCGCCGCGTTCGCCATGGTTGTAGCACCCGCAGCACTCGCCAATCCAGGGCTCGTGCCGTCCTGCGAAGCGACCGAAGCAGGTGGCGGCAGGGAAGGCGGCATGAACACGCTGTGCGAGCAGCCGGGCAACGCTGAACTCAACTCGCGGCCAAGCGTCCTTGCGCCCGGAGCCATGGGCGGCATGGGTGGTTTCGGCATCATCTGATTGACGAGGCGGACGCCGGAACGGCGCCCCGCCGTTCGCACACGTCGGGCGCGGCAGGCGCAGCGCCACGACGGGAGGCGGGTCGTCGAGCAACTCGGCCGTCCACCGCCCGATCGGCGGCACATGTCGTCTCTGGCGCCGCAGTTTAGAGTTCTCCAGCGCCTACCGAAAGTGCGCAGCCGGTCAACAGTGTCGCCTTTGCTAGGGGCTAGCGGCCGCCCCGTACTCGATTCTCGACGAGCTGCGCCATGTCTAACAGCGATGGACTGCGATGCAACAAAGTCAACCAAACAATTGGCAAGGTCGATACGCTGTGCAGTAATCCGTGGAAGGATTCTGAGATGAATATTCGTTTGACTACCCTTGCTGCTTTCCTAGCTGCTGGTAGCGCCTCGCTCGCGATCGCCGTGGCACCCTCCGCACTCGCTGACCCAAGCCTCATGCCGTCCTGCGAAGTGGACGAGGCAGGTGGTGGAAGGCAGGGAGGCTCGAACACGTTGTGCGAGCAGCCGGGCAATGCTGAGCTCAATTCGCGGCCGAGCGTCCTTGCGCCAGGGGCCATGGGCGGCATGGGTGGCATAGGTCGTGGCATCTGATTAACGATGGGGCACTTTGGCGAATGAACTCGAGCTAGGGTCCGGTCCACCTTCATAGCCGCTCGCAGCGACTACCCCGGCACGGCGGGCGGCCGAGTGGCCACCCAATCGATGGAAAGTAGCGCGCAACGCGGCGCACGATTCGCAGGTGCAGGCGATCATTGCTCTCCCTGTTCGCCGCCGCCCCCAAAGTCACGACACCATCACTGGCAAACTCACAGCCGCTAACGGCGCCACCACCACCGACCCGTCCCGACGATACCAACCAAGGCGCCAGCTTCACTAAAGGGCGCTGCCGGCACCCTCCACAGCCAGAAACAAACGGCGCCTGATCGGCGTGCGACGGCCCAGCTGCTGCACCATCATCCAGAAGCCCCCGCACGTCCGACGAATATCCAGTGCCGCAGTCGAGATCACCTTCACCTTCTGTAATTGCAGGTGCGGGATCATGGCTGCCGCGGGTTCACCATCAATGATGACCGGGATACGGCGGCCGGCACGGTCGTACGCCAATTGCAACGCGGTCGATGAGGCACCCCTTAGATTGCTGAGCTTGGTACGGCAACCGTAAACGGAAAATGCTGCCGGAATTCCTGCGCAGGCGGATCCTGTTTCACTGAGATGGACGAGGACACGGGAGCCTGCGGCTCGGCGGTATCGGCCCTCGATCCAGCCTCGCCCTCAAAGCTCAGATGCGCGCGGACCAACCGGCGCAAGGGTCGATCCAGAAGTCGCGCGACTGTCGGCCGCCACCCACCGGTTGCGGGCAGGCGCAACGACCGAGTGGACAAAAACACTTTGCTGAGTCCCACCACGACGGTCAGACTCCATCCGTCGGGCCCGCGCCTGCAGTGCAATTCAGGAGGTTTCTGCGCGCGCCGTAGAATGAAGCCCATTAACGGTGCGGTGATTGTGACCCGCGCTCCGTAGGGCGCCAGTGTCAACGTCGGGCGAAACTGGACCCCTTAGCGTCGGTTGAAAGTGGACCCCGCTCCTAGGTTTGTTTGGTGGTTGTGGCCGCGGGGACGCGGCCGAGGTCTCGGTCTTTGAGCCGGTAGCTGTCTCCTTTCAGGGATAGGACCTCGGCGTGGTGCACGAGGCGGTCGATCATGGCGGCGGCCACCACGTCGTCACCGAAGACTTCGCCCCAGCGGCCGAAGGGTTTGTTGGATGTGACGATCAAGCTGGCGCGCTCGTAGCGGGCGGAGATGAGTTGGAAGAACAGGTTGGCTGCCTCGGGCTCGAACGGTATGTATCCGACCTCGTCGATCTATCCCGATATCGGGATAGATCGACCTATGCCGACCCCGCGACTATGCCGAGGGTGTGGCGGCGTGAGCCGGAAACCATGGCAGCGGCGTATTGATCCGTTCCAGCAATCCTGATTGGTCGGCATAGTTGCGGTCCGTGTGGACGCTTTTGGTGTCGGAGCAAGGTGCTGCGAGACGGAGGCGAGATCAGTGTCTGGGACGAGGAGAAAGCCTGGTCGAACCGGGCCGTTTGTTTCGGGTTTCCAATCGAGTTTGTTGGAGCAGGGGTATTCGGCTCTGACGGTTTGCAACCTGTTGAAGGACCTCGGCGCGTTGGGCCGATGGCTGCAGGAACACGACCTGCAGCCCGATCACCTTAATCTTGCGGTGATCGCTGAGTTTCGGGCTGATTGCCTCGCTCGGGGAAGGCGAAAGATTCCGAGCGTCAAGAGTTTTGAACCTCTATTGCGGTATCTGCGGGCCGAGGGGGTGATCGCGGACCCGCCCGCACCCGAGTCGCAGACGGGCCGGCTGTTGGCCGATTACCGCAGATGGCTTGTCGCCGAACGCGGCCTGGCGGAGTCGACGGTCATTCGATATGAGAATCTCGCCAGCCGTTTCCTTGAGCTGCACTCGGTCAGAGACAGGGTGGATGTCGCGGCGTTGACCGGGGCTGAGGTGGTGGCGTTCCTGCTGCGCGAAAGCGAGCGGGTCAGCGTCGGCTCGGCCAAGGGCCGGGTGGCCGAACTGCGGTCTGTGCTGAAGTTCCTCTTCGTGCGCGGGCTGACGCCGTGCTTGTTGACCACGGCGGTTCCTCCGGTTGCCGGATGGCGTGAAACGGGCATTCCCAAGGCGCTGCCCGCAGGCCACGTGCAGCGACTGCTGGATCACTGTGACCGCAGTGATCCGGTCCAGGTCCGCGACTATGCGATTCTGATGCTGGTCGCGCGGCTGGGGTTGCGCTCGATCGAGGTGGCCAGGCTGCAGGTGGGCGACGTCGACTGGCGCGCCGGCCGGATCATTCTTCGTGGCAAGGGGTCCCGGGAAGACGGGATGCCGCTACCGAGCGACGTCGGTCGAGCGCTGGCCGAATACCTCACCGACATCCGGCCGCAGACTTCGCTGCGCTCAGTGTTCATCTCTTGCAAGGCACCCAGGCGGGGAATCAGACCTGACCTGGTCAGTGACGTTACGCGCCGGGCATGCGACCGTGCCGGACTGCCCCGGGTCGGCGCGCACCGGTTACGGCACACCCTGGCCACCGAGATGCTGCGTCGCGGAGTGAAACTGGTCGACATCGGTCAGGTACTGCGTCACCGCGATCTGGCCACCACCGCGCTCTACGCGAAGGTCGACGTGGCAACGCTGCGGTCGATCGCCCTGCCGTGGCCGGGAAACCAACGATGAGCGCGCTGGCCGATGCCGCATCGGACTACCTGCGGCTGCGCAATCGTCTGGGCCACGGGCTTGCCGAATACCATCGGCTGTTGCCGCGCTTCGTGGCCTTCCTCGATGAGGCCGGCCTGGAGACGGTGACCGTTGCCGCCGCGTTAGCGTGGGTCACCGCACCCGACGTCGACCCGTCGGGCACAGTGGCCTCCCACCGCATGACCATCGCCCGCGGGTTCGCCCGGCATATGGCCGGACTCGACCCACGCACTGAGATCCCGCCGTTTGGGCTGATCAGTTCACGCCGGCGCCGTCACGAGCCCTACATCTTCAGCCTCGACGACATCGACGCGCTGGTGAAGGGCGCGCAACGCTTGCGGACCCGGTTCGCCTCGGAAACACACGGAACCGTGATTGGCCTGTTGGCGGCCACCGGCATGCGGGTCGGTGAAGCCATCCGACTCGACCGCAGTGACGTCGCCGAAACCGACGCGACGTTGACGATCCGCGAGTCGAAGTTCGGCAAGTCACGATTGGTGCCATTGCAGCCATCGGTGCTGGCCGCGCTACAACGCTACGCCCGTCTGCGCGAAGAGGTTCACCGCCAACCGAAAACGGTGAGCTTCTTCGTCTCGACCCGGGGCAACAGAATGGTCTATCCCACGGTCCACGCGGTCTTCCGAAACCTCTGCGACAGTGCAGGGATCGGAGCTGACGCGGCCTCACGGCCGCGGATTCACGATCTGCGGCACACATTCGCCGTTCGGACGCTGATCGGCTGGTATCGGGCCGGAGAGGATGTCGATGCCCGCCTGCCGGTGCTTTCAACCTTTCTCGGGCATCGAGACCCACGGTGGACATATTGGTACCTCTCAGCCGCACCGGAGTTGTTGGCGATGGCCGCACGACGCCTGGAAACCACAACTGAGGCGAGCACCCGATGAGCCCGATCGCCCCGACACTGCAAGCGTTCTTCACCGACAGGCTCACCAAACAGCGACAGGCCAGCCCACGCACCGTCGTGTCCTACCGCGACTCGCTCAAACTGCTGCTCGGGTTCGCCCAGATTCGCACCGGCAAGGCCCCTACCCGTCTTGATTGGGCCGACCTCGACGCCGACCTGGTCGCCGCGTTCCTCGAGCACCTCGAACGCGACCGACACAACAGCCCGCGCACCCGTAATCTGCGGCTGACCGCCATTCGCTCGCTGTTCGCCTTCGCCGCACTACGTCACCCCGAGCACGCTGAGGTGATCCAGCGGGTCTTGGCCATCCCGGCCAAAAGGTTTGAGAAGCAGATCATCGCATTTCTCACAGTGGTCGAGATCGATGCTCTGGTCGCCGCACCCGACACCAGCCGGTGGGAAGGCCGTAGAGACCGTGCCCTGCTGCTGTTGGCAACGCAAACCGGGCTGCGGGTTTCAGAACTGACCGGACTCGATTGTGGCGACATCGTTTTCGGCGACGGGGCCAGCGTCCGATGTATCGGAAAGGGTCGAAAGCACCGCACTGTTCCGCTGACCACGACCACCCAGGCGATACTGCGGGTCTGGCTGGCCGAGCGCGACGGTCGGGGTGACCAGCCGCTGCTCCCGACCCGCACCGGACGGCGGCTCAGCACCGACGCAGTGGAACGCCTCGTTCGTCTGCACGCGACCACCGCCGCACGGACATGTCCCACGATCCGCCCGGCGCAGATCCATCCCCACGTGCTGCGTCACAGCTGCGCGATGTCGTTGTTGCAGGCCGGGGTCGACACGGCCGTCATCGCCCTGTGGCTCGGTCACGCCGACCTGCGATCGACCAGCATCTACCTGCACGCCGACATGTCCATCAAACAACGCGCACTCGAGGCCACCACGCCGTCATCGGCGGTGCCAGGCCGATACCGGCCACGCGACAAGCTCCTTGCCTTCCTCGAAAGCCTGTGACGATATGCCGACCCCGTCACCCAGGCGCTTGCTGAAACCACGGCCGTTGCCCTGGTTTCCGGCTCACGCCGCCACACCCTCGGCATAGTCGCGGGGTCGGCATAGGTCGATGATCAGCAGCGGGACGCGGCCCAGTTTGACCAGCTCGTCTTGAAGTCGGTCGCCGTGATGGGCTGTAGCGAGGCGGTCGACCCATTGGGCGGCGGTGGCGAACGCGACCCGGTGGCCGGCTTGGCAGGCTCGGATTCCCAGGCCAGTGGACAAATGGGTCTTGCCGGTTCCTGGTGGTCCGAGGAACACCACGTTCTGTTTGGAGGCGATGAAGTCCAGGGTGCCCAGGTGGGCGATCTGATCGCGTTTGAGGGAGCGTTGGTAGTCGAAGTCGAATTCTTCCAATGCTTTTCGCGCTGGAAATCGTGCAGCTCGAATCCGTCCCTCACCACCATGAGACTCCCGGGCAGCGACCTCGCGCTGCAGACAAGCGGCCAGGAACTCCTCATGGGTCCAGTTCTCGGTGCGGGCCCGCTCAGCCAACCTGCCGATCGCATCGGCGAGCGAGGGTGCTTTGAGGGCACGGGTCAGAAATGCCAGTTCGGCGCGGATATCGCGGCTGGCCGTCGAGGTGGGTCTGGTGGTCATGAGGCGACCTCGCCATCCAGGCCGAGGATGCGGTCATAGTCAGCCAGGTCCCGGTAGGCGACGCCGGAATCGGTAGGAGCGGACGTGGCGGCAGTCAGACGACGCTGGGTGCGCAGCTGAGCAGCGGCCTGAACATGGGCAGGGTCGCTGATCGTCTGGTGCGACGCCCAACAGCGTCGATGTTCAGCGACTAGAACCGAATCGCAGTGCACCCGCACCGCGTCCAGGTCGGCACTGACGGTGATCTTGCGGCCGATCACCGACGGGTGCACCGAGTAGTCGTTGGCATCCAGGCGCACATAGTGATCCCGCCCCAACCGCACCGTGGTTGCCCAGCCCACCGCCGGCGGTGTGGGCGGAAGCGCCAGCATCGCTGCGACATCAGCGTCCCACCGGTCGACCGGCCGACAGCCCAGGCTGCGGTGGACACGGCAGTTGGCTAGCGCTAACCATGCAGATAGTTGGTTGTTGAAGTCCTCCGGCGAGGTGAACGACCTGCCAGGCAGAAACGAGGTCTCCAAATATCCGTTGGCCCGCTCCACCAGCCCCTTGGCTTCGGGGTCACCTGGACGGCACAGCACCACCTTGATACCTAGCAGGCCGCGGAAGGCATTCATCGACGTGGTCAGCTCGGGCCTGCCGGCCCGCCACTTGCCGATCGCAGACTCGTTGTCCCACACCAGTGCCCGTGGAGTACAACCCCAGCTGCGCAACAGTTCCCAGTGACCACACAACAGGTCGGCCGACTTCCGCGTCGGCAGCATTATCGCTGCGATTACCCGTGAATAACCGGCCACAATCACCAACACCGGAGGTCGTCCAGACTGGCTATCGCCCAGCGGGATGTCCACCGGTGGGAACCACAGATCGCACTGCGCCAGCTCACCGGCGAGGTACCGGGTCCGCCCGCATGGATCCGGTGGCAGATACAACGGACGCAGCTCACGGACCCGGTCCTTGAGGATCGTGATCCCATGCGCCCAGCCGACCCGCTCGGCGATCACCGTGGCCGGCATCCGCGGATAACC